>JAFRFY010000138.1 GCA_017434085.1 Clostridia bacterium
CCAAGGAGGAGAAGAAACCCGATCCGCCGAAGGAGGAGAAGAAGCCCGATCCCCCGAAGGAGGAGAAGAAACCCGATCCCCCCAAGGCGGAAGCCCCCGCGCCCGCGCCCGAACCGGCGCCCGAGGCGCAGATCGCGCTGCTGTCGCTGTTCGTAGCGCATGCCGAGGAGGCCGACACGCAGGCGCTGATCGACGCCGAGGTGAATAAGCGGATGCAGTCCCCCGGGGTGCAGAGCCAGATCAACGCCGAGGTGGAAAGGCAGATGCGGTCCGACGCGGTACAGGCGGAGATCAAAGCGAAGGCGGCTCCGATCATCGAGCAGAAGGTCCGGGAGCAGATGGCGGATCCCGAAAACAGCGCCGCGGCCAAGGCCGAGGGCGAGAGGATCGTGCGGGAAAAGGTGACCGCCGCCGCGCGTCAGAAGGTGGAGCAGCAGGTCCGGGCGACGCTGAAGGGCATGAGCGAGGCGCAGATCCAGGCGCTGATCGAGGAAAAGCTGTCCTCCGACGCGGTGAAATCGCAGATCGAGGAAGCCTATCAGCAGCAGCTCGCCTCCCCCGACACCCAGGCGCTGATCGCCGCGGAGACGGACAAGCAGATGGCCTCCGACGCGGTGAAATCCCAGATCGACGCGGAAATCGAAAAGCAGATGGCCAGCGACACCGTCAGGCAGATGGTGGAGGCCGAAATCGAGAAGCAGATGGGTTCCGACATGGTCAAAAAGCTGATCGACGAAAATGTCAAGAAGCAGATGAAGACCAAGAAGGTGCGCAAGCTGATCGAATCCACGATCTCCGAGCAGATGTGCTCCGGCAAGGTTAAGCGGATCATCGAGGAGAACATCGAGGACCAGAAGCACAAGCCCGCCTACCTGAACGCGGTGGCGGACGCCCTGGAGGAAAACGGCAAGGACGGCGAGGCCTACACCACGCTGGCCGACCTGAAGCGCGACCTGGCGGACGTGGAGGATTTCTACAACGGCGTCCAGGATTACACCGCGGCGGTGGGCCAGGCGGCGGACGGCGCGCGGACCATCCACAGCGGCTCGGGGGACCTGCTCAGCGGCGTGCAGCAGCTTGACGAGGGCTCGGGCGCGCTGGAGGAAGGCGCGAGCCAGCTCTCTGGCGGCGCGGCGGAGCTCTACGACGGCGCGGCGCAGCTGAGCGACGGCACCGTGAGCCTTGTGGACGGCGCGGAGCAGTTGAGCGACGGCACCGGCGACCTGCTGGAGGGCACTCAGGCGCTGCTGGACGGCGCGGGCGACCTGCTGGACGGCGCGGAGCTGCTGGACCTGGGCGCGCTCGACCTGTCGGACGGCGCGCATCAGCTCGACGAGGGCGCGAGCACCCTGCTCGACGGCGCGAAGGAGCTCCACGAGGGCATGCAATCGCTGAGGGACGGCCTGGAGACCTTCAATGAGGAGGCGGTCCAGAAGGTGATCGACTACGTCGACAACGACCTCGGAACGGTGTCCGACCGCGCGCACGCCATGGTCGACGTGATGCGGGATTATGGCGCTTACGCCGGCAACGTCGAGGGCAAGACCGCCCTGACGCAGTTCCTGATCAAGACCGAGGGCGTCGAAGAGGAATAAAACGCACGCTCCCGCGCGTTCCGGGCCCAAATCCCGGCGCGCGGGAGACGTATGTTGACATCATTGGAGGCTTTGAACTTGAAGCAGATCGGTAAACTCATCGCCAGGTTCAGGATACTGGTGATCATACTGGCCGTGGCGCTGCTGGTGCCCTCCGGCATCGGCTACCTGAGGACCAAAGTCAATTACGATATACTGAGCTATCTGCCCGACAGCCTGGACACGGTCTACGGCCAGGATGTGATGGTGGAGGACTTCGGCTCCGGCGCGTTCTCGATGATCATCGTCGAGGGCATGAAGAAGAAGGACACCGCCGCGCTGGAGAAGCGGCTCGAGGGCGTGGAGCACGTGAAGGAAGTGCTGTGGTATGACGACGCCCTGAGCATCGAAATGCCCGAGGCCATGCTGCCCAAGCGGGTGCGCGACATATTCTTCCACGACGACGCCACCATGATGATCGCCCTGTTTGACAACACCACATCCTCCGAGAACACCATGAAGGCCATCGCCGACATGCGCGCCATCGTCAGCAAGCAGTGCTACATCAGCGGCATGGCGGGCATCGTCACGGACATCAAGAACCTGGCCATGCAGGAGATGCCGGTGTACGTGGTCATCGCCGCGCTGCTGTCGCTCTTGGTGCTGACGCTCACCACCACCTCCTTCGTGGTGCCGTTCCTGTTTCTGTCCAGCATCGGCGTGGCCATCGTGTACAACATGGGCACCAACGTGTTCCTGGGGCAGATCTCCTACATCACCCAGGCGCTGGTGGCGGTGTTGCAGCTGGGCGTCACGATGGACTACTCCATATTCCTGCTGCACAGCTACGAGGCGGCGCGCGAGGAACACGAGGACCGCAACGAGGCCATGGGCGTGGCCATATCGGAGACCTTCGTGTCGGTCATAGGGTCCTCCGTCACCACGGTGGCGGGCTTCGCGGCGCTGATCTTCATGACCTTCGCCCTGGGCAAGGACCTGGGCATCGTCATGATCAAGGGCGTGGTGATCGGCGTATTGTGCTGCATCACCTTCCTGCCCGCCATGATACTGACCTTCGAGGGGCTGATCGAAAAGACCCGGCACCGCGCGTTCCTGCCGAGCATGGACGGCGTGTCCGACTTCATCATGAAGCACGCCGGGGTATGGATCGTGATCTTCCTGCTGGTGATCTACCCGGCCTTCAAGGGCAACAACGGCGTGCAGCTCTACTACAACATCGACAAGGGCCTGCCCGACACGCTGGACAGCGCCATCGCCAACAAGAAGCTGTCCGAGGAATTCAACATGAGCAACGTCCACGTGCTGATGGTGGACAGCCAGCTCTCCGCCAGGGACAAGACCAGGATGATGGATGAGATCGAGCAGGTGGACGGCGTGCAGTGGGTGCTGGGGATGAACAGCTTCACCGGCGACCTGCTGCCGGAGGACATGCTGCCCGAAAAGCTGACCTCCAAGCTGCGCACGAAGGACAACGAGCTGATGATGGTGTGCTCGGACTACTCCGCCGCCACCCCCGAGGTCAACGCCCAAATCGCCAGCATACAGGAGATCGCCCGCAGCTACGATCCCAAGTCCATGGTGATCGGCGAGGCGCCGCTGATGAAGGACCTGGAGGACGTCACCTCCGTGGACCTGGTGACCGTCAACACCATCTCCGTGGCGGCCATATTCATTATCGTCATGCTGGTGTTCAAGTCGCTGACGCTGCCGGCGATATTGGTGACCGTCATCGAGTTCGCCATATTCATCAACATGGCCTGGGCCTACTACACCGGCGTGCACCAGCCCTTCGTGGCCCCCGTGGTGGTGGGCACCATACAGCTGGGCGCGACGGTGGACTACGCCATACTGATGACCACCCACTACGTGCGCCAGCGCCAGTCCGGCAAGGGCAAGCGCGAGGCCGTGTCCGCGGCGCACCGGTCGTCGTTGGTGTCCATCATCACCAGCGGTTTGAGCCTGTTCGCGGCCACCGTGGGCGTGGCGCTGTACTCCAATGTGGATATGATCCGCGCCATCGTCATACTGCTGGCCCGCGGCGCGCTGATCAGCATGGTGGTCGTGATCGTGCTGCTCCCTGCGATGCTGCTGGCCTTCGATAAGGTGATCTGCTACACCACCGTGGGCATGAAAAAGTGCGCGAAGAATGCGTGAAAAGTCTGTATTTATCCTCCCCGAACGCGCCTGACGAAGGCCGCCATCTTTGAGGGGTCCTTTGCGCCGCCGGTCTCGATGCCGGAGGACACGTCCACCGCCCAGGGGCGGAGGCGCGCGACAGCGCTCTGCACGTTCTCCGGGTCGAGCCCGCCCGCGAGGAACCACGGCCGCCGGATGTCCCTGAGCAGCGACCAGTCGAAGGCCGTGCCGGTGCCGCCCGCGCCGGAATCCAGCAGTATGGCGTCCGCGGGGCTCTGCAGCGCGCGGGCCACGTCCGCAGGGCCGTCGATCCGGAAGGCCTGTATGATCGGCCGATCCGTCAGGGCGCGCAGGCGGGCGATGTAGCCGTCGTCCTCCCCGCCGTGGAGCTGGGCGATGTCGATGATCCCCTGATCCAGAAGCTCGGCCACTTTCTCCGGCGGCTCCCGCACGAACACCCCCACGGCGCGTATGCCGGGCGCGAGCATCGCCCTGAGCGCCGCGGCCCCGTCCGGGTCCACGTATCGGCGGCTCTTCTTCGCAAACACGAAGCCCGTGTACTCCGGCATCAGCGCGTTGGCCGCCTCGATGTCCTCCGGGCGCGTCAGTCCGCACAGCTTGATTCTCGTCATGGTGTCCCCCTCAGCTCAATAAGCTTCGCCCGCCGGTCTTTTGCACGCATCAGCGCCTCGCCCACCAGCACGGCGTCCGCGCCGATCTCCCGCAGGCGGCGCACGTCCGAGGCGTCCCGCACGCCGCTCTCGGACACGAACAGCACCCCGGGCGGTATCATCTGCCGCAGGCGGCGGCTGTTGCCGGTGTCCACGCTGAAATCCTTCAGATTGCGGTTGTTGACGCCGATGATCCGCGCCCCGGCTTTGAGCGCGGTCTCCACCTCCGTTTCGTCGTGGGCCTCCACCAGCGCGGACAGCCCAAGCTCGTCGGCGAGGGCGATGTCGTCCCTGAGCGCCTCCGGGTCGAGTATCGCGCAGATCAGCAGCACTGCCGACGCCCCCAGCGCCCGGGCCTGCCAGATCATGTATTCATCCACGGTGAAATCCTTGCGCAATACGGGGATCCCCGCCTGCCGGGCGATCGCCTCCAGCCACTCGTCCCGGCCCAGGAACCATTTGGGCTCGGTGAGCACCGATATGGCGTCGGCCCCGGCGTCCTCGTAGTCCCGGGCAATTTCGAGGTAAGGAAAGTCCGGGGCGATCAGGCCCTTGGAGGGGGACGCCTTCTTGCACTCGCAGATGAAGGCGATGTCCCCGCCGCTCAGCGCCTTCTCAAAGGCGAATTCCGGGGAGGGCACGGCCAAGGCCATCGCGTGAAGCGCCTGATCGGGGATTTCCCGCCTGTACGCCGCCACCCGCTGCCGGGCGCAGTCGGCCAGTTGATCCAGTATGTTCATGCTCACGCCTCCGGACGGTTGGAAACCTCGATGAACTTCTCCAGCACCCGCATGGCGCTGCCGGAGTCGATGAGCTCCGCCGCCCGACGGACCCCCGCCTCGAACGTGTCCGCCACGCCGCCGATCAGCAGCGCCGCGCCGGCGTTCATCAGCACCGCGTCCCGCTTGGGGCCCCGCGCGCCGCTGAGTATGTCGCGGGTGATCCGGGCGTTTTCCTCCGGCGTGCCGCCCACCAGATCGGACTT
This sequence comes from Clostridia bacterium, assembly GCA_017434085.1. Classification (GTDB taxonomy): domain Bacteria; phylum Bacillota; class Clostridia; order Christensenellales; family Aristaeellaceae; genus UBA2862. The sequence continues at coordinate 5,388 of JAFRFY010000138.1, forward strand.
CTGGCAGCGCGTGAAACCGAACTGCTCCGGCGTGACGACGTAGCTCTTGAACCAGCCGTCCTTGAACTCGCACACGGTGGTGGGCGACGACAGGCTGATCTCGTCCAGCTTGTCCTGGCCGTAGACCACCATGCCCCGTTTCACGCCCAGGTTGATCAGCACCTGCGCCAGCGGCTGCACCAGGTATTCGTCGTACACCCCCAGCAGCATCCGCTTGGGGCTGGCAGGGTTGGTCAGCGGCCCGAGTATGTTGAACACCGTGCGGAAGCCCAGCTCCCGGCGGATGGCGCCCACGTACTTCATGGACGTGTGGTATTTCTGCGCGAAGAAGAAGCACATGCCCACCTCGTCAAGCAGCTCCAGGCAGCGCTGCGGGCTCTGCTGTATGTTCACGCCCAGCGCCTCCAGGCAGTCCGCCGTGCCGCACTTGGACGACGCCGCCCGGTTGCCGTGCTTGGCCACCTTCATGCCGCCCGCCGCCGCCACCAGCGCGGAGGTGGTGGAGATGTTGAAGCTGTGGGCATTGTCGCCGCCGGTGCCCACGATCTCAAAGACCTCCAGGTCCGTGGTGACCCGGGTGGCGTGGTCCCGCATCGCCGCCGCGCAGCCCGCGATCTCGTCCGTGGTCTCCGCCCGGGCGCTCTTGGTGGACAGCGCCGCCAGGAACGCCGCGTTCTGCGTGGGGGTCGTCTCCCCGGACATGATCTCGTTCATCACGGCGTAGGCCTCGTCGTAGCTCAAATCCTCCTTGTTCACGATCTTCACGATGGCTTCCCTGATCATGATGATAACCTCCTTTTTTGACAAATGACCATCCGCCACGCGGGCGAATGGTCACAAAACGGCGCGATCAGATGATCTCCACGAATACCGGCTTGGGCACCTTCACGGAGGCGGCCTTCACCACGGTACGGATGGCCTTGGCGATGCGGCCCTGTTTGCCGATCACCTTGCCCATGTCCTCGGGATCGACCCGCAGCTCGATGACGATGCTGTCCTCGGTCTCGACCTCGCGCACATCCACGGCCTCGGGCTTTTCCACCAGAGACTGGGCGATATATTTCACCAATTCAACCATGATTACAGGA
>JAFRFY010000013.1 GCA_017434085.1 Clostridia bacterium
CCCGACGGGCTGTTCAACGCCGCCCCGCTCCAGACGGTGTCCCGGAGGCCCCGGACCAACCCGGGCTCCGACGACGACGAGCTGTCCCGCATGCGGCGCTTCTATCTGAAATCGGCGCGGGCCATGGCGGCCTCCGGGGAGGAGCGCAGCATACGCTCCACCCGGTCGTCGCCGGTCACGCCGCCCCGGACGGCCAGGCGCGGGAAGAGCTCCCGGAGCATGGCCGTCAGCTGGCCTGGGTGCTGGGCGGCGTTGTCCATGCCGCTCAGGGGCCAGCTGACGCACAGGCAGTCCGAGGCCATGGCCAGCGCCGATTTCAGATAGAAGCGCCGCATGCGGGACAGCTCGTCGTCGTCGGAGCCCAGGTAGGTCCGGGTCATCCGGGACACCGTCTGGAGCTGGGCGGCGTTGAACAGCCCGTCGGGGTCGGCCCCGGAGCGGTCCGTCTCCCCCAGCAGCAAAAGCGCCTTCACGGGCCGCGCCACCACCCGGTCGGTGGTCTGGGCGAACACGGCGTCGTCGGACTGGGGCAGGTTCTTGATGATCGCCGCCTCCAGCGATTCCGACAGCGTCTCCCGAAGCTCGGACACTTGCAGCGGCTCATCCCCCATCAGCGAGGCCATCTGGTCCAGCGCGCCGATCAAACGGTTCCACACCTGGGCCTCCTCGCCCGCGGTCTCCCGAAGCCCCGCCTCGGCCAGCGCGTCCAGGCGGGCCTGCAGGCGGCCGGCGGCGTCGATATCCTCCAGAAAATGAAACACCGCGGCGAGCTGGCCCCGCAGGTCCTTCGCCTTTTTGAGTCGGCCCTTCAAGGCGTTCAGCGGCTCGGCGAAGCGGGCGCGTATGGGCTCCAGCGCCTCGAGCTCCGCCGCGCTGCCCCGCCTGAGCGGCTTGAACAGCGCGTAGGGGCGAACGCCGTATTTGACGATGTGGTTTTGCAGGCGGTCCGCCTCGTCGGAATCGACGGGCATGAAGCCGGTGCGCAGAAGCGCCGATACGTCCTCGGGCTGGGGCCGCGCCTCGCACAGCCTGAGCGCCGACAGCAGGCACTCCGCCAGTCCGTGCCGGGCCGCCGGGCGGCTGGAGGATAAGAAGACGGGCACGCCGTAGACGCGAAACGCCTCCCGGAGGGGCTGGTGATAGCCCTCGATATCCCGGCAGAGGATCATGAAGTCGTTGAAGCGCCAGCCGTTTTGCATCGCCAGCCGCCTACACAGCGCCGCAGCGAACCGGCATTCCTCCAGGGGATTGCGGGCGGCGGTCATATGGATCGACCGGGGCTCGTCCTCCCACCGGCGCGCCGGGAAGGCGAACAGCTCCCGGGCCAGGTGCGAAAGCTCCGAGGGCGGCGCGGCGGGTGCCTCCACCCGGACGCGCGTCACCGGCGCTCCGAAGTCCGCGCAGATATGGCACAGCCGCTCGTAGCTGTGCTGGAGGGGCAGGAATACGTCGAAATCGGTGGCGGCTTCGTCGTTTTCCAGCGGCAAAAACACCCGGGTGTCCGGGCACACCGCGCCCACCGCCGCCATCAGGCGGTGCAGCGTGGGCGGGGTCAGGTCGAAGCCGAAGAAGCTGACGTCGCAGCGGCGCAAAAAGTCCGCGCCCCCGGCCAGCGCCACGGCGTGGTTGAATTCCGACTCGCCGTCCTGGAAGCGGCCCTCGATCAGCGCCTCGTATTCGGCCTGGATCAGGGCGAGGTCCCTGAGCTTCATGGCCAGCAGGCCCTCGGATGCCTCCGCGCAGGCGCGAAGCCTGTCCGGGGTCAGCCCCGCCTGCCGGATCAGCTCCAGCTGCCGGGCGCAGCGGTCCGGAAAGCCCCGGCGGTGCTCCGCGCCGCGGTACAGCCTGAGGGCCTCGCCGCAGGCGCGCATGGCGGAGCGCACCAGCATCGCACGGCCCCGCTCGTCGATCCTGACGCCGTCCGGCGCGCCCGCCGCTTCAAAGATGCGCCCGCACAGGCGCTCCGGGCTGTACACCTGTAACTGAAAGGAGCCCTTCAGGCGAAGGGCCGTCAGCAGCACGCGCTCGGTCTGCAGCGTCAGCTGCTTCGGCACCACGACGATGTGCGCGTCGACATCATTTTGCATCGACGCGCGCACCGCTTCAATCATGGCGCCCTCCAGCAGATGGGCGCGGCCCGTGTAGATCTTCATGGATGTGTGTCAGACCAGCGCAATGACGCCGGTGGTGATCAGCGTGGTCAGCAGGCAGGCGGTCATGTTGCCCAGCAGTATGACCACCGCGGACTTCAACAGCGGCATCTCAAACAGCGTGGCGATGGCGCTGCCCATCCACACGCCCGTGCCCGGCACCGGCAAGGCCACGAACAGGTAAAGCCCGATCAGCTCGGCGGTGTCCGGGGAGAAGCGCTTTTTGCCGCCCTTCTTTTTGTCGTGCATGCTCGCGCGCTTCCTCTTCGCGCGGCGCTCCAGCCACGCGGCGAAGGCCCGCACCGGCTTGATGGGCAGCGTGTAGAACCAGTCCAGCACCGGCCGAAGCAGCAGCAGTATGAACGGCACCGGCACGTAGCTCGCGGTCACCGCCAGCAGGTAGGCGAACACCGGCGGCATGCCCAGGCCCAGCATCACCGTCACGGCGTAGCGGCCCTCGAACATCGGCACCATGCTCAGAAGCGCCGTCAATATGATCTTGCGCGTGTGCTCCTGCCAGATGAAGGGCTTGGCGGTCATCTCCATCAGGCGTAAGGTATGGTCATTCATTTTTGAAAACCTCCGGGGATTTGAGAGTTGAGAGTGAAGAGTGGAGAGTGGAGATATAGAATGCCTGGGAACGAACCGGTATGTTTTCCTGTAATGGGACCCATTTGTTCGCGGGAGATGTGGATTGCGATCCGCCGGGTATTCGCGCGGCAAATCATATCTACACTCTCCACTCTCCAAACTCCACTCTGAATAATAGCATCCTATTGTAAAAATGATTCGGAGCCCCCCGGCGCAACCGCAAGAAGAACAGCACTTTCACAGTAAGTATTCCAAAAAGTCATAATGTTGTGATACAATAATTCATATAATTGAAATAATTATCGCGCAAGGAAGGATAGTTTTGAAACACAGGTATTACTTATTTGATTTTGACGGCACGATTGCCGATACGGGCGACGGCATCCGCAAGAGCGTCGCGTACAGCGCGGAAAAGCTGGGCTACGCGGTGCCGGACGTCGAGGTGCTGAACCGCTTCATCGGCCCGCCGCTGCACGACAGCTATATGAAATACTTCGGCATGACCGACGCGCAGGCGGAGCACGCCATCACGGTGTACCGGGAGCGCTACATCGATATCGGGCTTTACGAATCCAGCCTCTACCCCGGCATCCCGGCGCTGTTGAAGGCGCTGCACGCCCGGGGGGCTTACGTGGCGCTGGCCTCGGCGAAGCCCCAGATGATGCTGGAGCGGCTGACGAAATACTTCGGCATCGACAAATACCTGGACGCCATCTCCGGCACGGACCTGAAACGGCACTCCGCCGACAAGAAGGACCTGCTGATGGCGGCGCTGCCCGGGGGCGCGAAGCCCGAAGATGCGTGCATGGTGGGGGACCGCTGCTTCGACATCGAGGCGGCCAAGGCCCTGGGCATGTACGCCGTGGGCGCGGATTACGGCTATTCCGTGCCCGGCGAGCTTGCGGATTCCGGCGCGGACGAGGTCTACGCCGCGTCGCCGGACATGGTGGAGGCGCTGCTGGAGGGGGACGTGCCCCGGGGGCTGTTCGTCACGCTGGAGGGCTCCGACGGCTGCGGCAAGTCCACCCAGATCGACAGGCTGAAAAGCTGGCTTACGCAGTGGGGCTACGAGGTCGCGCTGACCCGGGAGCCCGGCGGCTGCCCCATCTCCGAGCGCATCCGCGAGGTGATACTGTCGCTGGATTCAAAGGGCATGTCCGCCGAGTGCGAGGCGCTGCTGTACGCCGCCTCCCGGGCGGAGCACGTGCGCGAGGTCATCGAGCCGGCGCTCAAATCGGGCAAAATTGTGATTTGTGACCGGTTTTTGGATTCCAGCATCGCCTATCAGGCCTATGGGCGTGAACTCGGCGAGGATTTGGTACGTCAAATAAACGCGCCGGCAGTCGGAGCATTGAAGCCGGACGTCACGCTGCTTCTGCGGCTGGACCGCGCCACCGCCCGCGAGCGCATGGCCAAGGGCGCGCCGCCGGACCGGCTGGAGAGCGAGCGGGAGGACTTCTTCGAGCGCGTCGCGCGGGGCTTTGAGGCCGTGCACGATGCCGACCCGAAGCGCGTGCACGTCATCGACGCCTCGAGATCGATCGAAGAGGTGGCGCGGGATTTACGGAGTGTTGTGGGAGAAGCATTGAATAATTAGGAATGAGGAATTAGGAATGAGGAATTAAAGAATGCCGGAGGAAGGCATTTCCCTGATTAAATAAAGAAATCCGCAAGGATTTCCACCGCAATTCCTAATTCCTAATTCCTAACTCCCAATTCCTAAAATGGTGAAGGCTTTTCGGATCAAGGAGTGTAGATATGGCATACGAAAATCTCTGCATGTACTGCTTTCAGGAGCTGGGCGGGCGGAGCACCTGCCCGCACTGCGGCAGGGATTCCCACGCCGCGGTGCCGCAGATCCAGATGCTGCCGGGCACGCTGGTGTACCACGACCGCTTCCTGGTGGGCCGGGCCCTGGGCCAGGACGCCACGGGCATCGTGTACACGGCGTTCGACACCAAGCGCGAAAACAAGCTGCGCATCCGGGAGTATCTGCCCCGGGACTGCGCCGAGCGCCTGAATGACGGCACCGTCGTGCCCATCGCGGGCATGGAGGATAAATTCGACAACGGCATACGCCGCCTGCGGGCCTCCGTGGAGGAGACCGACGACCCGCGCCGCCGCCACTTCTTCTTTGAGGAAAACGGCACGGCTTACATTGTGCAGCGCAAAAATCCCCAGGCGGAGGCGGAGCGCGGCTCCGGCGACCGCCACGAGGACGAGGACGAGGGCGGCGGCAAAAAGCGCGCCCTGATCATCGCGCTGGTGGCGGCCATCGTGGTGGTCGGCGCGGCGGCGGCGCTGATCTTCATGTTCAACGGCGCGCTGAACGGCCCCAAGGACCTGACCGAGACCCCCACCCTGGACCCCAACCAGGTGTGGATCCCCTCGGAATCGCCCACGGTGACCCCCTACGCCTCCCCCACCTTCGCGGCGCTGGTGGACCCGGATTTGAGCTGGATGGACTTCACCTTTGACGACGCCTCCGAAGGCTCGGGCAAGACCTCCCAGTCCACGGCGGGCGGCGCGTCCAAGACCACCGCCGTGCCCACGCTGACCGGGGATTCCTCCGATTATAAGAACGTCAACGCCAAGTCCGGCAGCACCGAGATCAAAAAGGTGCAGCAGCGCCTGGTGGCGCTGGGCTGGATGTCGAAGTCCAAGATCAGCGGCAAGTACGACAAGACCACCAAGAACGCCGTGCTGGCCTTCCAGAAGTACATCAACAGCCACTTCAGCCCCTCCGAGAAGCTCAAGGAGGACGGCATCGCCGGGCCCAAGACCCAGCAGTGGCTGTACCAGGTGGACGCCGTCAAGCCCACCGCCACGCCCAAGCCCCAGGTGACCGCCGGCTCCGACGAGGACGCCGTGGACGCCGATTCCTCCGCGAAGAAGATCCGCGCCATGCAGCGGGAGCTGATACTGCTGGGCGTGCTGCCCGAGGGCGCGGACAACGGCAAATACGACGCCACCACCCAGTCCGCCGTCAAGCGTTTCCAGACCCGGGTCAACCAGCTGCAGGGCTACGACGTGCTGGAGGTCACCGGGCGCATGGACGCGCTGAGCATGGCCTTCCTGGATCACTACGTGGACGAGTGGCGCGAGATACAGACCGCCACCGCCGAGCCCACCGCGGCCCCCACCGCGAATCCCACCGCCGTCCCCAAGCAGTATGACCCGGACAGCGATCCCAACCCCATCCGGGCGGGCTCCTCCGCCGAGGCCGTGCGCAGCGTGCAGCGCAGGCTGATCGCCATCGGCATGCTGCCCGAGGGCGCGGACGACGGCGTCTACGGCGCGTCCACCACGCTGGCGGTGAAGACCTTCCAGCAGTGGGTCAACCAGCAGCGCAACGAGCAGACCCTGCCCATGAACGGCGAGGCCGACGCGCTGACCCGCGCCTACCTGAAATACTGCCAGGACAACGGCCTGCGGCCCGCCGCCGAGGTCACCCGCGTGCCCGGCGAGGATGAAAATGTCAACGAGAACGAGGACATCACCATCAACAAGGACTCCCACCCCGATTCCATCCGGCGCGTCCAGAAGCTGTTGTCGGATGTGGGCCTGATGGACGCCAAGGGCATCGACGGCGTGTACGGCGGGGCCACCACCCGGGCGGTGCTGGCCTTCCAGAAGTATATCAACGCCCACGGCGGCAACCTGCCGGTGACCGGCGTGGTGGACGATCTGACCCGCCGCGAGCTGGAGTATTACTCCGACCACGATATGCTGGCCGACGGCTCGGCGGACGCCACCGCGGCGCCCACCGAGGCCCCCGCCGCCGATGCGTTCAGCTTCTCCGACATCGGCAACACCGTGGAGGGCCAGCGCAGCGCCGACGAGCTGGAATACGACGGCGAGAAGTCCAGCACGCTGGGCGGAAACCAGGAAGAATAAACGTCACACGGGCGCTCAGTGAGCGCCCCTACA
>JAFRFY010000139.1 GCA_017434085.1 Clostridia bacterium
CTTGCTGGGGGTGCGGATGCCGGCCACGACGTCCTCGCCCTGGGCGTTGATCAGGTACTCGCCGAACAGCTTCTTCTCGCCGGTGGCGGGGTTGCGGGTGAAGGCCACGCCGGTGCCGGAGCGGTTGTTCAGGTTGCCGAACACCATGGGCATCACGTTGACGGCAGTGCCCCAGGAGTAGGGGATGTCGTTCATGCGGCGGTACACGTTGGCGCGGGGGTTGTCCCAGGAGCGGAACACCGCCTTCACGGCCCCCATCATCTGCGCGTAGGGATCGGTCGGGAAGTCCTCGCCCTTCTGCTCCTTGTAGTAGGCCTTGAAGCGGGCGACCAGCTCCTTCATGTCGTTGACGTCCAGGTCGATGTCGTTCTTGACGCCCTTCTTCTCCTTGACCTCGTCGATGATGACCTCGAAGGTCTTCTTCGGGATCTCCATCACGACGTCGGAGAACATCTGGATGAAGCGGCGGTAGGAGTCATACACAAAGCGCTCGAACTTGGGGTCGGGGTTGCCGGCGATCAGGCCCGCGGCGACCTCGTCGTTGATGCCCAGGTTCAGTATGGTGTCCATCATGCCCGGCATGGAGGCGCGGGCGCCGGAGCGCACGGAAACCAGCAGCGGGTTCTTGGGGTCGCCAAACTTCTTCTCGTTGAGCTTCTCGATCTTCTCCAGGGCCTCGTCGATCTGGGCCTGGATGTCGGCGCCGATGGTCTTGCCGTCCTCATAGTAGCGGGTGCAGGCTTCGGTGGTCACCGTGAAGCCCTGGGGCACGGGCATGCCCAGCGCGGTCATCTCCGCCAGGTTCGCGCCCTAGCCGCCCAGCAGGTTGCGCATGGTGGCGTTGCCCTCGCTGAAAAGATAAACATACTTCTGCAAGTGGATCCCTTCCCTTCAGATTTTTTAATGATTCGTTGCGTGTCTCCATTAAAGTATCTTTAATTATAACGCTCAGGGGTTGCTTTTGGCAAGTGCTTCTGCGTTAATAATTGTCATTTTAACCATGATTCGCCTCTGAAATACGTCAAAATTGCACGGATTTACGCTTTTTAAGTTGACGGAACGCGGGTCAAAGGGCTATAATGAGAAACAGAGTATCGTGGGTTAAAATCGTTTCCGGAGGCAGCATGTCGCACATCATACAGGCCGTCGATCCCCGAAGCCCCGCCCGGCGCGCGGGCATTCGCGCGGGGGACCGGCTCACGCGGATCAACGGAGAGGTGGTCGTCGATTTCATCGACTACCAGGCCCTCACCGCCAACCGGGCGCTGAGCGTGCGGGTGCTCCGCGGGGATAAGGCGCTTATGTTCCACATCCGAAAGGACGAATACGCCCCGCTGGGCCTGCGGTTCGAAAAGCCCATGATGTCCCCCACCCGTCTTTGCTGCAACAGCTGCCTGTTCTGCTTCGTGGACCAGCTGCCCGAAAACGCCCGGGAGAGCATGCGCGTCAAGGACGACGACTGGCGCATGAGCCTGATGATGGGCAGCTACGTGACGCTGACCAATGTGTCCGACCGGGAGATCCAGCGCATCATCGACCGGCACGCCTCGCCGCTTTACGTGTCCGTGCACTGCACCGACCCCGACCTGCGCGCCCGCGTGCTGGGCACCCCCAGGGCCGCGCGGCTGATGCGGCAGCTTCGCGCGCTCTCCGACGGCGGCGTCGAGTGCCACTGCCAGTGCGTGCTGTGCCCCGGCATCAACGACGGCGCGGCGCTGGAGCGCACCATACGGGAGCTATCGGAGATCCCCGGCATGCGCTCGCTGGCGCTGGTGCCCGTGGGCCTGACCGGCCACCGCGAGGGGCTGTGCGCGCTGCGCCCCTACACCCGCGACGAGGCCCGGGCGGTGGTCGATGTCGCCGATAAATGGCGGGCAAAGCTGCTCAAAACCCGGGGCACGCGCTTCGTGTTCCCCTCCGACGAGTTCTACCTCCGGGCCGATCGGCCCATCCCGCCGGACGAAGCCTACGAGGGCTACGAACAGATCGACGACGGCGTGGGGCTTTTGCGGCTGTTGGACACCGAGTACGCCGAGGCCTGGGCGGACGCCGGCGACGCCGTGAAACGCGCGGATAAGACAGTCCGCCTGGCCATCGCCTGCGGCAGGTCCGCCGAGGCGTTTTTGCGGGACATGCTCGCGCGGTATCCCGTCGCGGGGGCGCAGATCGACGTCTACGGCCTTGAAAACACCTGGTTCGGCCCCACGGTTACCGTGTCCGGGCTGATCACCGGCGGCGACCTGATGGGCCAGATGAAGGACATCGACTGCGACGCCGTCATGATCACCGAGGTCATGCTCAAGGAAAACGAAAACCGCTTCCTCGACGACACCACCCTCCCCCAGGTCGAAGCCGCCCTCGCCAAGCCCGTCGTTCCGGTGGGCAGACGCGGGGAGGATTTGCTGGAGACGATACTGAGGTTGAGGGACGGGGAGATTTAATTAGGAATTAGGAATGAGGAGTTAGGGATTATTGTGCGTGCTGCCGCGCATTAATATCGATCCTTTGACAGAAATGGCGTCAGCAGCTAACTCCAATTCCTAATTCCTGACTCCTCATTCCTAATTCATAAATACCGCTCCTCAATATGGAGGTACAGATTATGTCCAAGCCCCTCGTCGCCATCGTCGGCCGCCCGAACGTGGGCAAGTCCACCTTCTTCAATCAAATGGTAGGCAAGCGCATCGCCATCGTGGAGGACACCCCCGGGGTGACCCGCGACCGGGTGTACGCCGACTGCGAATGGCAGAACTATAAATTCACGCTGATCGACACCGGCGGCATCGACCCCAACTCGGACGACCCGCTGCTGTCGCAGATGCGCCGCCAGGCGGAGATCGCCATCGAGACCTGCGACGTGATACTGTTCTTCGTGGACGGCAAGACCGGCATGACCGCCGACGACGAGGACGTGGCCGACATGCTGCGCCGCTCCGGCAAGCCCGTGATGCTGGTGGTCAACAAGATCGACAACGTCCGCCAGATGGACAACATCTACGAGTTCTACAACCTCGGCATGGGCGACCCCATCGGCGTGAGCTCGGTGAACCTTCTGAACTTCGGCGACCTGCTGGAGGCGCTGTGCGCGCTGGTCCCGGACCCGGACCATGAGTACGGGGAATCCGGCGCGATACAGATAGCCGTGGTGGGCAAGCCCAACGTGGGCAAGTCCAGCCTGGTCAACCGCATACTGGGGGAGGACCGGGTGATGGTGTCCGACATCGCCGGCACCACCCGGGATGCCATCGACACCCGCTTCACCGACGACGGGCAGGACTTCGTGATCATCGACACCGCCGGCATACGCCGCAAGCGGGCCATCGAGTACCAGTCGCTGGAGCGCTTCTCCATCGTGCGGGCGCTGGCGGCCATCGACCGCTGCGACGTGGCGCTGTTGCTCATCGACGCCACCCAGGGCGTCACCGAGCAGGACAGCAAGATCGCCGGCTATGTGGACGAGCAGGGCAAGGCGGCCGTCATCGTAATCAACAAGTGGGACGCCGTCGAGAAGGACACCAAGACCATGGACAAGTTCGTCAGGGAGGTCCGGGAGAACCTCAAGTTCATGGCCTACGCGCCGGTGCTGTTCATCTCAGCCATGACCGGTCAGCGCGTGAACCGTGTGCTGGAGGCCGTGCGCGACGCCTACGCCCAGGCCACCCGGCGCGTCACCACCGGGCTTTTGAACGATATCCTCGCCGACGCCCAGGCGGCGCTGCAGCCCCCGGCCACCTCCGGGCGGCGGCTCAAGATCTACTACGCCACCCAGCAGGCCGTGCAGCCCCCCACCTTCGTGATGTTCGTCAACGAGGCCAGCCTCATGCACTTCTCCTACGAGCGCTACCTCGAAGGCCAGTTCCGCAAGGCCTTTGGGTTTGAGGGAACACCGCTGAGGTTCATCCTTCGGGAGCGGAAGAAGGAGTAAACGAAGGTAATTAGGAATGAGGAATTAGGAATGAGGAATTATAGAATGCCGATTGGCACATGTTGCCGCAAGGATCCTAACCTGATTTCCTAATTCCTAATTCCTCATTCCTAACTCCTAATTCAAGAGGTGAAACGCTATGATCATAAAATACATCCTGTCCGCCGTGCTCGGCTACCTGCTCGGCAACATCCCCTCCGGCGTGCTGATCGCGCGGGGGTTCGGCATCAGCGACGTGCGCAAGTACGGCAGCGGCAACTCCGGCACCACCAACGTGCTCAGGACCGCGGGCTGGCTGCCCAGCGTGCTGACGCTGGTGTGCGACTGCCTCAAGGGCTGGGTCGCCTGCGTGATCGGCCGGGCGCTGGGCGGCGACCTGGGCATGCTGCTGGGCGGCTTCTTCGCCGTGGTGGGGCACGACTTCCCGGTCGCCATGGGCTTCAAGGGCGGCAAGGGCATCGCCACGTCGCTGGCGCTGATCATCGCCATCCACCCGTGGCTGGCGCTGGCGGAGCTGGTGGCCGTGATCGTCGTGGTGGCCGTCACCCGCTACATGTCCATCGCCTCGCTGATCGCCGCGGTGGCCTTCCCGGTGTTCACGGCCATACTCTGCCGGGGCCGGGAAAATTACGGCCTGTTTTTGCTGTTCTCGATCATGGCGGCGGCGCTGGCCATCTTCCAGCACCGCAGCAACATCAAACGCCTCATCAGGGGCGAGGAAAACCGCCTCGACTTCGGGAAGATCTCAAAGGTATCGGAAAAGGTCCTTAAAAACATGAAGAAATAATCACAAGGAAAGGAAGTCACAACCATGAGCAAGAAGTACCTGATCGGACTGGACATCGGCACCTCCGGCGCGAAGTGCATCATCGTGGACGACGAGGGCAAGGTCGTCGCCTCCTCCACCCAGGAATACCCGCTCTACACCCCCAAGCCCGGCTGGGCGGAGCAGGACCCCGTGGACTGGTGGGACGCCTGCGTGCGGGGGCTCAAGATCATCCTGCCGAAGTCCGGCGTGAAGCCTGAGGACATTGCGGGCGTCAGCTATTCCGGCCAGATGCACGGCCTCGTGGCGCTGGACGCGGCCAATGAGGTCATCCGCCCCGCCATACTGTGGTGCGACCAGCGCACCCAGGCCCAGTGCGACTGGATCACCGAGAAGGCCGGCGGCCTGAAGGGCCTGCTGACCTACACCAACAACCAGATGCTCACCGGCTACACCGGCGGCAAGATACTGTGGCTCAAGGAGGAGGAGCCGGACAACTTTGTGAAGATGAAGCTGTTCGTGTGCCCCAAGGATTACATCCGCTATAAGATGACCGGCACGCTGGGCATCGACATGTCCGACGCCTCCGGCACGGGCTTCTTTGACGTTCGGAACCGCAAGTGGTCCGACGGGCTGATCGCGCTGGCGGGCCTCGACAAAGCCATCTTCCCCGAGGCCCACGAATCCACCGAGCTGGCGGGCAAAGTCACCGCCGCGGCGGCCGCCGAGACCGGCCTGCCCGAGGGCCTGAACTGCTACTACGGCGGCGGCGACGCCATCATACAGACCACCGGCGGCGGCATGGTCAAGCCCGGCACGCTGGGCGTGGTCATCGGCACCGCGGGCAACGTGGCCATGGCGCTGGACAAGTACGAGGACAACCCCAACGGCGCGCTGCAGCTCTTCTGCGGCAACGAGCCCGGTTCCTGGATGGCCCTGGGCGTCACGCTGACCGCCGGCGGCGCGTACCGCTGGTACCGCGACGAGCTGTGCAAGTACGAGCGCACCGTGGCCGACGCCGAGCAGCGCAACGTCTACGACGTGATGGGCCAGAGCGCGGAGCAGTCCGTGCCCGGCGCGCACGGCGTGGTGTTCACCCCCTACCTGACCGGCGAGCGCTGCCCCTACCCGGACCCCAACTGCCGCGCCTCCTTCTACGGCCTGACGCTGGGCGCGACCAAGGCCGACATCACCCGCTCCGTGATGGAGGGCGTCACCTACTCCCTCCGGCAGCTGGTGGACATCATGGGCTCCTTCGCCCACAATGAGAAGGTCTACACCTCCGGCGGCGGCAGCGCCTCCCAGCTGTGGCGGCAGATGCAGGCCGATATATTCAACCTGCCCGTCTACACCATGTCCGCGGCCAGCGAGGGCGGCGCTTACGGCGCCATCATGGTCGCCGGCGTCGGCGCGGGCATCTGGAAGGATCTGAAGGAGGCCGCCGGCATCATCAAGGCCGAGACCGAGACCCTCCCCTGCCCCGAAAACCAGCCCGCCTATAACGACACCTACGACATCTACTGCAAGCTCTACCACGCCCTCAAGCCCGTGTACGACCTAAGCGCCGCGAAGGGGTACTGATGGGTTACGCCCCGGGGGGACTCCGTCCCCCCGGGACCCCCCTGCTCAGGGGACTGAGCCCCCTGAGAACCCCCGATCGTGCCGCTGTCGCGGCACAGGGGAAACGAATAAGGGATACCGGATCACAATCCGATATCCCTTAATTTTTATCCCGCGGCGCGCCAGCGCCGCAAATGGGGTTTCCAAAGGGGCCCAGCCCCTTTGGCGGGGTTCTCAGGGGCGATGCCCCTGAGAGAGGGGGTCCGGGGGAGCGGCGCTCCCCCCGGAAGACCCCCGTCCCTCACCGCCGCCGCAGCAGCCGGTCCAGGCGCGCGGTGGCGTTTAAGCGCTCGGCCTCGCGGAGGGCGCGGGCGTACTTGAGGGAATCCGGGTTCTGATGGACGGCGACGGAGAGGTAGATCAGGGCCTTGTCGATCTCGCTTTGCTGCATGAGCACGTAGCCGAACAGGAAATTCCACTCGGCGCAGCGGGTGTTCAAGCCCATCAGCTTCTTGCGGGCGGAGGAATACATGCCGTCGTCGATCAGCTGCTGCGCCTGCCGAAGCCCGTCGTCCTCGTTGCGGGCCGCGCCGCGGGCGTTGGTCAGCCCGTCCAGGCACGCGCGGTAGGCGGCGTTGATGTCCGCCATGCGGTTGTTGGCCCAGTCGCGCTCCGGCCCCGCCATGAAGCGGTCCGGGTGCCAGCGCCGCGCCAGGTCGCGGTAGGCCGCGCGGATCTCATCGCGGGAGGCCGTCGGCGCGACGTTCAATAATTCATAGGCATTCAAGGTGTTCACCTCGTGAAAATCATATGTTCATAGCCATGGAATATGCGAATTATAGCATCCCCCTTCCCCCCTGTCAAGAAAGGTTCCATTAACACCCGTCGCATTTCCCGTTCCCCGCCCCCCTATCGGGCATAATTATTACAAAATTATTTCATTTTCCGTTAATTTGTCATGAAATTGAAAATATTGCCAAAATCCTGTTTACATTTGGGCGAAATTGGAGTATAATGTGATTGTTAACGGAATTGTTGTCTCATTTTAGGAAGTGACAATATGAGCGATATGAGCGAAAACAAGGTCGGACGCCACGCCAGGCCAAAGCCCACCGGCGTCTCGGCGCTGCGCAGCGCGGAGAACCAGGCCCGGGGCAAGTCCGCGGCGAAGGGCTTAAAAACCCGCGCCGATGTCAGGCAGGCCGGGAAGAAGCGCGCGCCGAAGAAGGCCCGCAGGCCCGTCAATTCGGAAAACCTCAAGACCGCGCTGTGGCTGTGGTGCTTTCCGGTGGGGCTGAGCAAGATGTGGCGCAAGGCGTGCACCTGGCCCAGGGGCGTGAAGATCGGCATCACCGCGGCCATGGCGGCGGTGCTCTTGGCGATATTCGTCATCCCCACCCCCACGGCGGACAGGTACACCACCGGCATACAGATGGTGGCCGACAAGCCGGAGGTCGAGGTCTACGGCCCCGCGCTGCCCGCGCTGATCGTGCAGGGCTATACCCGGGAGAACACCGGCTCCATCATCGTGGACCAGGTGGCCAACGACGTGCACTACGTCTACGCCGCCGACGGCGCCGAGTGCTATCACGAATACGAGTGCAAATTCGCGTTCGCCAGCTCCCAGCGCCTCACGGTCTACGAGGCCTACCACTTGGGCTTCAAGCCCTGCGGGCGCTGCAACCCGCCGGTGTATGTCCCCGGCGAGACCGACCCCATCACCGCCCAGCCGCTGAACAAAACGGCGGAGGCGCAGCCCGCGCCCGAGGACGCGCCCGAGGAGAATATCGACGGGTAAAGGAACATTCGCTTCGCAGGCAGAACCCGCGAAGCGAATGTTTTTTGTTGCCTCCCGCATTAAATTATGGTAAAATATAACCGTACACTTCGGGCGTGCGCCGGAGGAGGCATGTGCGGCATGCCTTGTCCGGCTGTTTGCACGTGCCGCCGCAGCCCGTCAGGATCTGTCATGCCGCCTTAGGGCAATATGGGAGGATCAAATATGAATGGCAGGGGTCGAAGGATCATCGCTGTTTGCGCGTCCTGGGAGGATGAGGAAAACCTGAATCTCATGCTGAACCAGCTGATTCACGCGACGGAGGGCCGGGGCTATCTCCCGCTGTGCTTCACCTTCGACCGCAGCAGCATCGAAGCGCGCGGGGAGGCGAGCATCCGGGAGTTCATTTCCGCCTTCGACGTCCCGAATCTCGCGGGGCTTCTGCTGTTCGGCGAAATGATCCGCTCGGACAGCATCAACGGGCAGCTGATACGCTTCGCCCACGCGCGGAATCTCCCCGTGTTCATGCTGGAGCGTCAGTACGAGGGCTGCGTCAATATGTCCTTCGCCTATGGGGACGGCTTCGAGCGGGTGGTGCGGCACATCGTGGAGGACCACGGCTGCCGGGATATCGTCATGGTGGCGGGCATCCGGGGAAACCCGTTTTCGGAGGAGCGCATCGACCGATGCCGCAAGGTACTGGAGGCGCACGGGGGCAGCCTGCCGCCGGAGCGGGTCATCTACGGGGATTACTGGGACGAGCCGACGATCCGCGCGCTGGACGCCTATTTCGCCGCGGGCAACCCGATGCCGGAGGCGTTCCTCTGCGCCAACGACGCCATGGCCATCACGGTGTCCATCTACCTGTCGGAGAGGAATATACGGGTGCCGACCCAGGTGCGGGTGGCCGGCTTCGACGGCATTCGCCAGGGCGTGTACCACGAGCCCACGATCACCACGATGCGGCCGGACTTCCCGATGATGTTCGATAAAATGCTGCGCCGTATCCAGGCGTGGCGGCCCGAAGAGACCGGGAGGACCGAGACCTGGTCGATCCCCTTCGAGCTGGTAAGGCGGGGCTCCTGCGGATGTAAGCAGGCCAATCCGGTCGAGACCACGCGCAAGATCGGCCAGCTTCGGCTGCTCAACCTGACCTATACCCGCGACATCCGCGCCATCGGCAATTCCATACGGCGCACGCTCAGCATGAACTCCCTCGAGGAGCTGACCGCCTGCCTCTCCCCGATCTTCTCCTTCTGGTCGGACCCGTACTACTGCGCCGCCGTGCTGGACGAGAGGGACCCGGGCCTCGCCCACCCCATCCTCCACGGCGTCCACAGCCGCTTTACCGCCGAGGAAGCCTTTCGCTGGCAGGGCAGGCTCGCGCCGGATTTCGACGCGCTGTGCGCCGACCCGTCCGTGCGCATCGTGATGGCGCAGCTTTTGCAGGGCGAGGAGAAGACCATGGGGTATATCGTCTGCGGCATGGAGGAGTGGAGCCTGCGGGAGCAGCAGCGCTTTGAGGAGCTGGCGCTCTTCCTCTCCGCCGCGCTCAACGCCGTCATCACCAACCGGCGGCTGGAGGAGGCGAACAACGCCATCCTGCAAATGGCGGAGCACGACTACCTCACCGGGCTTTACAACCGCCGGGGGTTTCTGGGGGCGCTGGAGCGCTGCCTGCGGCTTCCCGAGGCGCAGGACAAGACCCTCACGCTGTTCGCCATGGACATGGACCGGCTCAAGGCCATCAACGATTCCTACGGCCATCACGAGGGGGATATCGCCATACAGTGCCTCGCCTGGGCCATCCAAACGGAGACGGAGGGCAAGGGCATCTGCGCCCGCTACGGCGGGGACGAGTTCGCCTTCGCCCTGCTCGCGGAAAACTCCTTCCTCCCGGAGCTGGAGGCCATCCGCGCCCGCATCGAGGCGACCGCCCGGGAAAATGCCGCCTCAAAGGCATACCGCATCAGCGCGAGCCTCGGCGCGTGCGACTGCCGCGTCAGGGAGCATCCGTCGCTGGACCAGCTGCTCATGGAGGCGGACCGCGCCCTGTACGCCGACAAGATGCGGCGCCATCCCCGCATCGTGTGACCCCGCCGGGTCGGCGATCTATATGATCAAGGGAGGTACACGCATGCGCTTGAATCGCATTCCGGCGCGGACGGGAGGGGCGTGCCGCGTCCTCGGGGCGCTGCTCGCCGCGCTTCTCGCGCTGGGCATGGGCCCGCCCGCCCGCGCGACGCGGGTCATGGTGGTCTCCGACCTGCACTACATGGCCCCGGCGCTGTACGCGGACAGCGACCTGTTCCTCCGCGTGCTGCGCGCCGGCGACGGCAAGCTCACGCAGTACGGCGATACGCTGATGGACGCCCTGCGCGAGACGGTCCTCCGGCAGCGCCCCGACGCCCTGCTCGTCACCGGCGACCTGGCCTTCAACGGCGAGCGGGAAAGCCACGAGGCCCTGGCGAAACGGTTCGCCGACATCGAGGAAAGCGGCGTCCCCGTGTGGGTCATACCGGGCAATCACGACATCAACGTCTCCACGGCGCGGCGGTTCGACGGGGACGGCTGGTCCTACACCCAGACCGTCTCGCCGGAGGAATATCGCGCGATCTATCGGGATTTCACGTGCCCGGCGGCGGAGGATGCCGGGGCCAATCTCTCCTGCCTCGTCAGGGTGGACGACCGCCTGTGGGTCGCCATGGTCGACGCCGCCTTCTACCGGGGCGAGGCGCAGACCTTCGGCGTGTTCACGGCGGACCACGCCGCGTGGCTGGAGCAGGCGATGCGGGAGGCCGGGGACGTCGAGCTGATCACCGCGTCCCACCACAGCCTGCTGCCGCACACGGAGTTCTCCCGGGACAGCTATGTGATGCTGGGCAATTCGGCGATGCTGGCGCTCGACCAGAAGTACGGCGCGCGCCTCCACCTCTCCGGCCATCTTCACATACAGCACATGGCGGACCAGGGCGGCGTGACGGACGCGGCGCTGGGGGCGTTCTGCACGTGGCCGCACCGGTACGCGCTGGTGACGCTCGGAGACGATGGCAGCCTGGAATACGCGGCGATGTCCCTGGACGAGGCGCTCCTGCCCGAGGGCTTCATGGCTATGAGCCGGGCGTGGTTTGCCGACATCGCCGGGGCCAAGGCGCGGGCGTCTCTGCCGGAGGGGACTGAGGATATCGAAGCGCTTGCCGACTACGCGGCGCGCTTCAATCTGGCCTATTTCGCGGGCACCTACCGAAGCGACGATCCCGCCTGGAAGGCCGACCCGGCCTACGCGTTGTGGCAGCGGCAGGCGGACAGCCTGTTCGGGCAGTATATGCGCCTGGTGATGGACGAGCCGAACGGGGAGAACCTGCGTCGGGTATGGCGATAGGGGAACAGTCCGTTTGTCATGTGTTAGGCATGACAAACCCCGGCAACATGTGATATAATGGTTAAAATTTGGAAACGGTACGCTTCGACAAATGCGCCCGGCGTTCAGTACAGAGAATCGGAAGGCAAGGCAGAGAGCATGAAACGATACGAGTTTACGAAAGATCAGCTAAAGTTCATCGAGACGATGCGGCAGCCCTTTGTCGTATGCCAGCTTATGGACCGGAGAGTGATTGCCCTCGCCGTATCGGACGGATTCTGCCGGCTGTTCGGCTATCAAAACCGCACCCAGGCGTATGCCGACATGAACCAAAACATGTACAAGGACGTCCATCCCGACGACGCCGCGCGGTTCACCAGCGCGCTTCTGCAGTTCGTCACCGAGGGCGGCAGCCTCGGGGTGATCTACCGGACGCGGAAGAAGGACGGCCCCGGCTACATGGTGATCCACCTGACCGGCGAGCACGTGTACACGGAGGACGGCGCGCACCTCGCCCACATCTGGTACACGGAGGAGGGCGACTACAACGACAAGGCCGGCCCCGGCCTGAGCGGCATGCTGAACAGGGCGCTCCACGAGGGGAGCATCGTCAAGGCCAACCGCTACGACGCCCTGACCGGGCTGCCGAGCATGTCGTATTTCTTCGAGCTGTCGGAGAACGCGCGGCAGGCGATGCTCGCGCGCGGGGGGCTTCCGGCGCTTCTGTACATCGACCTGAACGGCATGAAGCACTACAACCACAAGTTCGGCTTCGCCGAGGGCGACAATCTGCTCAAGGCCTTTTCGACGCTTTTAAGCAACATATTCCACACGGAGAACTGCTGCCACATCGGGGCCGACCGCTACGCCGCGATCACCGACGAGAACGGCCTCGATGCCCTGCTCGACCGCCTGTTCAGCGAATGGCGGCAGATGAATTTGAGGCAGCACCTGCCCATCTGCGTCGGCATCTATCCCAACCGCGTCGAGGAGGTCCCGGTGGGCGTGGCCTACGACCGGGCGAAGATCGCCTGCGACGCGCTCAAGGGCGCCTATCATTCATCCTTCAAGGTATACAGCGCCGCGCTCAGCGACGGGCTCCTCAAGCATCAGTATGTGGTGGAGAACTTCGACCGCGCCCTCTCCGAAAACTGGATACAGGTCTACTACCAGCCCATCATGCGGGCGATCAACGCGAGGGTCTGCGACGAGGAGGCCCTGGCGCGCTGGATCGACCCCGAAAAGGGCTTCCTCTCCCCCGCCGACTTCATCCCCTGCCTCGAGGACGCCGGGCTGATCTACAGGCTGGACCTGTACATGCTTGAGCGGGTATTGGAAGATATCAAGGTCAAGCAGGCCGAGGGCTTCTACATCGTGCCCCACTCCGTCAACCTGTCCCGCTCCGACTTCGACGCCTGCGACATGGTCGAGGAGATCCGGCGGCGCGTGGACGCGGCGGGCGTCAGCCGGGACAGGATCAGCATCGAGATCACCGAGAGCGTCATCGGCAGCGACTTCGACTTCATGAAGACCCAGGTCGAGCGCTTCCAGGCCCTCGGCTTTCCCGTGTGGATGGACGATTTCGGCAGCGGCTATTCCTCGCTGGACATGCTGCAGAGCATCAAGTTCAACCTGCTCAAGTTCGACATGGGCTTCATGCGCAGGCTGGACGAATCCGGCGGCAGGATCATACTGACCGAGCTGATGAAGATGGCCTCGGCGCTGGGCGTGGACACCATCTGCGAGGGCGTGGAGACCGAGGAACAGGTGCACTTTTTGCAGGAGATCGGCTGCTCCAAGCTGCAGGGCTTCTATTTCAGCAAGCCGATGCCCGTCCATTATGCCCTCGAATACCACCGGACGCACAAGCTGACCGGCTACGAAAACCCCGCCGAATCCGCCTATTACGAATCCATCTGCGGCCTGAACCTCTACGACATCAACGTCATCGCGCGGGAGGAGAAGGATTCCCTGCAGAACACCTACACCACGCTGCCCATGGGCATCATAGAGGTCAAGGGCGACAGCACGCGCTTCGTGCGCACCAACCAGTCCTACCGCGACTTTTTCAGGCGCTTCTTCGGGCTGGACCTGTCCAGCCTGGGCTCGGACTTCGTCAAATACGACGCCGCTTTCATGCACAACGTGGCCAAGGCCTGCTGCGAGCAGGGCATACGCACCTTCTACGATGAAAAGATGCCGGACGGCTCCATCGTGCACGCCTTCGCGCGCCGCATCGGCGTCAATCCGATCACCGGGACCGTCGCCATCGCCATCGCGGTGCTGTCCATCCGGGAGCCCAACGAGAAGCTGCTGGTCGAGCAGATCCTCTCCGTGATCGAGCAGTTCGGCGAGCACATGCCCGGCGGCTTCTTCATCTACAAGGCGGACGAGACGGGGGCGCTTTTATACGCCAACAAGGCCGTGTGCAACATATTCGGCTGCGACAGCCTGGAGGAATTCAAGGCGCTGACCGGCTTTACCTTCCGGGGCATGGTGCATCCCGACGACTACACCAGGATCTCCGCCTCGATCACCGACCAGGTCGCCCACAGCCAGGAGGACCTCGACTTTGTGGAGTACCGCATCGTCCGAAAGGACGGCCGCATCCGCTGGATCGACGACTACGGCCACTACGTGGAGTACGACGACAACAAGAGCCTCTATTACGTGTTCATATCGGACATCACCGACAAGTACGAGCAGGCGGAGTCCGACAAGGCCCTGCGCTCTGCCGTCATCGAGGCCCTCACCCGGCCCTACGACTCGGTCTGGCTCATCACCGACATACAGACCCAGCAGTTCGAGCTGTACCGCGTCGACGAGAAGATGGTGCACCTCATGCCCGCGCAGGCGGCGGCGAAGATCACGCGCTACACCGACGCCTTCGCCTTCTATTCCCGGCTGGTGCTCCCGGAGGACCGGCAGCGCTTCCTGGAGGCCGTCGCCCCGGAGAACATCATCGAAAACACGCAGAACAAGCTGATCTATTCCGTGCCCTTCCGCCGGGTGTTCGAGGACGGCATACGGCGCTACCGGGTGGAGTTCGCCCGGCTGGACCTGGGCAACGGCCGGGTCAGCATCGTGACCGCCTTCAAGGACGTGGACGACGAGACGTCTTCACAGTGACATTTTTGCTTTTTGCGCAACGCGACGTTCGACATTTCGTCGCGTTGTGCTTTTTTTGGCACGTAAATGTTTGCAATTTCGCCTTTTCACGGCGTTGTGTTAATTATATAATATTCATAGACGGGTCAAAACCCGAAGAAACCGTTTCAAGGAGGAGACCGATTATGAAGAAACTGCTGTGCATGCTCATTGCGATCGCCACGGTGCTGTCGCTGTGCATCGTCCCGGCGATGGCCGAGGAGGCCGTCGAGATCAACATGTTCATCCCCAGCCCCGAGTACGCGGACGCGGTGAACGAGCTGATCGCCGCCTACAAGGAGGTCGCGCCCAACGTGACCATCAACTACGAGACCACCCAGAACGACTATCCCACCCTGCTCAAGACCCGCATCAACGCCGGCATGACCCCCGACATCTTCGGCACCACCTCCGGCAAG
The DNA here is from genome assembly GCA_017434085.1 of Clostridia bacterium. Lineage (GTDB taxonomy): Bacteria > Bacillota > Clostridia > Christensenellales > Aristaeellaceae > UBA2862. The sequence goes on from JAFRFY010000139.1 coordinate 14,956, forward strand.
GAGATCGCCGACTACGCCGAGTACTCCTACAACTTCGCCGGCACCCCCGCCGCCGAGGCGATGGACCCCGCCGTGACCGCCATGATGACCTACGGCGACGGCGAGATCCACGGCTTCGCGCTCAAGGGCAACTACTTCGGCATGCTGTACAACAAGGCCATCTTTGAGGAGGTCGGCATCGACTTCCCGAAGACCCTGGACGACTTCGAGGCCGCCTGCGAGGCCATCTCCGCCGCGGGCTACCAGCCCGTGACCACCGGCTTTGCCGAGTGGTGGGTGTTCAAGCACGTGATGCAGCACTTCCTGGACGCCGCCACCGACGATCCCGCCGCGCTGGTCGCCGCCTTCCAGAAGGGCGAGGCCCACTTCAAGGACTATCCCGTGCTGTATGACAACTTCTTCCGCTTCATCGACCTGTGCGTGAAGTACGGCGACAGCAAGCCGCTGGAGACCGACCTGGCGGGCGAGGTTTCCGCCTTCGGCACCGGCAAGGCCGCCATGGTCACCGGCCAGGGCCCCTGGGTCGAGGCCGACGTGCTCTCCATCGACGACGCCCTCCAGATCGGCTTCGCGGGCTACCCCGTGACCGACGACCCGGCCCAGAGCCAGGTCATCGCCGGCTCCGACCAGGCGCTGCGCATCAACAAGGATTCCGCAAACCTGGACGCCGTGATGGACTTCGTCAACTGGTGGTACACCAGCGACTACGGCAAGAGCTGGTTCTGCGACGTGGCCGGCGTCATCCCGCCGATCACCGACGCCAAGATCGCCGACATGCAGATCATCAAGCAGGGCGCTGAGCTGGCCGCCGCCGACGGCGCGGGCGCGCTGAGCATCTGCTACTCCTCCGACAGCTTCAACCAGGCCATGGGCGAGGCCATACAGGCCTACATCGGCGGCAGCCTCGACAAGGATGCCTGCTGCGCCCAGATCGAGGCCAAGTGGGTCGAGCTGGACGGCGCCGCCGCGTAAGCCGACGACGACGTTCCCGCGTACCTTCGAGGCTGTCTCAGAACGGATATCGCTTCATGAAACATGGTAGGGGCGCCGATGCGGCGCCCGCCCGGGTACGATACGCAGCGTACTTCACGGCGGGCGGCGCGTCGCCGCCCCTACGGCATGCACACACTTGGATGATTATGCGTATTGAACCGTCGCGCGGACGCGGGCAATTCCCAATTCCCAATTCCCAATTCCCAATTCCCCAAAGGAGGGAGGTCGCGCCGTGGACAAGCGATCCATGAGCCCCATGAACCGCAAGGCGCTGCGGGACACGCTGCTGTTCACGCTGCCGGCGGTGGCGATGGTGCTCATCGCCATCTACATCCCCTTCGTGATGAGCGGCTTTTACGCGCTGACGGAGTGGAACGGCATTTCCCGAAACCCCAGGTTCATCGGGCTTCTCAATTTCAAGACGATATTCTCCTCGGGCAGCCCGGAGTTTGTCAACGCGCTGGTGTTCACGTTCAAATACTCGGCGCTGTTCATACTGTTCTCGAACGTGCTGGCGCTGGCGCTGGCCGTGGCGCTGACGAAGAAGTTCCGGCTGGCCAACTTCCTGCGGGGCATGTTCTTCCTGCCCTACATCATGTCCATGACCATCGTGGGCTTCATCTGGAAGTTTATATTCACCCAGGGCTTTGAAAAGCTGTACGAGCTGACCGGCTGGGCGGTGTGGAACTTGAGCTGGCTGGGAGACGCGGGACTGGCGTTTTATTCCCTTGTGCTGGTGGGCGTGTGGCAGTCGCTGGGGTTTTACATCGTGCTCTACATCGCGGGGCTCCAGGCCATCCCCACCGAGATCATGGAGGCCGCCAGCATCGACGGCGCCAACGGCCGGCAGCGCTTCTTCCGGGTGGTGCTGCCGCTGCTGGGGCCCTCGATCACGACGTGCATATTCATGTCGCTGACCAATTCGCTCAAGGTTTTCGACATCATACTGGCGCTCACCAAGGGCGGCCCCGGCGGCGCGACCTACTCCGCCACGCTGGACATCTACCGCGAGGCCTTCCAGAACAACAACTACGGCCTCGGCTCGGCCAAGGCCATCGTGTTCTTCGTGATCGTGCTGATACTGACCCAGATCGTACTGAAGATATTTGAGCGCCGGGAGGTGAAGCAGTGATGGACGCCCGGTATGAGGCCAAATACGCCGCCCAAAAGCGCGCGGCGCACATCGCGTTTCTGGTCGTGGTGATCCTGCTGGCCGCCGTGTACATCTACCCGGTGTTTCTGATGGTGGACAACTCTTTAAAGCCCTTCAAGGAGATCCTCACCAACGTGCTGGCGCTGCCCTCGCACCCGGAGTGGGCCAACTACACCTACGTCATCGAGAAGATGGAGTACTTCCGGCTGTTCTTAAACAACGTGGTGATCACCGTGATCGGCATCGCGGGCATCGTGGCGTTTTCGTCGATGGCGGCCTACATACTGGACCGCCGCCAGACCCCGGTCACCAAGGCGCTGCACACCTTCATCATCACGCCGATGCTGATCCCCTTCCAGACCATCATGATCACGCTGTTGAAATTCATGAACATCATCCACTTGAACGGCACCACCTGGGGCCTGGGCATACAGTACTGGGGCTTCGGCATCCCGATGGCCACGTTCATCTACTTCAACTTCATGAAGTCCATCCCCACCGAGATCGACGAGAGCGCCATGATCGACTCCGCCACCACCTTCCAGACCTACCTGCTGATCATATTCCCTCTTCTGAAGACCGTCACCGCCACGGTGGTGGTGCTGGACGTGATGTGGATCTGGAACGACTTCCTGCTGCCCCTTCTGATGGTCAACAGCTCCCCCGCCTCCAAGACGCTGGTGCTCGCGGCCTATAACTTCGTGGGCTCCCTCAACACCAAGTGGCACTACGCCCTCGCCGCCATGGTCCTCGCCATACTGCCCTCCGTGATCGTGTTCGTGTTCTTGCAGCGCTATATCGTGGACGGCGTCGTGGCGGGAGCGATCAAGGGGTAATTGGGAATGGGGAATTGGGAATTGGGAATGAATAGCCGCTGCCGCTCTTTCTGATGAAATCATTGGTCTTATTAGCGCGGCAGCCGCAAACTGTAATTCCCAATTCCCCATTCCCAATTCCCAATTCCGCCTCGCAACAGCTTCCCATATCTGATACTACAAAACGGAGGTTACTGCCCCATGAAATTCACCAACGGCTACTGGCTGAACAGGCCGGAATACGACTTGCACTTCGCGCTGGAGAGCTACGACGCGACGATCACGGCGGACGCTTTGAGGATCATCGCCCCGTCGGTGCCCTCGCGCCACCGCGGCGGCGTGATGAACCACGCGGCGCTGACCGTGACCTTCACCTCCCCGATGCCCGACGTGATCCGCGTGAAGCTCGAGCACTGGCGCGGCACGGCGAAGAAGGGCCCGTATTTTGAACTGAACGAATGCCCGGTGAAGCCCGTGATCACCGAGACCGAGGCCGAGTACGTCTTCCAGTCCGGCCGGGCGAAGGCCGTGATCAGCAAGGCGGAGCTGGGCTGGCGGGTCAGCTATCTGGGCGACGACAGGCTGCTCACCGAATCCGAATACCACGCCATGGCCCACGCCTATTGCAGGCCCACGGGCAGGGACTACATGATCGACTCGCTGAACCTCGACGTGGGCGAGCGCGTCTACGGCCTGGGCGAGCGCTTCACGGCCTACGTCAAGAACGGCCAGGTGGTGGACATCTGGAACGGCGACGGCGGCACCGCCAGCGAGCTGGCCTACAAGAACGTGCCCTTCTACATGACCAACCGCGGCTACGGCGTGCTGGTGGAGAGCTCCTCGGACGTGAGCTTCGAGGTAGCCTCCGAGAAGGTGGAGCGCGTGCAGTTCAGCCAGCAGGGCCAGTCCATGACCTACGACATCATCTACGGCGGCGACCCCAAGGGCATCCTGGAGAAGTACACCGCCCTGACCGGCCGCCCGGCGCTGCCCCCGGCGTGGTCCTTCGGGCTGTGGCTGTCCACGTCGTTCACCACCAGCTACGACGAAAAGACCGTGACCGCCTTCATCGACGGCATGGCCCAGAGGGACATCCCGCTTTCCGTGTTCCATTTCGACTGCTTCTGGATGAAGGAGAACCACCTGACCGACCTCACCTGGGACCCCGACGTGTTCCCGGACCCCGAGGGCCTGCTCAAAAAGCTCAAGGCCCGGGGGCTGCACATCTGCTGCTGGCTCAACCCTTACATCGCCCAGGAGAGCAACATGTTCGACGAGGGCGTGGAGAAGGGCTACTTCATCATGAAGGAAAACGGCGACGTGTGGCAGACCGACCTGTGGCAGCCCGGCACGGCGATCCTCGACGTGACCAACCCCGCGGCCCGGGAGTGGTACGCCGCGCGGCTCAAAAAGCTGTTGGCCATGGGCGTGGACGCCTTCAAGACCGACTTCGGCGAGCGCATCCCGGTGAAGGGCATCAAATACTACGACGGCAGCGACCCGCTGAGGATGCACAACTTCTACACCTACCTGTACAACAAGTTCGTGTACGAGACCCTCGAGGCGTGCCGCGGCAAGGGCGACGCGGTGGTGTTCGCCCGCAGCGCCACCGTGGGCGGCCAGAAATTCCCGGTGCACTGGAACGGCGACAGCAGCGCCACGTTCATGTCCATGGCGGAGACGCTTCGCAGCGGCCTGTCCATCAGCCACTCCGGCTTCGGCTTCTGGAGCCACGACATCGCGGGCTTCGAGCAGACCGCCACCGCCGACGTGTACAAGCGCTGGGCGGCGTTCGGGCTGTTGTCCTCCCACAGCCGGCTGCACGGCTCCTCCAGCTACCGGGTGCCGTGGCTGTTCGACGAGGAGGCCAACGCGGTCGTGAAGCAGTTCACGCGCCTGAAAAACCGGCTGATGCCCTACCTGTACGCCGCCGCCGTGGAGGCGCACGAAAAAGGCGTGCCGGTGCTGCGGCCGATGCTGTTCGAGTACCCGGACAGCGTGGCCTGCGAGACCTGCGACACCCAGTACATGCTGGGGCCGAACCTGCTGGTGGCCCCGGTGATGCACGCCGACGGGCATGTGGACTACTACCTGCCCGCGGGCGCGTGGGTGAACCTGCTGTCCGGCGAGACCGTCGCCGGCGACACCTGGCGGCGCGAGACCCACGGCTACCTGTCCCTGCCGCTGATGGCCCGGCCCAACAGCGTCATCCCCATGGGCGCCAACGAGGAGCGGCCCGATTACGACTACACCGACGGCCTGGAGCTGCACGTGTTCAAGCCGGAGGACGGCACGCTCACCGTGAAGGTCCCCGACCTTAAGGGCAACGTCGCCGCCACCTATACCCTGCGCGTCGCGGGCGGAAGGGTCTCCGTCGATACGGATTCCGACAAGCCGTATAAGGTCGTAGTGCACGACTGATTGCGCGCGCAGATGACAAAAAAACACCGCGGGGATACCCATAGGGTATCCCCGCGACGCATAATATGAGCTCATCCCTCCGCCCCGCAGGTGCACAGGGCGCCGACGTCGATGTCCGCGATGTTCATGATCTTCGCGTCCCCGCCGTCACTGCGCGCTCCCGGAGCGGCGGCGGCGCAGGGCCCTGTTCATGCGGCGCACCCTCTGGTAGCAAACGCCCCACTGTATCAGCCATATGAAGAAATATGCCGCGAAGAAGACGATCAGCATCCACAGGGGCACGCTGGCCAGCCACCGCTGGATCAGGCCCAGCGCGCAGAAGCCCGCCAGCGCGATCAGCAGATGGCACAGCGTGGAGCGCGTCAGGCTCCATGTCTCTATGTCGTACACCACCGTCGCCCCCATCACCAGCGCGCCGTAGATGCCGGAGGGCAGCATGCACGCCAGCAGGGAGCCGCCGTGCCTCTGGAGGAACAAAAGCCCCACCGTCATGCCCAGGGGCACGCCGATCACGGCCCGGAACAGGGCGCTTCGCCAATAGGTCTTCATAGCCAGTTTCTTCCCTGATGGATTATTCAGCAGTTCACCGGGTCACAAAGGTCAGCGTATCGATGATGGCCTGCGCCTCCCGCTCGGCGTTCTCGCCGTCCAGCCAGAAGGCGATCTCGACGTACTGGTTGCCGTCCTCCAGCACGTAGGTCAGCGTGGTGTACTCCGCGCCGTCGTAGGTCTCCACGGCGCGGTACCAGGCGACGTCGATGCCGTTGATCTTGCCGTCGGTCACGACCTCGGTGGCGGTGAACTCCTCCGCCTCATCCCTGGCGAAATCGGCCAGCTTGTCCGCGTAGCCCTCCTTGTCGAACTGGTACACGTCGAAGTCCAGCAGGCTGTCCGGGCTCTCCATGTAGGCCACCATGTCGTCCGCCATGTCCTCCTCCGTGATCTCACCCTCGACATAGCTTTCGGGGATCTCGACGGTGTAGACCGAGGTGCCCAGCCGGAACACCTTCGTGCCCGCCGCGGTCTCGGCGAGCGCCGCGCCCATTGCCAGCAGCAGGCAGAGCGCCAGGGCGATGATTCTCCGCTTCACGGTTCACACACTCCTTTATTTGTCGTCCTTCTTGCCCATGACGTTGAGGACCGTCATCAGTATGCCCCCGACGAACACCGCCAGCCAGCTCTTGCTCCAGTCGTTGGCCACCGTGGACCACACGACCATCACGCCGACCGACACGATTGGTATGATGACGTTGAGCTTCTTGAGATTCATGTCGATATTCCCCCTTAACGCAGGAGCGCCGACGGGATCGGCGCTCCTGATCGCTTCCGCGGTATCAGCCGGCCATCATGTTCATCAGGCCCGCGACCTCGGGAACCTGCTCGGAGAGCGTGCCCATCAGCGCGCCCAGGCCGTTGGCCATGAAGTCGCCCGCCAGGCCCTCGATGCCTTCGCTCTGGCCGCTCATCACGTCCTCGACGGCCAGCGTGGTCTTGCCCGCGCCGTCCACCGCCAGGGTGCGCTCACCGCCCTCGATCATGGTGACGGTGACGGACACCAGGGGATTGTCGGCGTCCATGAAGTAGACGTCCATGGCGAAGCCGTCCCCGGAGAAGTTCATGGCCAGGCCGATGTACATATCGCCCATGCTGAAGTACATGCTCATGCCGCCGTCCTTCATGGTGAAGCCGGCCTGCATGGGCACTTCCTCGTCGCCGTCCTTGGCGGTCATCTGGTAGCCCATGTCCATGTTGCCCTCTTCCACGAACAGCATGTAATAGGTGAAGCCGCTCTCCTCGCCCCACACGGATTCGCCCTGGAGGTAGAAGGGCATGCCGTCCTCGTCGGTGCTGTCGACGTAGAACTCGGCGGTCACGGTGTCCGGGAAGTGGGCCATCCACTCCTGCATGCCGGTCTTGAAGGTCTCCTCGAAGTTCTCCGGATCGAACGTCTCGCCGGTGTTCTGCGCGAAGCCCTGGGCAAAGCCCTTGATCGCCGCCATGGCCGCGGGGTCCGCGGACAGGTCGTCGATCAGCTTCCGGGTGGCCTCGGTGATGACAGCCATGTCCACCGTCACGGGCACCATGGTGTCGAACTTGTAGCCCTCGAACTCGTACTCGCCGGTCACGGGGTCGCCGGGCTGGCCCGCGGAGGCGCACGCCTCAAACCAGGGCTGGAAATAGCCGCCGAAGGTCTCCATCATGGCGCCCATGTTCATGCCGCCCTCGCCGCCGGCGCCGGGCATGTTGGCCGCGACCTGCTCCATCAGCTGGCCGATGGTCTCCTGGGACACGGTCAACAGGTAGTTGGGGATCAGGTTGCTGACGACCTTCGCGCCCTGTTCATCCGCGGCGAAGCCCAGGGTGACGGCGGGGCTGCCGTTGAGGTCCAGGTCGATCTGCGCGCCGTCGGCGACGGTGGTCACGCTCACGCCCAGCGCGTTGACCAAGGCGATGACGGGATCGACGATCGCCATCTGGTCCTCGGGCATGCCGAAGCCGGACAGCAGGCCCTTGGCGAGGTCGCCGTTCACGGTAACCTTGGTGTACACGTTGTCCGCGAAGGCGGACACGCAGGTCAGCGCCATCATCAGCGCCACGATCAGTGCAAGCAGTTTCTTCATGGGGTATATCTCCTTTCAATTAACACACTCTTGTATCAGTGCTTATTGGGCAGCAGGCTGGCGATCAGCGCGGCGAAGCCGGGGATGGGCATGGTCTGTATGATGACGCGGCCGGGGCCGGTGACCAGCGTGTTGAACAGGCCCTCGCCGCCGAACATGGCGTTCTTAAGCCCCTTGACCTTCTGGATCTCCATCTTCACGCTGGCGTCCATCATGGCCAGATAGCCGGTGTCGATGAGCAGCTGCTGGCCGGGCTCCAGGTTGTATTCGATGGTCGAGCCGTCGATCTCGAGGAAGGCCATCCCCTCGCCCGACAGCTTCTGCATCACGAAGCCCTCGCCGCCGAACAGGCCGGTGGACATCTTCTGCTGGAAGTGGACGCTCATCTCCACGCCCTCCGTGGACGCCAGGAAGGCGCCCTTCTGGCAGATCACCGGCGAAGAGCGGGTGATCTCCACCGCCTTGATGTCGCCCGGGAACTTCGACGCGAAGGCGATCATGCCCGGGCCGCCGTGGGCGGTGTAGCGGTTCTGGAACATGCTCTCGCCCGAGAACATGCGCCCGAACATCTTCCCCGCGCCGCCGCCGGAGGTGGACATCTCCATGTTCGGGGTCATCCAGCTCATCGCGCCGGATTCGCAGATGACCGTCTCGCCGTTCTCCACCTGGCAGATCACCGCCGGCATGGGCGCTCCCTTGATTTGATACTTCATGCGATCTCTCCTCTCATAAGCGCGTCGGTCGCCCCGCACCGCGGACGCGGGCGGATACCCGCGCGCCTTCATGTTTATTGTTTAACACAGAACCAACAATAATGCAACCCTTTTTGTCTGAACGGTCGTTTTGAACGTCTAAACGGCGAGGGGGGCGACCGCTTTTATCTTTTGCATTGACCGCGAAAAGGTGATATAATGAGTATGATTTGGATGGTCTCACCCGACTTTCACGAAAGGAACCCTTATGAAGAACACCATCGACATCGATATCAGGATAGATCCCGCCCGCGTCGAACCCAGGGTCATCATCGAGACCGACCGCATGACGCCGGACATCGACAAGCTCGTGCACGCCATCGAAAACAGCGTGGACAGCGGCTTCCCGATGATCGCGGCCTACGACGGCGAAACCCTCGCGCTGCTGAGCCAGCGCGAGATCATGCGCGTGTTCATCGAGCGCAGAAAGCTCGTCATACAGACGGACCGGGGGTGCTTCACCGCGCGCAAGTCGCTGGCGGAGATCGAGGCGTCGCTCAATCCCAACCGCTTCCTCCGGATCAGCCGCAGCGAGATCATCAATTTAAACAAGGTCTCCTCCTTTGATTTCAGCCTGTCCGGCACCATACAGGTGCACTTTGACGACGGCACCTTTACATGGGTCGCGCGCCGCTACGTCCGATCGATCCAGCAGACGCTGGGCCTGATGTGAGGAGGCGGGAGCATGAACGAATTCTGGAAAAAAACGGCATTCTGGGGCTCCGTCGGCTTCATACTGGGCATGATGGTCGGCATCGCCATACTCTCGGTCACGGGCGTCGACGCATACCGCGCGCGCAACGGCACGGCTTTTTTTGCGCTGTACCTGATATCCAGCGGCGCGCTGGGCGCGATCAACATGGGCACGGCCACGATCTACTCCCTGGAGCGCTGGGGGCTCATGCGCTGCACGCTGACGCACTTCTGCGTCGTCATGGCCACGCTGTGCACCGTCGGCTTTGCCATGGGCTGGCTGAGCCTCAGGGACCCGGTGACCTGGTGGATACTGGGCATCTCCGTGGCCGCCTATTTCGCCGTATGGGCGTTCATGTACCGGATCTACCGGCGGCGGATACGGCGCATCAACGAGGCGCTCAAGGGCTGGCGGGCGTCTCACCGGGACGATTAAGACGATTAAACGGTCATAAAGCACGGCGGCGCGTCATATCCTGTGACGGGGCGCTTTGATGCCGTATCGCCACGGAAAAACAGCAAATTCGACCATTTTTCTGCAACAATACCTTAATTAATTCGTTGAGGCTTAGCATTATTTGTGATACAATTATAATATCTTGGAGGATCGGCACTGTCCCTACACGACCTTGCTTCGCGCCTGTCAGGATGAGAACCATTACATAATTCAGGAGGAAATATCATGAAGAGAATGCTCAAGCTGTGCGTATCGGTGTTGATGCTCATAGCGCTGCTGGCCGTCGACGCGCCCACGTCCCTTGCGGACGGCGCGCCCACCTCGGTCAAACTGGACCGCAGCGGCACGGTCACGCTGTCAATCGGCGAAACGCTGACGCTCAACGCCACGCTCTACCCCGAGACCGCCACGAGCAAGCTGACGTGGAAGTCCACCAAGCGGAAGGTCGCCACGGTGTCCGGCGGCGTGGTCACGGCCAAAAAGGTGGGCACCACCACCGTCACCGTCACCACCCGCAACAAGAAGAAGGCCAAGGTCAAGATCAAGGTCATCGACCCCTACAAGCCCTCCAATGTGTACCTGGACAAGAAGGGCACGCAGACGATGCTCGTCACCCAGGGCATGCAGCTGACCGCGGCCCTCTATCCCGAGACCGCCCAGAGCACGCTCAAATGGAAAAGCTCCAACAAGAAGGTCGCCATCGTCAACCAGAACGGCTACGTGGGCGCGCTGACCCCCGGCAGGTGCACCATCACCGTCACCACCCGCAACAAGAAGAAGGCGAAGGTCAAGCTCAGGGTCATCGACGACGGCAAGCAGCGGATCACCGCCCCGGCGGGCTACAACCTGCCCTACATCATCTACGCCTGCAAGAACAGCCACACCATCGCCATACTCGCCAGGGACGACAACGGCGAATGGACCCGCGTGGTCAGGCTCTACCCCACGGGCATGGGCCGCAAGAACGTGACGGACGTGGGCTTCTTTACCCTCAAGAAGAAGGAGCGCTGGCACAAGTGGGGCAGCGGCTACTCCCCCTACGCCTGCAAGCTGTCGATCGGCATCTACCTGCACGGCCCGATCTACAAGCGTAAAAACCACAACACGATACGCCCCAGCTACTACAACTGCATCGGCACGAACTGCTCCTCCGGCTGCATACGCACCATCTGCGGCTGCGCCGCGTGGGTGTACTACAACTGTCCCGTGGGCACGCACGTCATCGTGGCGCAGAACAGCCGCTTCTCCACCCCACGGCCCCAAAAGATCGGCAAAAAGGCCAAGCGCGATCCCTCCGATCCGGGCAACAACACGGAGATATTCATCACCGGCTTTGCCGTCGATCCCGGCGCGCTGACGCTCGACCAGGGGGCGACCCACGGCCTGACGCCCACCCTCATCTCCCCCGCCAATGCCAACACCAAGGGCTTCCTCTTCTCAAGCGACAACAACGGCGTCGCCACGGTGTCCCCCGACGGCGTCGTGACCGCGGTGGGCGGCGGCACGGCCACGATTTCGGTGACCGCCGCCGACGACTACGCCTGCACGGTGCGCGTCCCCGTGACGGTCAACGCCGCCGCCCCGGCCGCCGAGGCCCAGGAGATCGCAAGCGCCAAGCTCGAGGCGGACGCCGACGAGAGCCTGGCCGCCGCCCTCGACGCCGAGGCCGTGACCGCCGAGGACGAGGGGCTCTCCATGGAGATCGCCCTCCCCGAGGACGCGGAGGCGGCCCCCGCGGACGAGGTTGTCGACGCCCAAGCCGGGGACGAGGCCGTCGACGCCCGGGCCGAAGACGGCGCGGCGGACGTTTCTCCCGACGGGGCCGAAGCGCCTGCGTATGAGGACATCCCCGCCGCCGAAGCAAGTGCCGCCGAACCCGCCCCGGAGGACGCGAGCGCCGCGGCGCAGGTTGCGCCAGCCGTTTCCCCCGAGGACGACGACAGCGGCCTGTCCTTCGCCGCCGAGACCATCCCCGAAGAGACGGGAGAAATCACAGTCACCGAGGAATAGAGCATATCTGTATTATCGCACCCCGATGCCGCGCGCGTCGGGGTGTTTTATGCCGTGCCGCGGACCTCAAAAGTAATTGCATTTTCCTGATAAATCATATATAATAGCAATGTATAATTCGGGTTAATGTTTTTATTTTCAGACAGGACCTGCTGGGCAAGATGGACTTCGACTTCAAGGACGCCTTCACCTGCGAGGACGTGCTGGTGCACTCCATCCGTCAGCCCAAAGGGCTGACAATCGGCATTATATAAAACTGCAATCGATAGCAGCGCGATCCACCGCGGCTGATCCCGCGAGGTGACTTATGACGACACAGGAAAAGATATTCAGAAAAATCGCCCAGGCGCTGCTGGTGGACTACACCAGCGTGTACTACGTCAACGCCGCGACCAACGAGTACTTCTGGTACTCCGTGGACCCGCGGTTTCACGCCCTCAACCTGGAGCAGGGCGGCGACGACTTTTTCAGGGACATCGTCCGGGACTGCAAAAAGGTGGTCTATCCCGGGGACCAGCACATCTTCATCGACGACATCCAAAAGGACAGGCTCCTCGCCGAGATGAAGAAGGGCACGATGCAGCGCATCGAGTACCGGCTGATGATCGACGGCGCGCCGGTGTGGCACGCCCTCAGGCTGATCCGCGGCCTGGACGGCGACGCGGACTACTTCGTGCTGGGCGTCAAGAACATCGACGCGGAGTACCGGCAGCGGGAGAACGAGAAGGAGATCGAGCGGCAGCGGGAGATCTACGACCAGATCACCGCCAGCCTCGCCGGGCAGTACGACACGCTGTACTACATCGACATCGACACCAACACCTACGTTGAAATCTCCTCGACGGACGAATACAAGAAGCTGAACGTGCCCGCCACCGGCAGCGACTTCTTCGCCGAGAGCCGCCGGAGCATCCGCAAGTACGTGCACCCCGAGGACCAGGGCAAGGTGATGCGCCTGCACTACAAGGACGTGATGCTGAACAACTTAAAGGGCGGCAGCTCCTTTTCGATGGCGTGGCGGCTGGTGGTGAACGGCCAGGTCAAGCACATACGGCACACGGAGATCATGGCCCGGGATAAAAAGCACATCATCGTCTGCATCAAGAACATCGATTCGGAGGTGCGGGCGAGCCTCGCGCTAAAGGAGGACCAGAAGAAGAGCGTCACCTATACCCAGATCGCCGAGCGGCTGGCCTCCCACTACGACCTGATCTAATACATCGACTGCAAGACCTCCCAGTACGCCGAGCTCTCCACGAAGCGCAAATCCGGCGAATTGAAGATCCAGGAGGAGGGCGAGGACTTCTTCGCCGCCGCCTGGAAGAACGCGGGCAGGCTCATCCACCCCGAGGACAGAAACCGCGTACGGCTGTTCCTGGACCGGGACCATCTGATCTCCCAGCTGGACAGCCGCCGGCAGCTGACCGAGGACTACCGCATGGTCATCAAGGCCGGAAGGACGCAGTACACCCGCATGACGGTCACCTATTCCTCCGACCACAGCCATTTCATCATCTGCGTGGAGAACCGGGAGGAGGACGTGCGCCGGGAAAAGGAGCACCTGGCGGCGCTGTCCATGGCCAATCAGCTGGCCCGGCGCGATGAGCTGACGGGCACCAAGAACAAGACCGCCTACCACGAGACGGAGAAGGAGCTCAAGCGGCTGATCGACGAGGGCGGCGACCCCTTCGGCATCGTGGTCTGCGACATCAACGGCCTAAAGCACGTCAACGACACCGAGGGCCACAAGGCGGGCGACGATTTCATCAAGTCCGCCTGCAGGCTGGTCTGCCGGGTGTTCCACCACAGCCCCGTGTTCCGCATCGGCGGGGACGAGTTCGTCGCCGTGCTCCGGGGGCAGGATTTCGCCAGCCGGGAGAGCCTGGTCGCCGGCCTCAGGCGGCAGGTGGAGGAGAACATACGCATCGGCGAGGGGCCGGTGATCGCCTCCGGGCTGGCGGAGTTCCAGCCGAACAGCGACCGCTCCGTCGAGGACGTGTTCAACCGCGCCGACAACCAGATGTACGAGGAAAAGGCGCGGCTCAAGCGGGAAAAGCTTTTGCAGGAGAGCCATTCCTACAAGGAAAAGGCCAATATACGCATGATCAGCGAGGAGCGGCGACTGCTTTTGGACGGCCTGTTCCGGTCCTTTGAGGTGGTCGCGGACGGGACCTACGTGTACCTGTGCGACATGAAGTACGACTTCTCCCGCTGGTCCAAGAACGCCGTGGACACCTTCGGGCTTCCCTCCGAATACATGTACGGCGCGGGCGACATCTGGGAAAACCGCATCCACCCGGAGGACCGCTCCGCCTATCACAAGGGCATCGACGATATCTTCTCCGGCAACGCCGCGGGCCACGACATGCAGTACCGCGCCATGCGCGTGACCGGCGAATACGAGGTGTGCACCTGCCGGGGCGTGGTGATCCGGGATCTGAACGGCGAGCCGGACTACTTCGCCGGTACCATCCGAAATCACGGCGTGCAGGGGCACATCGACGCGCTGACGGGGCTTCGGAACCAGTACGGCTTCTTCGAGGACCTGGACGTGTGCATCAAGCGCAACACCGAGATCAGCGTCGTGCTGTTCGGCATCAGCCGGTTTTCGGAGATCAACGAGATGTACGGCTACCACTTCGGAAACCGCGTGCTGCAGCGCTACGCCAGAAAGGTGTTCGAGAATACGGGCAACAAGGGCCACGCCTACCGCATCGACGGCACGAAGTTCGCGGTGATCAGCAACACGCTCTCCGTCGCGGAGATGCAGGAATACTACGACCGCTTCCGCGCCTTCCTCCACGAGGACTTCGAGGTGGACGGCCGGAAGATACTGCTGGATCTGCACTGCGGCGCGCTGCGGGTGGACCGCTTCGACGTGGATTCCCAGACGGTCTACGCCTGCCTCAACTTCGCCAACGAGGAATCCAAGTTCCGCCAGCAGGGCAACCTGGTGGAGTTCCAGAACGACTTGAACGAGGAAAACCACCAGCGCCTCGAAAAGCTGCACGCCATCCGCGCCTCCATCATGCGCGGCAACGAGGGCTTCTACCTGCTCTACCAGCCGGTGGTGGACGCGAAAACCGAAAAGCTGATCGGCGCGGAGGCGCTGTTGCGCTGGAAAAACGAGCAGTACGGCACGGTGCCGCCGGACCAGTTCATACCGCTTTTAGAGTCGGACCCGCTGTTCCCGGAGCTCGGGGAATGGATCATCAGGGAATCGGTGCTGGCGGCAAAGCGCATACTCGTCCAAAACCCCGGGTTCGTCGTCAACGTCAACCTGTCCTACACGCAGATCGAAAAGCCGGACTTCGTGGACATGGTGCTGCGCATATTGAACGAGCTGGAGTACCCGCCGGAGCACCTGTGCTTTGAGGTCACGGAGCGCTGCCGTCTTTTGGACCTCGAGCTTTTGAAGAACGTGATCATCAACTTAAAGTCCCGGGGCGTGCTGGTGGCGCTGGACGACTTCGGCACGGGGTTCTCCTCCATAGGCATCCTAAAGGAGATACCGTTTGACATCATCAAGATCGACAGAAGCTTCGTCCGCCGCATCGAGGAAAACGACATCGACCGCCGGCTCATACGGAATATCGCCGACCTCGCCATGATCTTCAGCGCGAAGGTCTGCGTCGAGGGCATCGAGACGGAGGGCATGCGCGATATCCTCAAGCGCTTCCACGTGGAGAGCTTCCAGGGCTACTACTACGCCAGGCCCCTGCTGATCGGGGATTTTATTGAGGGAGTAGGGAGTAGGGGTTGCGCGCAGCGAAGGGGCGATGCCCCCATCGCCCGCAGGCGCCCACCCCCGCCGTAGGGGCGATGCCCCCATCGCCCGCAGGCACCCATGCCCGCCGTAGGGGCGATGCCCCCATCGCCCGCAGGCGCCCACCCCCGCCGTAGGGGCGATGCCCCCATCGCCCGCATGGAACAATACCCCGTAGGGACGCCATTCATGGCGTCCGAAATCGCCGCACTCCCGTAGGGGCGGCGATGCGCCGCCCGCCGGGTACAACATGACGTATCGTTGCCAGACGGGGGTCCATTGGGCGCTCCTGCGAAGGGACGGCATAAACCTTCCCCTTCAGCGAAAGCCGGAAAGGATGATACCATGAAACAGCAACCCCTCCCCCGGCGCCTGGCGCTGATACTGGCCGGCGCGGTGCTGTACGCCGTCAACCTGTGCTCCTTCGTGCGCACGGCGGGGCTGTTTCCCGGCGGCTTCACGGGGCTGTCGCTGCTCATACAGGAGACCTGCACCCGCTACGCGCACTTCACCCCGCCCTACTCCGTGCTCAGCCTGTCGTTGAACTGCCTCGCCGCCGCGCTCTGCTTCAAGTACATCGGCAAGCACTTTGCCCTGCTGTCGATGCTGTCCGTGGCGATCACGAGCGTGCTGGTTGACGTCATACCCTCCTTCACGGTGGCCACCGACCCGCTGCTCAACAGCGTGTTCGGCGGGATCATCAACGGCGTCGCCGCGACGCTGTGCCTGCGGGCCGACGCCTGCACCGGCGGCACGGACTTCATCAGCATCTACCTGGCGGAAAAGAGCGGAAAGGACGCCTTCAACATCATACTCGGGGGCAACGTGGTCATGCTGAGCGTAGCGGGGCTGCTGTTCGGCTGGGACCGGGCGCTGTACTCCATGATATTCCAGTATTGCACCACGCAGACGCTCCACACGCTCTACCACCGCTACCAGCACCGCACCATGTGGATCGTGACCAGCATGCCCGAGGAGGTCTACGCCATCATACGCGACGACACCCATCACGCGGCGACGCTGTTCCAGGGCACGGGCCTTTACAAGAACGAGCCCAGGACCATGATCTATACGGTGCTCTCGGGCGACGACGTGCGGCGGGTGGTGTATCACGTGCGCAAGGCGGACCCCCACGCCTTCATCAACACCCAGCGCACCGATTCACTGACGGGGCGGTTCTACCGCAGAAAGCAGGATTAGAGTGTGTTTCTAAAATGCCTGAAGCGCATTTTCGGCGTCTTTGGCTGCATTTCTGCGTTGATTTCCCTTGACTTAGCCCCACTAAGCCTGCGGGAAATCGCCTTGAAATGCAGCCAAATCCGCTCGAAACTGCATC
>JAFRFY010000140.1 GCA_017434085.1 Clostridia bacterium
CACCGACAAGAAGATTTCCAACATCCAGGAGATCATCGGCCTGCTGGAGCAGGTGGTGCAGCAGGGCAAGAAGCTGCTGATCATCGCCGAGGACGTCGAGGGCGAAGCCCTGGCCACCCTGGTTCTGAACAAGCTGCGCGGCACCTTCACCTGCGTGGCCGTCAAGGCCCCCGGCTTCGGCGACCGCCGCAAGGCCATGCTGCAGGATATCGCCATACTGACCGGCGGCCAGGTCATCACCGAGGAGCTGGGCCTGGAGCTCAAGGAGGCCACCATCGACATGCTGGGCTCCGCGCGCCAGGTCAAGATCGACAAGGAGAACACCGTGATCGTCGAGGGCGCCGGCCAGGCCGATGAGATCAAGGCCCGCATCGCGTCCATCCGCAGCCAGATCGAGGTGACCACCTCCGACTACGACCGCGAGAAGCTCCAGGAGCGCCTGGCGAAGCTCAGCGGCGGCGTGGCCGTGATCAACGTGGGCGCCGCGACCGAGGTCGAGATGAAGGAGCGCAAGCTGCGCATCGAGGACGCGCTGGCCGCGACCCGCGCCGCTGTGGAAGAGGGCATCGTGCCCGGCGGCGGCACCGCGCTGCTCAACGCCTCCAAGGCCGTGCAGAAGCTGATGTCCGAGACCGCAGGCGACGTCAAGACCGGCGTGCAGATCGTGCTGCGCGCGCTGGAGGAGCCCGTCCGCCAGATCGCCACCAACGCCGGCGTTGAGGGCAGCCTGATCGTCGAGAAGATCAAGTCCCGCAAGTCCCAGACCTTCGGCTATGACGCCGCCAAGGACGAGTACACCGACATGATGGAGCGCGGCATCGCCGATCCCACCAAGGTCACCCGCTGCGCCCTGCAGAACGCCGCGTCCGTGGCCGCCATGGTGCTCACCACCGAGTCCCTGGTCACCGATATCCCCGCGCCCGAACCCGCGGCCCCCGCCGGCAACCCCGGCATGGGCGGCATGTACTAAGAGGCTTAGGGCCAATAGTTGCATATTTCCCGGGTTATGCCCCTTGAATTCAAGGGGCATAACCCGGGCCTTTCGTTTCCTGAGAGCGTAACTGTGACTTGGAGTGGATATCATGGATAAACTGGCATTTGCTGACCGAATCGCAAAGCTTCGGGTAAACAAGGGATTATCACAGCAGCAATTGGCACAGCAATTAGGCGTGAAGCGGTCTGTCGTCAGCTATTATGAGTCGGGAGATCGCCTTCCCTCCATGGACGTATTGATCGAAATGAGCAGGGTTTTCAATGTGAGCACGGATTACTTATTGAAAGGGAAGGATGCTTCGAGGGTGATCCATGTGTCCGACTTAACTGAAAGCGATATCGATGCGGTGATGACGGTGGTCAATGCGTTGAGAAAGAGATAATACCGTATAAGAGGTTTATATATGCCGATTTCCTTTCGCCCGATGCGGGAATACATGGCGAAAAACAACATATCCTATTACAGGCTGGGCAACGAAGGCGTCGATGCCCAGACCTTGCAGCGCATCCGGCATGATCGTCCGATCACGACCACGACGCTGGGCCTGTTGTGTGAAATCATGAACTGCCAGCCCGGGGATCTGGTGGAATACATCCGCGAACAGCCGCCGCATGACGCGAAATAAAAACAAATAGAAAAAAACCGCCTCCCGCCCCTCGATTCCCCGGGGTCGGGAGGCGATTTGTTCATTCCTCCACGGGAACGCGCTGCCGGAACAGCAGGGAAATGCACCAAAGGCTGGCGATGCCGACCACGGTGTAGATCACGCGGCTGACGGTGGCGGCCTGGCCGCCGAACAGATAGGCCACGAGGTCGAAGCGGAACAGTCCCACCAGCAGCCAGTTGATGCCGCCGATGATGGTCAATACCAGGGAAGTGCGATCCAGCATGTTAAACAACTCCTTTTTTCACGCCGTTTTTCGGCTTGATGTTCCTATTCTTGCCGGTCTTGCACAAAATATACCTCCGTTTGAAAATCAAGGCATTTGAATCTTCCCCGGCGCATAAATAATGCCACGTCAAAAAGGAGGAGATTCAGATGCTCAAGACGTTCCGGGAACACGCCGTCGATCGCATGCCCCCTCTGCCCGATCCCGCCGCGGTGCGCGCCGCGCTGGGGGCGCTTCTGCAGTTTTTGCTGCTGGCCGCGCTGGCCTTTTCATTGAGCCGCGCCACGGTGGTCCGGCTCACCCCCATGGCGGCGCTCGCGCCGTTCGCCATGGCGCTGTTCGCCGCGGGCATCGTGGCCGGCAGGAACGCGGCGGCGCTGCTCACAGGCTGCATGCTGGGGTCGATCAACGCTACGCTGGACACCTTCAACCTGAGCATCCCCGTGGGCTGCGCGGTGATACTGGGCGGGAGCCTGGCCTGGAGCCTGGCGGAGCCGGGGCTGGGGCGACTGCGGGCCGCGCTGCGCCGCGCGCCGGAGATACAGGCCCGCTCGCCGAACCGGGCCCGGATCGACGCCGTCACCTGCGCCGCCCTGGCGGGCCTGGGGGCGCTGGCCCCGGGACTGTTCTTCGCCGGGGGCCTCCCCTGGCCCTCCGCCCAGGCGGTGGCGGCGGCGCTCTCGGCCATGGCCGCCGCGCCGTTTTTAAAGTCCGCGCTGGCCACGCGGCCCGACCGGCGCTCCCTGCTGCCCGAGGAGCGCACCGGCATCGACCTGCTGGGCTGCATGCTGGGCGCGGGGCTCTACGCCCTGTGGCCCCCGGGGGCGCTGTGCCTGGCGGGCATGGCGACGGTGCTGGCCTGGCCCCAGGGCGCGCTGGTGGG
>JAFRFY010000141.1 GCA_017434085.1 Clostridia bacterium
GATGCAATTTCGAGTGGATTTGCCTGCATTTCAAGGCGATTTTCCGCAGACTTGCTGGCGGCAAGTCAAGGGAAATCAACGCAGAAATGCAGGCAAAGACGCCGTAATTGCGCTGCAGGCATTTTAGAAACACACTCTAATTCCTAATTATTTTCGCAACGACTGAATCGCGGCGCCCCCTTGTCATCACATGTGTTCTAATGGTATAATCAAGTACAACGACACACGGAAGGAAATTTCATAACCATGTCCAACATCGTACTCATCGGCATGCCCGCGTCGGGGAAGAGCACCGCGGGGGTGGTGTTGGCGAAGCTCATGGGGTATGACTTCATCGACACGGACCTGCTCATACAGCGCCGGGAGGGGCAAAAGCTGAGCGAGATCATCGCGCAGCGGGGCATCGGGGGCTTCCTGGATGCCGAGGCCGCGGCGTGCCTGTCGCTTCAAACCGACCGGTGCGTCATCGCCACCGGGGGCAGCGCCGTGTACAGCCCCGAGGGCATGGTCCACCTGAAATCCCTGGGCCGGGTGGTCTACCTGGAGGTGCCCTATGACGCCCTCGCCCTGCGCCTGCACGACATCAAGGGGCGCGGCGTGGTGCTCCGCGACGGCCAGACCCTCAAAGACCTCTACGACGAGCGCGTCCCCCTCTACCGCCGCTACGCCGACATCACCGTGCACGAGGGGGACGGGGCGCTGGAGGAGACCGTAAACGCTGTCCTCGGTAAGATGATAGAAAGAATTGAGAGTGGAGAGTGAAGAGTGGAGAGTGGAGATGTCGTGGAAATCCTGCGGATTTCTTTGATATAGGGTTACGGCATATCGCTGAAACATAGAAATATTCGTGTTAATCAAAACAAATCCCGAAGGGATTTGAACCGCAACTCCACTCTTCACTCTCCACTCTCCACTCTGAACCGAAAGGAGCTTTCATGCAACGCACAACGATATCTTCCCCCGCGGTCAACGAGGCCTCGGTGCGGGCAAAGTACGATCGGCTGACCCGCAGGCTCATCGCGGAGGGGACCACGATCACCACCATGGAGAGCTGCACCGCCGGGCAGGTCGCGTCGCTGATCACCGACACGGAGGGCGCCTCCGAGATCATGAAGGGCGCGTTCATCACCTACTCCAACCAGGCCAAGGTCCGGCAGGGGGTGCCCGCGGAAACCATCGAGCGCTATGGCGTGTACTCTGAACAGACCGCCGCCGCCATGGCCGAGGCCTGCCGCGCGGCCTACGAAGCGGACATCGGCGTCGGCGTCACCGGCAGCTTCGGAAACGCGGACCCCAACAACCCGGACAGCGTGCCGGGGGAGGTGTTCTTCGCCATCGCCACCGCGGGCGGCACCGCGACCTATCACCGCACCCTGCCTCCCCTGCCCTCCCGGCTGGCCTACAAGCTGTACACGGCGGACATGATTGCAGACAGTATTCCCTAACCTGCCCCCAATCCATTGCGCTTCGGGCCGCGGCGTGCTATAATGTACGCAGCGGCCTTTGGCCGCGAGGAGGCGTAATATGGAAACGCAACGCACAATGAAGAAAAACCTGGGCTTTATGACCGCCACGTCGCTGGTGGTGGGCTGCGTCATCGGCGCGGGGGTGTTTTTCAAACCCTACGCCATCTATCAGGCCACCGGCGGCGCGCCCGGCATGGGCATACTCGCCTGGATCATCGGCGGGCTGATCAGCCTGTTCGCGGCGCTGACCTTCGCGGAGGTCGCCATACTCATCCCCAAGACCGGCGGCATGGTCGCCTACCTGACCGACGCCTACGACGAGCGCCTGGGCTTCCTGGCCGGATGGATGCAGGTGATCATATTCTACCCTGCCTTCCTGGCGGGCTACGGCGTAAAGGTGGGCTCGGAGCTCTCGGCGTGGATCGGGCCCCAATTCGCCCTGCCTGTGGGCATCGCGGTGATCGCCGCGCTGGTGGCGCTCAACTGCCTGGGCTCCCGCACCGCCGGCGGCATGCAGGTGGTTTCCACGGCGTGCAAGCTCATACCGCTGGTGCTTTTGATGGTATTCGGTTTTTTACGGGGCAGCCACACCGGCTCCGTGCTCACGCCCATGGTGGGGCCCGACAAAAACCTGGGCGGCGTGCTGGGCTCCACGCTGCTGGCGGTGCTGTTCGCCTTTGAGGGCTGGACCAACGTGGGCACCATCGCCGGTGAGATGAAGCACCCCGGCCGCGACCTGCCCCGGGCCATCGTGTGCGGCGTGTCCATCATCATGGCGGTCTACCTGGTGATCAACATCGCCTACCTGCGGGTCATTCCCGCCGACGAGCTGATGAACCTGGAATCCCCCGCCACCGCGGTGGCCACCCGGCTGTTCGGCGAGGGCGGCAGCGTACTGATCAAGGTGGGCATCATCATCTCCGTGATCGGCGCGGGCAACGGCTTTCTGATGTCCGGCTCCCGCGTGGCCTACCAGCTCTCTGTGCAGAAGACCCTGCCCGGCAGCAAAACCCTCTCGAAGCTCAACGACCGGCACGTGCCCGCCAACGCCGTGATGCTGGTGGGCGCGCTGGCGTGCGTGTATTCCTTAAGCGGCGAGTTCGACCTGCTCACGGACCTGGGCGTGTTCTCCTGCTGGGTGTTTTACACCATGACGTTCGCCTGCGTCATCCGCCTGCGCCGCACCCATCCCGAGTGGGAGCGCAAGTACAGGGTGCCGCTCTACCCGGTGATCCCGGCGCTGGCCATATTCAGCGGGCTGTTCGTGATATTCAGCCAGCTCTTCCTGTCCGGCCCCCGGGCGCTGATCATGTCGCTTCTGAGCGTGGGCATCACGCTCATCGGACTGCCCGTGTACCGCTTCGTGAAGAAAAAGGGCTGAGCCTCCCGCCGACACGGCAGGCATTTACACACGACGAGGAGATGTCGATATGCACTCGATACGCACCAAGATCATGGCGGTGACCATCGCGGCCATACTGACCAGCATACTGGCGCTGGGCGGCATTGGCGTGCTCACCATAGGCGTCGAGAGCGACAAGACCTCCGCGGAAAAGATGAAGCTGATCAGCGAAAACATGCAGATGAAGCTGAACACCTACCTCGACAGCCTGCAGCAGTCCGTGGACACGGCGATATTCATCGCCAAGGAATCGCTGGACGACCCCGACATACACTTCCTGGGCACGCTGGGCACCCCGGAGGAGACGGCGCGGCTGGACGCCGCCCTGCAGCAGCACTGCGACGCGGTGGAGCAGGCCTTCACCAGCATCGCCAGCAACACCAACGGCCTGGTGACCTACTACTACTGCATCAACGCCGACTACGGCTCCAACGTGCACGGCTTCTTCTGGTCGAACGTGGGCGAGGACGGCTTCGTCAAGCAGCCGGACCTGGACTCCTCGGACCTGGACCCCAAGGACACCGAGCACACCGCCTGGTACTTCACGCCCATGAAGGGCAGCCGCCCGGTGTGGGTCGGCCCCTACAAGGCGCACTACCTGGGCGAGCGCTGGTGCATCTCCTACGTCGCGCCCATATTCCACCAGGGCTTCATCGTGGGCGTGCTGGGCATGGACATACTGTTCGAGACCATGGTGGAGCAGATCAACGCCCTCAAGGTCTACGACAGCGGCTTCGCCTTCCTGATGGACCGCGACGGCAACGTGGTCTACCACCCGGACATGCCCTTTGGCGGCGAGGCCGTCGCGCTGGACCCCAAGCTGGACCGGGAGCTTCTGAAGCGCAGGAGCACCGGCGACATGCTGGTGCGCTACGACCGCGACGGCAAGCAGTGGCAGCTGGCGTTTGCCACGCTGAGCGACAACCACAAGGTCGCCGTCACCGCGCCGGTCTCGGAGATCAACGCCACCCAGCGGCAGCTGACGCTGTTCATCTTCCTGGTGGCGATGGTGATACTGGCGCTGTTTACCGTGGTGACCCTATTGCTGATGAACGCGCTGACCAAGCCCCTGCTGCGCCTCACCTCCGCCTCGAAAAAGCTGATGGCGGGGGACTACGACGTGGCGCTCGACTACGACGGCCGGGACGAGGTGGGCATACTGACCCAGGCGTTCAGGCAGATGCGGGACCACCTCAAGCTCCACATCAGCGATCTGAACAGCCGCGCCAACACCGACGCCATGACCGGCGTCAAGAACAAGGGCGCGTTCACCGCGTCGGTGGCCAAGCTGGAGCACCTCATACAGGTGACCGGGCGGGAGGCGCCGCCGGCTTTCGCCATGGTGATGTTCGACTGCAACGACTTAAAGAACATCAACGACCACTTCGGCCACAACTGCGGGGACACCTACCTGCAGGCCGCCTGCAAAATGATCTGCACCGTCTACGCCCGGAGCCCCGTGTTCCGCCTGGGCGGGGACGAGTTCGCCGTGATCCTCCAGGGCGCGGACTACGACGCGCGGGAGGCGCTGCTTAGGGACTTCGACCGCGCGTCGCTGGCGCATAACCGGTCCGCTTCCCAGCCCTGGGAGCAGGTCAATGTGTCCCGGGGCATGGCCGTGTACGACCCCCGGACCGACAAGAGCGTCGAACAGACCCTCACCCGCGCCGACGGCCTGATGTACGCGGATAAGCAGCGGTATAAGGCGATGAGGGAGTTAGGGAGTAGGGAGTAGGGAGTAGGCAGTAGGGAGTAGGGAGTAGGGGCTATGTCGGTACGAACCCTATCGTAGGGACGCCATTCATGGCGTCCGCGGGATTGTGGCCCCCTCAGGATTAGCCGGGAGGGAACAGGGAACAGGGAACAGGGAACAGGAATAGTCTGATTCCCCCATTCCTCATTCCTCATTCCTAATTCCTAATTTCCCATTTCCCATTTCCCCATCAAACCACCAACCGAAAGGATACTTAATGTCAAAGCGCAATACCTTCCTCCCCCTTCTGGCGCTGATCTGCGTGCTGGCGCTGGTCGCCGGGTGGCTGCTGGACAGAAGCGGCCTCGGCGCGCTGGGCGTGCAATCGCCTGAGCCTCAGCAGGCGCTGCGCATCAGCGAGGCGCAGAACAACAATGTGCTCACGCTGACCACCGCCGCGGGCGAAGCCTCGAGCTGGATCGAGGTGGAGAATACCGGCGCGGAGCCGGTGAACCTGCACGGCGCGTGCCTGATCCGGGATACGCGGGTCAACAAGACCTTCGTGTTCCCGGACATGACCCTGCCCGCGGGCGGCTTCGCGCTGGTCTACTGCGACGGCAAGAGCGCCGCCAACGAGCTGCACGCGCCGTTTCGGCTGCCCAAGTCCGGCAACACCGCGCTCACGCTGCTGGACTCCGCCCAGAACGTGCTGGACAGCGTGACCCTCGGCGTCACCGAGGCGGACGAATCCCAGTGCCGCGACGCCCGGGGCGAGTGGGTGACCTCCGCCCAGCCCACCCCCGGGGAGGCCAACAGCACCGTGAGCGACCGGCGGATGACGGTGCAGTCCGGCGAGCTGGCCCTCAACGAGGCCGTGACCGGCAACCGCGCGCTGTTTCCGGACGAGGACGGGGCGTATCACGATTACATCGAGCTGCGCAACCGCACTGACGCCCCGGTCAATCTGGCGGGCTACTGGCTGACGGACAACGTGACCCGCCCCTACAAGTGGCAGTTCCCCGACGCGGTCCTGCCCGCGGGCGGCTGCCTGGCGGTGCACTGCTCCGGGCTGGACCGCCGGGACGACCCCGCCCACCTGCACACCAACTTCAAGCTCTCCGCCGGGGAGACGGTATACCTTTCCCGGCCAGACGGCGCGATGATCTCCACCGTCACGCTGCCCGAACTGGAATACGGACAGGCGTATTCGTGGAACGGCGACGGCTGGACGGCGGCGCTGCCCCCCACGCCGAACATGGAGAACACCTACGACGCCTTCGTCCGGCTGGACGCCGAGGGGCAGTCGAAGCGCGCGGGCGGGGTGTACATCAGTGAGATCATGGCCGAGCCCGAGAATGAGAAGTTCGACTGGATCGAGCTGTATAACTCCGGCGACCGGGACGTGAACCTCAGCGGCTGGGGCATCTCCGACAGGGTGAGCCACCCCCGCAAGTGGCAGTTCCCCGAGGGCACGGTGCTGCCCGCCGGGGAGCGCACCGCCATCTTCCTGACCGGCATAGCGGGCGGCAAGACCGGCGGCTTCATGTCCGCGCCCTTCGCCATCGACGGCGACGGCGGCTACACCATGTGCCTGTGCGACGCGGAGGGCGCGCTGCTCGACACGCTGTTCGTGCCCCAGCAGTACCCGGGCGTCGCCTTCGGGCGCGACGACAGCGGAAACGCGGGCTACTTCACCGAGGGCACGCCGCTCAAGTCCAACGGCCCCCGGGCTTTGAAAGGCCCCGCCCCCGGCGCGGCATACTCGGTGAAGGGCGGGCTGCACGCCTCAGGCGACAGCTTCTCCGTGGCCCTCACCGCCGAGGCGGGGGACATCTACTACACGCTGGACTGCTCCGACCCCACCCCGTCCTCCGCCCGCTACGACGGCACGCCCATCCCCGTCGACAAGACCACCATACTGCGCACCCGGGTGTACCGGGACGGGTACCTGCCCTCCGTCATGGATACGCAGAGCTACCTCTACGACGTGAAGGCCGCCTCCGACGCGCCCTACGTGGTGTCGCTGGTGTCCGACCCCACGGGGCTCTACAGCGACGAGACCGGCATCATGGTGATGGGCCTGCACCCCACGGCCACCTTCCCCTACGGCGATTACAACCGCGGCGCGAACTTCTGGATGGACTGGGAGCGCGAGGCCCACGTGGAGGTGTTCACCGGCGGCGGCGAATCCGCGCTGTCGCAGGAGTGCGGCATCAAGCTGCACGGCCGCAACACCCGCGCCTACGAGCTCAAGTGCTTCAAGGTGATGGCCCGGGGCCGCTACGGCGACGACAAATTCCGCTACCCGCTGTTCCACAATCGCCCCTTTAATGATTACGAGGCGTTCATACTCCGCTACTCCGGCCAGGACTACAAGTACGCCTTCATGCGCGACGCGGTGCTGACCCACCTGGCCGCCAACACCAGCGTGATGTACATGGAGGCCGAGGAGTGCATCTGCTACTTAAACGGCGAATACTACTCCGCCATGTACATCCGGGAGAACATCAGCCCCTACTCGCTGGCCCGCCGGGAGGGCTGGGCCGGGCAGGAGGACGCGCTGGACCTGGTCAAGAGCGGGCGCGAGGTCAAGCAGGGCTCCAACGCTTCCTACGCCGCGCTCAAGACCTTCCTGGAGACCCACGACAACGCCTCGCAGGAGGTCTACGACCGCATCGCCGCCGAGGTGGACATCGACAACTTCATAGAGTTCATCGCGCTGCAGGTGTTCTTCGGCCCGCCGGACACCGTCAACGTCAAGCGCTACCGCAACACCGACGCCGACGGCAAGTGGCGCTGGGTGATCTACGACCTGGACCGCGCCATGCGCGCCGACATCAACGGCTTCGAGCTGATGGCCCAGGGCACCAACGCCCAGCTTTTCAACGCCTTCATGGCCAACCCCGCGCTGCGCGACCGGTTCCTGACCTACTTAAACAAGGCCATGTCCACCTACCTGACGAGCGAGAACATATTAAACGCCATCGAGGCGCAGTTCGAGCGCTTAAAGCCCCTGCTGCCCCAGTATCTCGAAAAGCTGGAGCTCACCCAGAGCCGATATAAAAGCGCGCTCAACAGCTTCTGCGATACCGTCAAACGCCGCCCCGCCGTGGTGCTCAAGAGCGTGGCGTTCGCCCTCAACCTCTCGCAGGAGGAGATGGACGCGCGCTTCGCCGAGACCTACGCCGTCATGCGGGAGTTCAACCGGAAGAACGGTTTGACCGAGATCGACCCCGAAAGCATCACCTTCGCGCCGCTGGGGTAGCGGCGCACAGCGCACCCCCGCCGAAAGGCGGGGGTGCGCTATGTTTTGGAGGGAGTAGGGAGTAGGGGCTATGTCGGTACGAACCCTATCGTAAGGACGCCATTTATAGCGCCCCTACGGAGCTTAAGGCTCCCCTGCGCAGGGGGAGCTGTCAGCGCAGCTGACTGAGGGGGGCATATCCCGCGGACGCTATGAATGACGTCCCTGCGACGGGGATGTGCCCCGGGCGATGAGGGCATCGCCCCTACGGAACCCGGCTATTCCTGTTCCCTGTTCCCTGTTCCCTGTTCCCTGTTCCCTTTTCCCTTTTCCCTGTTCCCTGTTCCCTGTTCCCTGTTCCCTGTTCCCTGTTCCCTGTTCCCTTTTCCCTGTTCCCTGTTCCCTTTTCCCTTTTCCCTGTTCCCTGTTCCCTGTTCCCTGTTCCCTGTTCCCTCCCCGGCCATTCCTATTGCCTATTCCCTATTGCCTCCTCCCCCCGCCATGTTGTCTTTTCCCCCTTTTTGTGCTATAATCAAAGCTGAACTTTTATGCAAAACGCGCGGGGGGAACAATCACATGGCGCAGAAGATCGTTATACTGGACGGCTACAGCCTGATGTACCGGGCCTATCACGCCCTGCAATCGCCGATGAGCGCCCCGGACGGCACGCCGACCAACGCGGTGCACGGCTTCGTGATGATGCTTCTCAAGGTGATCGACGAGGAGCGGCCGGACGCGCTGGCGGTGGCCTTCGACATGCACGCGCCCACCTTCCGGCACGCCATGTACGACGGCTACAAGGCCACCCGCAAGCCCATGCCCGACGATTTGCGCGCCCAGGACCCGATCATCCGCGAGCTGATCGGCCAGATGGGCATCGCCATCATTGAGCGCGAGGGCTACGAGGCCGACGACATACTGGGCACGGTCTCCATGCGCTGCGAGGAGATGGGCAACGACGCGCTGCTGGTCACCGGCGACCGGGATTCCTTCCAGCTCTCCGGGCCCCATACGACCATACTCTACACCAAAAAGGGCATCACCGACACGGTGCGCGTGACCCCGGAATACATTAAGGAGACCTACGGCATCGCGCCGGAGCAGCTCATCGACGTCAAGTCCCTGATGGGCGACGCCAGCGACAACATCCCCGGCGTGCCCGGGGTGGGGGAGAAGACCGCGCTCAAGCTGGTCCAGCAGTACGGAAGCCTGCAGGCGTTGCTGGACAGCGCCGAGACCGAGCAGAAGGGCAAGCTCAGGGAGCGGCTGATCGACGGACGGGCGCTGGCGGAGCTCAGCTACCGGCTGGCGAAGATCGACCGCGCCGCGCCCATCGAGGTCGCGCCGGACCAGTGGCGGCTGGGCAGCCTGACCAGCGCGCTGCCCCGGCTCAAATCCCTTCGGATGAACGCCGCCGCCCGCAGGCTCGCGGAGGTGGCCGGGGACCGGGAGCCAGTCGCCGCAGTACGTGCGGAGGCCCCCGCGGAGGACCTGCCGAAGGTCGAAAACATCACGGAACTTTCCGCCTTTGAGAAGCGTATCATGGCACTGACCGGCGCGAAGTACGTGGCGCTGCACCTGGGGCAGAGCCTGACCATTGAGACCGACGCCGCCCGGCTTCAACTGCCCCTGGGGGGCGACCTGCTGTCGGCGGGGGTGTCGGAGGAGGAGGCCTGCGCCGCCGCGCTGCCGCTGCTTCAACTGGACTGTCCCAAGTACCTGCACGATATGAAGTCGCTCAGGGTGGACATCGGCGCGGTGCGGGGCGATATCGTCGACGTGATGCTCGCCGCCTACGCGCTGAACCCCCAGCGCCCGGGCTTCGACGCCGAGGCGCTGTGCGCCGCGGAGGGGATCGAGGGCTACGCCGAGCACCCCGCCACGGCCGTCCGTCGGCTGGCGCGCATGCAGCTACGGCAGATGGAGGAGACCGGCGTGGCGCGGGTCTACCGGGAGATCGAGCTGCCGCTGTGCTACGTGCTCAGGGGCATGGAGGCCGAGGGCATGCTGGTGGACGCCGACGTGCTCCGGGCGCTGGGGCAGGACTTTAAGGCCCACATCGCCCGGCTGGTGGGCGAGATCGACGAAATGGCGGGCAAAAAGATCAACTTAAACTCCCCCAAGCAGCTGGGCGAGCTGCTGTTCACGACGCTCAACATCCCCTCGCCCAAGAAGAAGATCTCCACCAGCAAGGAGGTGCTGGAGGAGCTGGCGGACGACTACCCCATCTGCGCGAAGATACTGGAGTACCGCAAGTACCAGAAGCTCCAGTCCACCTACATCGACGCGCTGATCCCCATGCGGGACGCCGCGGGGCGCATCCACACGCGCTTCGATCCGGTGGGCACCGCCACGGGGCGCATCAGCTCCTCGGAGCCGAATCTGCAAAACATACCGGTGCGCACGGAGCTGGGCAAGGCCATCCGCGGCGCGTTCATCGCCCGGCCGGGCTGGGTGCTGGTGGACGCGGACTACAGCCAGATCGAGCTTCGGGTGCTGGCCCATATCTCCGGCGACCCCACCATGATCCACGCCTTCAACGAGGATCAGGACATCCACGCCCGCACGGCCTCGGAGGTCTACGGCGTGCCGATTTCGGAGGTCACCGCGCAGATGCGCTCCGCCTGCAAGGCCGTCAACTTCGGCATCGTGTACGGCATATCGGACTTCACGCTGGCCAGGAACATCGGCGTCAGCCGCTACGAGGCCAGGGATTTCATCGACCGCTACTTCCAGCGCTACCCCGGCGTCAAAGCCTACATGGACGGCGCGGTGAAGAAGGGCCACGAACAGGGGTACGTCGCCACGCTGATGGGCCGCCGCCGCTACCTGCCGGAGCTTCAGAGCTCCAACTACAACCTGCGCGCCTTCGGCGAGCGCTGCGCCATGAACAGCCCCATACAGGGCACCGCGGCGGACATCATCAAGCTGGCGATGATCAGGGTGTTTACCGCCCTGCGCGACGGCGGCTACCGGGCGCGGCTCATCATGCAGGTGCACGACGAGCTGATCGTCGAGGCCCCCGCCGACGAGGCCGAGGCCGTGAAGGGGCTGTTGAAGGACTGCATGGAGAACGTGTTCCCCATGTCCGTACCGTTAAAGACCGATATTTCCATTGGAGGCGATTGGCGTGCCTGCAAGTGAGAGGCCCTATGTCATCGGCCTGACGGGCTCCAGCGGCAGCGGAAAGACCGAGGCCGCCCGCTACCTGGAATCGCTGGGCGCGGCGCGGTTCGACGCCGACGAGGTGTCCCGCGCCGTCACCGCGCCGGGCGGACCCGCGCTGCCCGCCATACGGGAGACCTTCGGCGATGGTGTATTCAACCCCGACGGCACGCTCAACCGGCGGGCGCTGGGGGACATCGTGTTCGCAAGCGCGCCGCACCGCCGGGCGCTGGAGGCCATCATCCACCCGCTGGTGCAGCGCACCATGCTGGAGCGCATGGATCAGGCCGCCGAGGCCGGGGCGAGGATCGTGATACTGGACGTGCCGCTGCTGTTTGAGACCGGCATGGACGCGCTGTGCGACGAGACCTGGGCGCTGTACGTGGATCGGGAGATGCAGATCTCCCGCATCGTCGCCCGGGACGGCGTCACCCGCGAGCAGGCCGAGGCCCGCATCGACAGCATGATGTCCACCGACGAACGCAACGCCCGCGCCACCTGCGCCGTCAATACCGACCAGCCCGTCGAAAAGACCCGCCAGGTGCTCGCGCAGCTGTATAGGCAGGCGGAGAAAAAAGCGTGAGAGATAGAGTGGAGAGTGAAGAGTGGAGAGTGGAGATATGATATGCCGCGCACATTACTTGCCGGAAAGCCACCCATAGCTCCCGCGAAAAAGGACTTATCAAGCTGAGAAACAAGCACGTTCTCAGGCATTCTCCATCTTCACTCTTCACTCTCCACTCTTCACTCTCTATAAACGAGGAACAGCCATGTCAAAGAAGAGAAAAAGACGTCGCCGCCGCCAGCGGCGCATTGTCCTGATCGCAACCGTCGCGGTGCTGGTGCTGGCGCTTATGGGGCTGGCGGTGTGGATCGCGTTCGACCGCGCCCCGGAGGTGGTGATCAGGCACTACCCGATGGAATACGAATCCACCATTCGCCTGTGCGCACGATTAAACGACATCCCCCCGGCCTACGTGGCCGCCGTGATCCTGGCGGAATCCAGCTACGACCCGCAGGCGGTGTCCTCCGTCAACGCGCAGGGGCTGATGCAGCTTCTGCCCTCCACGGCGGAGTGGATCGCCGGAAAGCTGGGGGAAACCTACGCCGAGGGCAGCCTCTTCGACCCGGAGACCAACATACGCTACGGCTGCTGGTACCTGGGCTTCCTGATGCAGCGCTACGGCGGGGACATGCGGCTGGCCTCCTCGGCCTACCACGCGGGGCAGGGCACGGTGGACAAGTGGCTGCAAAACCCCGAATACGCCCCGGACGGCGCGCACCTGGCCGTCATACCCTACGACACCACCGACACCTACGTTCAAAGGGTCCTGAAATACTATGAGAAATACACCGAACTGTACGCGGCTTAGCCTCATACTGCTGCTCGCGCTCGCGCTGGCCCTTCCCGCATTGGGGGAGGGCGACATCGCCACCGATCTGAGCGGCAACCTGACCGCCGCCGACCCGGCCATGGTGGACGCCATGGGCTACGATTCCGAGGCCCCTATTGAGGAATACCAGGCCGCCGGCGACCTTGAGCAGAACGCCGACGTGGTCGTGGGCTACATCGCGCCCCCCGGCGCGTCCATCAACCCCACCAGCTGCATCGAGCTCAGCCTGGTCAGCATGAACCAGCTGATCTACGAGTCCGTGGTGGACCTGGACGCCGCCATGAAGCCCGCGCCGATGCTGGCCGACAGCTGGGAGCACGAGGGCAAGACCTGGACCTTCAAGCTGCGCCCCGGCGTTTCCTTCCACAACGGCGCGGAGATGACCGCCCACGACGTGGTGCGCAGCTGGGAGACCTTCATGAGCACCTACGTGGACAACCCCTATTTCGGGCGGCTGCAGGCCATCTCCGCCATGGAGGCCACCGACATCTACACCCTGCAGGTCACCGGCCAGACCGCGGGCATGGCCACGCTGTACGCCATGAACTTCCCGGTGATGCAGTACAACACCCTCGCGGACCCGGTGCCCCGGGGCTCCGGCCCCTACTGGTACATCGGGCGGGACGACGCGGACAACATCCGGCTGGAGGCCAACCCGCTGTGGTGGAAGAAGCAGCCCCTCATCCACAGCATACTGTTCAAGCGCTACGACGACGCCGGCGACGCCATACAGGCCGTGCAGACCAACCGGATCGACATGGTCGCCACCGTAAGTCCCAAGGCCGCGTTCAGCCGCAAGCTGGCGGACCTGACCAGCATGGACTACACCACGCTGACCTACGAGATGCTGATCCCAAACCTCAGCGACAGCTCCATCATGTCCGACATCCGCATGCGCCAGGCGGTGATGTACGCCATCGACCGCTCGGTGATCGCCTCCAACGCCTACCTGGACATGGCCGTGCAGTGCGAGGTGCCCGTGCAGCCCTCCTGCTGGCTGTACGAGAGCCAGTCCGCCATCTACTACTACAGCCCCGAGCGGGCGCTGCAGCTTTTGAACAGCATGGGCTGGTACGACCTGACCGGCAACGGCAAGCTCAACCGGCTCGAGGGGCGGCTGCTGCGGGAGCCGCTGGTGACCATACTGACCTACAACGAATCGACCAACTCCATCCGCGAGAACGCCGCCAACCTGATCGCCGCCTATCTCGAGGCCGTGGGCGTCAACGCCAGGGTGAGCGTGGTGTCCCAGAGCCGCCTGCGGGAGAACATCAAGGCCCGCAGCTACGATTTGGCGCTGGTGGGGGTCAACCTGAGCGAGGTGCCCAACATGTCCGCCATATTCGGGCGCGGCGCGACGCTGAACCTGAACGGCTTCGGCAACGACAACATGGAGATGTACCTGCAGCAGGCCACCGCCGCCGGGGATGAGGCCGTGCTCAAAAGCGCCTTTTCCGACATGCAGATGTACGTGGTCAACCGTCTGCCGATCATGGGGCTTCTGTTCCGCACGGGCACGGTGCTGTCCAATCGCTCCCTGGGCGGCCTGAGCGCGCTGAGGCTGTACGATGCCTTAAACGGGTTTGAATTTTTGACAGGAGAGTAGTTTCGATAAATAAAGCCGATTCCCCCGCGATCGTGGGGGAATCGGCCTTGTTTATATGCGGCTTTACCACAGATTCACCGCGCCGCTCTGGTCGCCGTCGACCCAGTAGGCGGCGTTTTCGTCCACCTTGACGTAGACCTTGTCCACGTTGCCGGTCTTGTCGAGGATCTCCTCCGCGGTGATCTCGCCGCCCAGCGGGGACTGTATGATGATCACGGGCTTCTCTTCCTTCGCGGGCTTCTCTTCCTTCGCGGGCTTCTCCGCCTTGGTGGCCTTGACGGGCTTCCTCGGTTTGGCGGGCTTCTTCGCGGGCTTTTCCTCGACAGGGGCGGGCTCCACGGCGTCCACGGCGTCCTCGACGGCCTGGGACAGGTCCACGTTGAACACCTCCCTGATCCGGTCGATGACCTTCTGGCTCGGCTTGATCTTGCCGATCTCATACGCGCCGACGGTGGAAACGCCGATGGCCAGCGCCTTGGCGAGCTTGGGCTGGGAGAGGCCCAGGGACTTGCGCAATTCCTTGATGGTCATGGTAAATAACTCCTTTTCTGTTATTCCTGCTGCCATTATACCGTAGAAAACGACGTGCGTCAAGCGACGGCGGTTCCCGCTCAGCCTTCCGGCGCCGGGTCCTCGGCGGGGGGCGCGTCGGGCGCGGGGGGCGGGTCCGGCGGCTGCTTCGGTGGCCGTGA
>JAFRFY010000142.1 GCA_017434085.1 Clostridia bacterium
GCACCGCGCGCTCCATGGGCGTTGTGGTGGTTGACTGAGCCTGACAGACAAGTGGGAGGACGCATCGTCCGTTTGACCACAAGGAGGATGTATTCATGAAAATGGGTAAGAAATATTCCGACAGCTTGAAGCTGATCGATCGCAGCAAGCAGTACGACCCCGAAGAGGCCGTCGTGCTGGTCAAGCAGACCGCCAAGGCCAAGTTTGACGAGACCATCGAGATCTCCGTGCGCCTGGGCGTCGACCCCCGCCACGCGGATCAGCAGGTCCGCGGCGCCGTGGTCCTGCCCCATGGCACCGGCAAGACCGTGCGCGTGCTGGTCATCTGCAAGGCCGACAAGGCCGCCGAGGCCGAGGCTGCCGGCGCCGATTTCGTGGGCGCCGAGGATATGGTCGCCAAGATCCAGGGCGGCTGGTTCGATTTCGACGTGGTCGTCGCCACCCCCGACATGATGGGCCAGGTCGGCCGCCTGGGCCGCGTGCTGGGCCCCAAGGGCCTGATGCCTTCCCCGAAGGCCGGCACCGTGACCATGAACGTCACCCAGGCCGTGCACGATATCAAAGCCGGTAAGGTCGAGTATCGCGTGGACAAGACCGCCATCATCCACTGCCCCGTGGGCAAGGCTTCCTTCGACGAGCAGAAGCTCAATGAGAACCTCCGCACCCTGATGGAGGCCATCATCAAGGCCAAGCCCGCCGCCGCCAAGGGCACCTATATCCGCTCCGCGGTGCTCTCCAGCACCATGGGCCCCGGCATCAAGCTCAACAGCCTGAAGTTCTGATCGCCGTTTCGCAAGTAAAACCCCCGGCGTCCCTACGGATGCCGGGGGTTGTTTATGCCCGTACAAAGGCTTGTATCGGCATAATTATGCAATCGTAATCACGGTGGTACGAATTCGTAAAGAGTTGGGTATTTTGTGGACTTTTCAGGCGCTGCATGATATAATCAATGTTGGGGTTTCAGCTTTAGAAATGTAGTGATAACAGGCGATTTTTGGAGGATTCTGTCGCTTTTGGCAGAATGCAAAAGAGCGCCGGGCCCCGTCGGACGCCCGGCTTTGCGGGCGGTCCGGCACAGGTTCGGTCGGAAGCGGACGCTGGGGTTTCGGCGGCGTGGAAGGCCGGATGAACAGTCTTTTGAAAAAGCCGATTGCGTTCGGAAGGTATCGCTATGCCCAAAGGCGCACTCGGCTGACGTTGTTTGTATTCCCCCGAAGAGTTTGGATATAGATGGAAAATTACACGGTGATCATACCGACGCTGAACGCCGGCCCCGCGATCGTGCGGCTGATTGAGGCGCTGCGGGGACAGACGTTTCCGCCGGAGGAGATACTGGTCGTCGATTCGCAGTCGGACGACGGCACCGCCCGGCGGGTGAGGCAGCTCAAGGGCGTGCGCGTCATGGAGATCGAGAGATGTGCGTTCGACCACGGCGGCACCCGGGACATGGCGATTGCCACGTGCGGCACGCCGTTTGTGGTGCTGATGACCCAGGACGCCCTGCCCATGGACGAAAGCTGCATGGCCGAGCTGCTCGCGCCCTTTGAGGATACGGGCGTGGCGGCGGTGTGCGCCCGCCAGGTGGCGTACCCGGAGGCCAGCGAAAGGGAGAAGCTGGTGCGGGCGTTCCGGTATCCCGACGAGAGCCGCGTGTGGTCGGCGGCGGACATCTCCCGGCTGGGCATCCGCGCCTACCTGCTCTCGGACGTGTGCGCGGCCTACCGCCGCGCGGCCTACGCGGCGGTCGGGGGGTTTGCCCATCCCATCGAGACCAACGAGGACATGCTCATCGCGGCGGACTTCCTCCGCGCGGGCTGGAAGCTCGGCTACCGCGCTTCGGCGCGGGTGTGGCACTCCCACGACTTCACGCTGCGCCAGGAGTACGCGCGCAACCGGCGGGTGGGCGCGTTTCTGACCCGCTACGCCGACCGGTTTCCCGATTCCGGCGCGATGGGCGAGGGCATGCGCATGGTGAAAGCCGTGTCGGGGCAGCTTTTGAAGCGGGGCAGCATCATCGAGTGGATCGCCTTCGGGCTCAACTGCGTTTCGCGCATGCTGGGCAACCGTGCGGGAAGGCGGCGGGGGAAGGCCCATGAATGAGTGTGTGGAGATACTGCTGGCCGTCTACAACGGCGAACAATACCTCCCGGAGCAGCTGGATTCCATACTGGCCCAGTCGGACGGGCGCTGGCACCTGACCGTCTCCGACGACGGCTCGGAGGACGCCTCGCCGGAGATCATCGCGGACTACGCCCGGCGGTATCCGGAGAGGATCGGCGTTCGCCCCCCGGGCAGGCGCTTCGGCAGCGCCCGGGACCACTTCTTTGCCCTGATGGCGGCCTGCGACGCCGAATACATGCTGTTCTGCGACCAGGACGACGTGTGGTACCCGGACAAGGTGAAGCGCACGCGCGCGGCGCTGGTCGAGGCGACGGCGCGATGGGGCCCGGACGCGCCGGTGCTGGTGTTCAGCGACCAGACCCCCACGGACGCGGCCTTGACCCCCCTCGCGCCCTCGCTGATGCGCTATCAGGGGCAGTATTTTGAGACCTTCGACTACCGGAGCATACTGATGCAGAACGTGGTCACCGGCGGGGCGATGGGCGTCAACCGGGCGCTGGCCCGGCTGGGCTGTCCCCGCGGGGACGCATCCGGCATCATCATGCACGACTGGTGGCTGGCGGCCACGGCGGCGCGGTTCGGGCATATCGTGTACATCGACGAACCCCTGGGCGCCTACCGGCAGCACGTCGACAACGCCGTGGGCGCGAAGAACGTGAACAGCGCCGGGTACGTCGTGAACCGCCTCGGGCGCGTCCGGGAGGTCAAGCGGACCATCGCCGCCAAGAAGGCCCAGGCCCGCGCCTTTACGGAGGCCTACGCGGGGCTTTTGAACGACGGGGACGCCGCGTTCCTCGAGGCGTTCGCCCGAAGCCGCAGCGGGCTTTTCTTCTATCTCAAACACATGGGCCTGATCCACGGCATACAGCGCAAGCTCGGGTTCGCGGCGCTGGGGTAAATCACATGAGATACGGGCGGGTGGCTTCACCCGCGGACAGATATGATGAACAACGTTGAAAACAAGGCGCTTCGGCGCGTATTGCTGGTGTACCGGGAGCTCATCCCCTCCATAAGGCTGTGCGGCCACTGCCAGCTGGAATCGCTGGCGAAGCGGGGGATCATCGAGTACCGGGCGGTGCAGGAGATGGCGCTGAGCGTCGCGGACATGAACTGGGCCGAGATCGCGGTGCTGGGGCGGCTGGACAGCTGGTACGAATTGCAGATCGCCAGGCGGCTCCACCGCTCGGGCCGGTATGTGATCTACATACTGGACGACGACCTTTTGAACATCTCCCCGGACGTGTCCAGTGCCGCCTTCTACGCCCAGCCGGAGGTGCGGGAGAACATACTGGGCATGATCGGGGAGAGCGACGCGCTGCTCACGCCCTCGCCCCTGCTGGCCGACAAGTACGCCCGCGACGGGCGCGTGGCGCTGATGACCGAGGAGCCGGCGCTCGACCCCGTGCCCTACGCGGCCCACGACTCGTCCGGGCCGGTCAAAATCGGCTTCGCGGGCTCCATCGACCGCAAGGGCGACCTGGACAGGCTGCTGCGCGAGGCGCTGTTGCGCGTCAGGGACCGGTACGGCGAGAGGGTGCGCTTTGAGTTCTTCGGCGCGAAGCCGGACTTCATCCCCGCGCTGAACGCCCGGCACATTCCCTACTGCGATTCCTACGACGTCTACCGGAAAACCCTCGACGCATGCGCGTGGGACATCGGCCTCGCGCCGCTGGCGGCGTCCGAATTCAACGCCTGCAAGCACTACAACAAGTTCTGCGAGTACGCCGCCGCGGGCATCGTCGGCATCTATTCCGACTGCATGCCCTACACGCGCATACCGGACCGGGCGCTGTACGGGCGGTTCTGCTCGAACACGCCGGAGGAATGGTACGATGCCATCTGCGCGCTGATCGACGACCGCGAGGCGCGGGAGGCCTGCCGCGAGCGCTGCTGCGCCTGCGCCGCCGGGCCTTTGAACGTGGACGCCGTCGCCGACGCCCTGTGGCGCGACCTTACACCGCTGACGGAGGACCTTCGACTGCGCCAGATCCCGGGCAACAGCCTGAAAATGCTCAAGCTGCACAACGTCCGGCTGCGCGCGGCGGACATCCTCAAACGCTACGGCTTTAAAACACCGTTCGTCGCGGCAAAAAAAGTGCTGGGGCGAATACTACGTTGACGACATCAGGAGGTACTTTATGAAGGGCATCATACTCGCCGGCGGCGCCGGCACGCGGCTGTATCCGCTGACCATGGTCACATCCAAGCAGCGTCTGCCGGTGTACGACAAGCCGATGGTCGACTATCCGCTGTCCACGCTGATGCTCGCGGGCATACGGGACATACTGATCATCTCCACCCCGGAGGACACCCCGCGCTTTGAGCACCTGCTGGGCGACGGCAGCGAGTTCGGGGTCAATCTCCAGTACGTGGTGCAGCCCTCCCCCGACGGGCTGGCCCAGGCATTCCTGCTGGGCGAGGCATTCATCGGGGACGACGCCTGCGCGATGGTGCTGGGCGACAACATATTCTACGGCAACGGCCTGGGCAGCCTTTTGCGCACCGCCGCCTGGGACGCGGAGCAGAACGGGCGCGCGACGGTGTTCGGCTACTACGTCAACGACCCCGAGCGCTTCGGCATCGTGGAGTTCGACGAAGACGGCAAGGTCATCTCCGTCGAGGAAAAGCCGAAGGAACCCAAGAGCAACTACGCCATCACCGGTCTGTACTTCTACCCCCAGGGGGTCTCGGCCATGGCCCACGAGGTCAGGCCCAGCGCCCGGGGCGAGCTGGAGATCACCACGTTAAACGACATGTACCTGAAAAAGGGCATGCTGGACGTGCAGCTGCTGGGCCGCGGCTTTGCCTGGCTGGACACCGGCACCATGGACAGCCTGGTGGACGCGGCGGACTTCGTGCGCATGATCGAGAAGCGCCAGTCCATCAAGATCTCCGCGCCGGAGGAGATCGCCTACAAGAACAGGTGGATCACCAAGGAAAAGCTGCTGGAGTCCGCGGCGCGCTACGGCAAGAGCCCCTACGGGCAGCATTTGAAGGCTGTGGCGGAAGGAAAGGTGCGCTACTGAGGTGGAAGCGATGGGAAAAGGACTGCGGGCATACTGGAAGCGGCTTATGCTGATCGCGTCGCTGGCCAAGAACGACTTCATGAGCAGGTACGCCAATTCCCAGCTGGGCGTGTTCTGGGCGTTTTTTCGCCCCATCGTGA
This sequence comes from Clostridia bacterium, assembly GCA_017434085.1. Taxonomy (GTDB): domain Bacteria; phylum Bacillota; class Clostridia; order Christensenellales; family Aristaeellaceae; genus UBA2862. Next base: position 5,288 of record JAFRFY010000142.1, read on the forward strand.
TGGCCTGCGTGTACATCTTCGTGTTTTCGTTCATCGCCAGGGCCACGCCGGTGGGCTCCATGTATCCCTATTCTCTGTGGATGCTGCCCGGGCTGATCGTGTGGTTCGTGTTCCAGGAGGGCCTCTCCTCCGGCGTGACGACGCTTTCGGAGTACTCCTTCCTGGTCAAGAACATACGCTTTGATATCTCGATACTGCCCTATGTGAAGGTGACCTCCGCCTTCATCGTGCACACCTTCTTCATCGCGCTGATCTTTGTGCTGTATCTATTGTGGGGCCTGCCGATCAAGGTGTATATACTGCAGCTTCCGTACTACTATTTTGCCACCTACATCTTCACGTTTTCGCTGGTCCGGCTCGCCTGCGCGTGCCAGCCGTTCTTCAAGGACCTCACCGTGGCCATCGAGATCATGCTGATCGCCGGCGTGTGGGCCTGCCCGATCATGTGGAACCTGGAGATGGCGCCCCAGAAGTACTGGCCCATATTCAAAATCAATCCGATCTATCATCTCGTCCAGGGCTATCGGACCTGCTTCATGGGCGATACGTGGTTCTGGAACGACCCCGGGGAGCTTGCGGTGTTCTGGCTGATCACCGGCGCGCTGTACTTCGGCGGTCGGCGGGTGTTCAACCGCCTGAGCGCGCACTTCGCGGACGTGATTTGAGGTGACGGCGATGAACGACAACGTTGCGATTGACATTCAGCATATCGGCAAGGTCTACAATACCTATGAACGGGAGTTCGACCGCTTTCTTGAGGCGATCTCCCTCACCCGGCGGAACTATCACAAGGAGTTCGTGGCGCTTAAGGACGTGAACCTGACGGTGCGCCGCGGGGAATGCGTCGGCATCATCGGGACCAACGGCTCGGGAAAGAGCACGCTTTTGAAGATCGTCACCGGGGTATTGAGCCCGACCTCCGGCACGGTGCGCATGGAGGGGCACGTGAGCTCGCTTCTGGAGCTGGGCGCCGGCTTCAACATGAACTACACCGGCATGGAGAACATCTACCTGAACGGCAAGATCATGGGCTTCTCCCGGCAGGAGATGGACCGGCGCGTGCCGCAGATCAAGCAGTTCGCGGGCATCGGCGATTTCATCAACCAGCCGGTGAAGAACTACTCAAGCGGCATGTTCGCCCGGCTGGCGTTCGCGGTGGCGATCAACGTGGACCCCGACGTGCTCATCGTCGACGAAGCGCTGAGCGTGGGCGACATATTCTTCCAGACCAAGTGCTACCACAAGTTTGACGAGTTCCGAAAGCAGGGCAAGACGATACTCTTCGTCTCCCACGACCTGGGCAGCGTCATCAAATACTGCGACCGCTGCCTGCTTCTGAACAAGGGTGAGCAGGTCGCGGTCGGCCCGTGCAAGGAGGTCGTGGACATCTACCGCAAGATCATGGTGGAGCACTATCAGGGCGAGCGGAACCTCACCTATACCGGCGAGGATGTGGAGCTCCCCGACGTCGCGCAGGCGCTCGGGGACGATGACCGGGCGGTCAAGTGGCCCGCGGACAGGGTGTGGAAGACGAGCATGCTGCAAAACCCCGAGGTGCAGTCCTACGGCGACCTCAGCGGGGAGATCGTGGACTTCGGCATCATGAACAGCCACGGGGAGATCTCCAGCATGGTGATGAAGGGCGAGACCTTCACGGTGCTCTACCGCTTCCGCATCAACCGGCCCATCGACCACCCGATATTCGCCTTTACCATCCGCGATTTGAAGGGCACGGAGCTGTGCGGCACGAACACGCTCTACGAGGACAAGGGCATCGAATACGCCCAGCCCGGCCTGACGGGCGTGGTCACCTTTACGCAGCGCATGACGCTGCAGGGCGGGCAGTACATGCTCTCCCTGGGCATGACGGGCTACATCGACGGCGAGCTGGTGGCCTATCACCGGCTCTACGATGCCTGCCACGTCCAGGTGATGGCGGACCACAACACGGTGGGCGTGTTCGACGTGGAATCCAAAATCGCCTACGACGACGTGCACGTGGAGTGACGAATCGGCGTTATATTGAAAGGACTATGGACAAATGAGCGAAAAGATCGGCTCGGTCGCGCTGGATACGCGCTATTATCACCAGCAGGACCAGTACAGCGACGGGGATGAGACGGAAAACCGGCTGCTGCAGATCGTCACCGTCACCCCGGAGAGCGATTATCCCGTCATCACGACGCGCACGGCGTCCTGGCCCATACTGTACCACCTGTCCCCGATCCGGGAAAACATACTGAACTGGATCTCGATACTGCCGGGACAGCGCGTGCTGGAGCTGGGCTCCGGCTGCGGCGCGGTGACGGGCGCGCTGCTGGGCAGGGGGGCGCGGGTGACGGCGGTCGACCTCTCCCTGCGCAGGAGCCGCATCAACGCCACGCGCCACAAGGACTGCGACGACCTGACCATCATGGTCGGCGCCAGCGAGGAGATCCTGCCCCGGATGGAGGAACGCTTCGACCACATCACGCTGATCGGCGTGCTGGAATACGCGGGCGTCTTTTCCGATGCCGAAAAGCCGTATCACCAGATCCTCGGCATGATCCGGGACAGGCTGGCGGACGACGGGGCGCTGTGGGTCGCCATCGAAAACAAGCTGGGCCTCAAGTACTTCGCGGGCTGCAAGGAGGATCACACGGGGCGGTTCTTTGAGGGCATCGAGGGCTATCCCCATAGGGAGGGGCCCCGCACCTTCAGCCGGCGCGAGCTTTTAGAGCTGGCCGGCGAGTGCGGGTTCGACTGCTTCTTCTATTACCCCTATCCGGACTACAAGTTTCCCGTGAAGATTTTTTCGGACGAGTACCTGCCCCAGAAGGGCGAATTGAACCGCAACTGGCAGAACTTTGACGCGGACCGCATCACGCTGTTCGACGAGGGCAGGGCCTTCGACGCGATACTGGAGGCGGGGCTCTTCCCCGAGTTCTCCAACTCCTTCCTGATCAGGATGACAAAGAGGGCAGAATCATGAGGCAGACGGTGATCTTTTCCAAGGCCTCCGTGGAGCGCAAGCCTGAATACCGCCAGCAGACGCTGATCCTGACAGACGGGGAGCGGCGATGGGTGCGCAAGCTCGCCGTCGGACGGGCCGCCGCGGATCATATCAAACGCTATAAAACCAACCTTGACAAGCTGACAAATTCCTTGAAGCCGGGTGGCCGGGTGGACATGATCCCCTGCCGGGAAAACGCCGACGGATCGGTGGATTTTCCGTTCCTGACCGACCCCACGCTGGCGGAGCGCCTCGCCGGAATGGCCCCGGAGGACTACTTCGCGGCGGTCAGGGCGTTTGAGGACGCGCTGACGGAGGCCTTTGAGACCTGCCCCTTCGAGGCGGGGGAGGATTTCAGGCGCTTCTACGGCATCGTGCCGGAGGTCGAGGGCTCGACGGCGCTGGTGACCGCCAACGCGGACCTCAACTTCGACAACGTGTTCTGCGGACCGGACGGGCGCTACACCATCATCGACTACGAGTGGGTGCAGGCCTTTCCGCTGCCGCTGAGCTTTCTGACGTATCGCTCCCTGATGCTGGACCCCGCCTTCAACGCCTTTTCGGAGGCGGAAAAGAGGGCCCTGCTGGAGCGCCTGGGCATCGGCGAGGCGCTGGAGGCCCAGTATCACCAGATGGAGCTGGCGTTCCTGGAGTACATCTCCCCGGACATCTACAAGCTGGACTATTTCGCCAGGATCCCCGGCGCGCGGCAGAACGTGGTGTTCTCCATCGACGATTTCGGGCAGCTGCCCAAGCTGATCAGGGACAACGACCAGCTGCTCTCGGAGAACAAGAACCTGTACGCCACGCTCCAGACGGCCTACGAGGCGCTGGAGGAGGAGCGCGAGCGCATCCGTATAAAGCAGGTGCTGCGCGGGCTGGCCCGCAAGAACCGCCTGCTTTGGAAGACCTGGGGGCTGCTCGCCTATCTGCGCCACTGCGGATTCGCCGCCCTGGCGCACAAGATCCGCAGCGCGCTGAACACCCGCGCCGCCCGGAAGCGGCTCATGAAGGCCCTGGACGACCCCGCGGCGGCCGCCCGGCAAAGGCAGGACAAGTCCCTGCCCCGGACGGTCAAATTCAGCGTCGTCGTGCCGCTGTACAACACGCCGGAGAGCTTCCTCAGGGAGATGGTACAGTCCGTGCAGGACCAGACCTACGCCAACTGGGAGCTCTGCCTGGCGGACGGCAGCGACCCTTCCCACGGGGAGGTCGGCCGCATCTGCACGGCGCTGGCCGACGGGGACGACAGGATCGTCTACAAAAAGCTGGAGCGCAACGGCGGCATATCGGAAAACACCAACGCCGCCATCGCCATGGCCGCGGGGGACTATATCGCGCTGTTCGATCACGACGACCTGCTGCATCCCTCGGCGCTTTATGAAAACGCCAAGGCGATCTATGCCGAGGGCGCGGACTTCCTCTATTCGGACGAGGTCGTGTTCGCCTCGCCGGACAGGCACAAGCTGATTGCGACCCACTTCAAGCCGGATTTTTCGCCGGAGAGCCTGTACTCCAACAACTACATCTGCCACCTGTCCGTATTCAGGCGGTCGCTGCTGGAGCGGTCCGGCATATTCCGCAAGGACTACGACGGGAGCCAGGATTACGACATCATACTGCGCCTGACGGACTGCGCGCAGAAGGTGGTCCACATCCCGAAGGTGCTGTACTTCTGGCGCTCGCACCCCACCTCGGTGGCGTCGGACATCGACACGAAGACCTACGCCATCGACGCGGGCAAGAACGCGATACGGAATTTCTTCTCCGCGCGCCGGAAGACGGAGGTGTTCGTGGAGAGCGTGCCGGAATACCCCACGATGTACCACGTGTGGTACCCCGTCGACCGGAACTGGACCGTGGACATCATACTGGACTGGGTCGGGCAGGACCGGGGCGCCGCGGCGGACCGCTTCGAGGCGCTCCGCGCGCACACGCTCTACGGCAACGCCGCGTTCACCGTGGTGCTGGACGCCGACCCGACCGACGAGGAGCGCAGGCGCTTTCCGCAGGTCAACTGGCTGCGCTGCGCGCAGGAAAACCGCGCCGCGCGCCTCAACGAAGCGATTCGTGCGACGCGGGGGGACTGCGTCGCGCTGCTCGACGCGGAGCTGGCCGCTGAAAGGGACGACTGGGTCGAGCAGATGCTCATGCTCGCCATGCGGGAGCGCATCGGCGCGGTGGGCGGCAAGGCCTATTTCGCGGACCGCACGCTGCGGCACGCCGGGCTCATACTGGGCCTCGGCGGGAAACGGCTCATCGGGCGCTCCCATTTCGGCACGGAGATTGAAAACAACGGCTATTTCGGCCAGCTCGCCGTCGTGGGGAACGTCTCGGCGGTATCGGCGGAGTGCATGATGGTCCGTCGGGCGCAATTTGAGGCGCTGGGCGGCTTTGACGCCGAATACGGCGACGCGCTGTTCGACGCGGACCTCTGCCTGCGGCTTTCGGAATCCGGCTGCCGGAACGTCTACACGCCCTTCGCGCTGTTTGTCGGCGGCGCGTCGAACGCCTTCGCGCTGGATTATGGCGTCGAATCGAAGAGTTACCCGCAGGACGCCGCCCGGTTCAAACAGCGTTGGGCGCAGGCGCTCGGCGCCCCGGACCCCTGCTACAACCCTAACCTGACGCTTGATTTTTCCGACTATCGCGTCGGATGATCGAGCCCTCACATTATACAGAGAAGGTGCGCTACGGATGAAAAAGATCGAGACGAAGCTCCCCGGCGTGTACATCATCGAGCCCCAGGTGTTCGGGGACCAGCGGGGCTATTTCATGGAGACCTGGTCCACCCGCAATTTCGAGGAGCTGGGCCTGCGCTACGACTTCGTGCAGGACAACCAGTCCTACTCCGCACAGAAGGGCATACTGCGGGGCATCCACTTCCAGAACGCGCCCATGGCCCAGGCCAAGCTGGTGCGCGTGACCCGCGGCGCGGTGATGGACGTGGCGGTGGACCTGCGCAGGGGCAGCCCCACCTACCGCCAGTGGGTGGCGGTGGAGCTCTCGGCGGAGAACAAGCGCATGCTGATGATCCCCCGGGGCTTTGGCCACGGCTTCAAGACCCTGACGGAGGACGTGGAGTTCTGCTACAAGGTGGACAACCTGTACAGCAAGGCGTGCGACCGGGGCATACGCTTCAACGATCCCGCCATCGGCGTGGACTGGGGCGAGATCAGGGAGGAATTATTGTCCCAGAAGGACACCGCCGCCCCGCTGCTCGAGGACAGCGACTGCAACTTCGTATACGGCGAAATCTGATAGTTAGGAGAGGTACGTATGACCATCATCGTCACCGGCGGCGCCGGATTCATCGGCTCGAACTTCATCTTTCACATGCTCTCGGCGCATCCGGATTACCGGATCGTGTGCCTGGACAAGCTGACCTACGCGGGCAATCTGTCCACGCTGAAATCCGTGATGGACAACCCGAACTTCCGCTTCGTGAAGCTGGACATCTGCGACCGGGAGGGCGTCGACAGGCTGTTTGAGGAGGAGCACCCCGACATGGTGGTGAATTTCGCCGCAGAGAGCCACGTGGACCGCTCCATCGAGAACCCTGGCGTATTCCTGGAGACCAACGTCATCGGCACCAGCGTGCTGATGGACGCCTGCCGCAAGCACGGCATTACCCGCTACCACCAGGTGTCCACCGACGAGGTCTACGGCGACCTGCCGCTGGACCGGCCGGACCTGCTGTTTACCGAGGAGACGCCGATCCACACCTCCAGCCCCTACTCGTCCTCCAAGGCGAGCGCGGATTTGCTGGTGCTGGCGTATCACCGCACCTTCGGCCTGCCGGTGACCATCTCCCGCTGCTCCAACAACTACGGGCCCTATCACTTCCCGGAGAAGCTGATCCCGCTGATGATCGTCAACGCATTGAACGACAAGCCCCTGCCGGTGTACGGCGAGGGCCTGAACGTGCGCGACTGGCTGTACGTGGAGGACCACTGCAAGGCCATCGACCTGATCCTCCACAAGGGGCGCGTGGGCGAGGTGTACAACATCGGCGGCCACAACGAGATGCGCAACATCGACATCGTGAAGCTGATCTGTAAAGAACTGGGGAAGCCCGAGAGCCTCATCACCTACGTGACGGACCGCAAGGGCCACGACATGCGCTACGCCATCGACCCCACAAAGATCCACGACGAGCTGGGCTGGCTGCCGGAGACCAGGTTCGCCGACGGCATCAAAAAGACCATCCGCTGGTACCTGGACAACCGGGAGTGGTGGGAGACCATCATCTCCGGCGAATACCAGAACTACTACGAGAAGATGTACGGGAACAGGTGATCGCAATGAAGGTATTTGTCACCGGCGTCGGCGGCCAGCTGGGCCACGACGTGATGAATGAACTGAATAAACGCGGCCACGCGGGCGTGGGCAGCGACATCGCCCCCGCCTACAGCGGCATACAGGATAAAAGCGCGGTGTGTTCGATGCCCTACGTGCAGCTGGACATCACCGACACAGAGGCGGTGCGCCGCGCGCTTGAAGCCGTCCGGCCCGACGCCGTGATCCACTGCGCCGCCTGGACCGCCGTGGACGCCGCCGAGGACGCGGAGAACCGGGACAAGGTGCGCGCCATCAACGAGGGCGGCACGCGCAACATCGCCGAGGCCTGCCGCGCGCTGGGCTTCAAAATGATGTACATCTCCACCGACTACGTGTTCGACGGGCAGGGCACCGCGCCCTGGCAGCCGGACTGCAAGGCCTACGCGCCGCTCAACGTCTACGGCGAGACCAAGCTGGGCGGCGAGAAGGCCGTCAGCGCGCTGGTGGAGAAGTTCTTCATCGTGCGCATCGCCTGGGTGTTCGGCTTGAACGGCAAGAACTTCATAAAGACCATGCTCAAATTGGGCGAGACCCACGACACCCTCCGGGTGGTGAACGACCAGATCGGCACGCCCACCTACACCCTCGACCTGGCCCGCCTGCTCGTGGACATGATCGAAACCGATAAGTACGGCTACTACCACGCCACCAACGAGGGCGGCTACATCAGCTGGGCTGAGTTCGCCAAAGAGATCTTCCGCCAGGCGGGCATGAAGGTCAACGTCATCCCCGTCACCACCGCCGAGTACGGCCTGTCCAAGGCCGCCAGGCCCTTTAACAGCCGGCTGGATAAGACCAAGCTCACCGCCTGCGGCTTTGAGCCCCTGCCGGACTGGAGGGACGCGGTGGGGCGGTATATTGAGGCCGTGCGATAATCCCATACACAAGCTGAAAGGAGATCAGAACCATGAAGGTTGTCCTGCTCGCCGGCGGCTTCGGCACGCGGATCAGTGAGGAATCCCAGTACAAGCCCAAGCCCATGATCGAGATCGGCGGCATGCCGATACTGTGGCACATCATGAAGGGCTACGCGCATTACGGCTATACGGATTTCATCGTATGCGCCGGGTACATGCAGCACGTGATCAAGGAGTGGTTCGCGGACTACTTCCTGCACACCAGCGACATCACCTTTGACTTCACCCAGGGCAACAAGATGATCATCCACAACCAGCACGCCGAGCCCTGGCGGGTGACGGTGGTGGACACCGGCCTGCATACCATGACGGGCGGGCGCATCAAGCGGGTGCAACCCTACGTGGGCGACGAGCCCTTCATGCTCACCTACGGCGACGGCGTGTGCGACGTGGACATCAACAAGCTGGTTCAATTCCACAAAAGCCACGGCAAGCTGGCGACGCTGACCTCGGTGATACTCGAGCAGCAAAAGGGCGTGCTGGACATCGGCGGCGACAACGCGGTGCACGCCTTCCGCGAGAAGAGCATCAACGACGGCGCGCCGATCAACGCGGGCTTCATGGTGCTGGAGCCGAAGGTGTTCGACTATCTCGAGGGCGACGACACCGTGTTTGAGCGCGCACCCCTGCAGCGCCTGGCGGCGGAGGGACAGCTGATGAGCTACTCCCATTCCGGCTTCTGGCAGTGCATGGACAACAAGCGCGAGATGGATATGCTGGAAAAACTGTGGAACAGCGGCAAGGCGCCCTGGAAGGTGTGGTCGGATTGATGAATGATATGAGCTTTTACAGCGGCAGGCGCGTGTTCCTGACGGGGCACACCGGCTTCAAGGGCGCCTGGATGAGCCGCATACTGGTCAACGCCGGGGCGATACTGACGGGCTACTCCCTCAAGGCGCCCACCTCGCCGAATCTGTTTGAGATGGCGGGGCTTGAGGACCGCATGACCAGCGTCATCGGGGACATACGGGATTTCGAGGCACTGTCCGCCGCCTTTGACGCGGCGCGGCCGGAGATCGTCATCCACATGGCGGCCCAGCCCATCGTGCGCGACAGCTACAAGGACCCCAGGTATACCTATGAGACCAACGTGATGGGCACGGTGAACCTGCTGGAGTGCGTGCGCCGCTCGGATTGCGTGCGCAGCTTTCTGAACGTGACCACCGACAAGGTCTATCTGAACCGGGAGTGGCACTGGGGCTACCGCGAGGACGAGATGCTGGACGGCTACGACCCCTATTCCAACTCCAAGTCCTGCTCGGAACTGGCGACCCACAGCTATAAGAACAGCTTCTTCCAGGGCGACGGCGCCCCGGCGATTTCCACCGCCCGCGCCGGCAACGTGATCGGCGGCGGCGACTTTGCCAACGACCGCATCATACCGGACTGCGTGCGCGCCGTGAAGGACGGAAGGGACATCGTCGTGCGCAATCCCTACTCCACCCGCCCCTACCAGCACGTGCTCGAGCCCGTGACGGCCTACCTGATGATCGCCCGGCGCCAGTGGGAGAACCCCTCCCTGGCGGGGTGGTACAACGTCGGCCCGGACGAGTGCGACTGCGTGACCACCGGCGAGCTGGCGGACCTGTTCGTCACCCACTGGGGACACGGCGCGAAGTGGGTCAACCTCGCGGATAAGCAGGGCCCGCACGAGGCGAACTTCCTCAAGCTGGACTGCTCAAAGATCAAGGCCGTCTTCGGGTGGAAGCCCACCTGGCACATCGACACGACCATCGAAATGACCTGCGCCTGGACCCGCACCTGGCTGGACGGCGGGGATATCCCGGCGGAGATGGATCGGGAGATCAAGACGTTTCTCGGATAAAACGACGACAGGAGTGTACAGCAATGCAGTGGAAAAATGAAGCGGAGGCCCGCGAACAGATCAGGGCCATGGTGGCGGAATACTACAACGAATTCAAGAAGCCGGAGCAGGAGAAGCCCTTTGTCCCCGGCGACAGGATCTCCTATGCCTCCCGCGTCTACGACGAAAAGGAGATGTGCTCCCTGGTGGACGCGGCGCTGGACTTCTGGCTGACCACCGGGCGCTTTTCGGATCAGTTCGAGAAGGCGTTCGCCGCGTGGATCGGCGTGAAGTACGCCCATCTGGTGAACAGCGGCTCCTCGGCCAACCTGGTCGCCTTCATGACGCTGACCGCGCCGGAGCTGGGCGAGCGTCAGATCAGGCGGGGCGACGAGGTGATCACCGTGGCCTGCGGCTTCCCGACCACCGTCACCCCGGTGATACAATACGGCGCGGTGCCGGTGTTCGTGGACGTGACGGTGCCCCAGTACAACATCGACGTGACCAGGCTGGAGGCGGCGCTGTCCGAAAAGACCAAGGCCGTCATGATCGCCCACACACTGGGCAATCCCTTCGACCTGAAGGCGGTCAAGGCGTTCTGCGAGGCGCACAACCTGTGGCTGGTGGAGGACAACTGCGACGCGCTGGGCACGAAGTACACCATCGACGGCGAGACCCGCTTCACCGGCACCTGGGGCGACATCGGCACCAGCAGCTTCTACCCGCCGCACCACATGACCATGGGCGAGGGCGGCTGCGTGTACACCAACAACCCGAAGCTTCACCGGCTGATACTCTCCTTCCGCGACTGGGGCCGCGACTGCATCTGCCCCTCGGGCCGCGACAACTTCTGCGGCCATCGCTTTGACGGCCAGTACGGCGAGCTCCCGAAGGGCTACGATCACAAGTACGTGTACAGCCACTTCGGCTACAACCTCAAGGTGACCGACATGCAGGCCGCCGTGGGCGTGGAGCAGTTGAAGAAGTTCCCCTCCTTCATCGAGCGCCGCCGCCACAACTGGGCCCGGCTGCGCGCCGCGCTCAGGGACGCGGAGGATAAGCTGATACTGCCCGAGCCCGCCGAGAACAGCGAACCCTCCTGGTTCGGCTTTTTGATCAGCGTCCGCGAGGGCAGCGGCCTGGACCGCAACGCGGTGACCCGCTATATCGAGGAGCACAACGTCCAGACCCGGCTTCTGTTCTCCGGCAACCTCATCAAGCATCCCTGCTTCGATCAGATCCGCGGCACCGACACCTATCGCGTGGCCGGCAGCCTCGACGCCACCGAGTTCATCATGAAGAATACCTTCTGGGTGGGCGTGTATCCCGGCATGACCGATGAGAAGATCGACTATATGGCGAAGGTGATCAGGGAGGCCGTGGGGAGATGACAATGGAAGAGCGGGTTTCAATGTCTCCGAATATTCCGTCTGGCAAAAAAAAGGGTAGCGGAATGCGAATTGCCCTGATTCTTATCGCCATCGTTGCAATCGTCACGTTTTCTTTCCTGTTCACGCCCATGGTGGAGCTGGTCCTGGGCGCCAATCCGAATGAGTTTTCCCGTGAGCCTGAAACAAATTTACCCATTGAAATGAAAAGCAAGAAGGTGATCAGGCAGGTCATTAACGTCATCCCCAACGAAACGGTCGAAATGCTCTCCCTGCGCTTCGGCACCTACCAGCGCAAGAACAAGGGGATATTGATCATCAGGCTGTGCGAGGAGGATAACCCCGTCGCGTCCTGGAGGATCAGAACGGAGATCCTGAACGACAATGAAGGCCGGGGATTCAAGCTGGAAACGCCCTACACGTTCAAGGAGAACTGCGAGTATTCCGTCACGATCGTCGATACCTATCAGGGCACGAATACAGTCGCGCTGTATATAGATCAGAAAAGTCCGGTCGGGTACTATGTGGACGATGAGTTCCGCGAATCGGGTTGCATCTGTTACTGGCTCAGTTATAAACACTCGATTCTCCCTACCTTCATTGGTCTTGTGATCGCGCTGAGCGCAATCACCGCCCTTTTCTGTATCATCCTGAAGAGACATCCGCTGCCAAGGCACGCGATGAAGCCAGCCATACTGTTTTTCCTGATCTGTTCGATCAGCTTCATGTCTGTGATCGGCGTATTTTGTTTCGCAAAGGGCGACCCGTGGCTGAAATATTTTTTCCGCCCCAGCGATGTCAACTATTTCAGCTACGCAGATACGGGCATGGACTTCTTCAACAGCGTGCATTATGTTCATACCAACGATCCCTATGGTCAGTATGGAACGATTTATCCGCCGCTGGCAAATCTGTTTTTCAAAGGCATATACCATTTGGTTCCCGAGCAACAGAAAGCCCGGTGGACCGTGGGAGGATACGGCAGCAACATCTTTATGAGGCGCAGCGAAAATGACTATCGCGCATGGATGCCGACGGAGTTCTTGTTTCTGTTCATTTTCTGCGGCGTGTCGTTGTTGACCTATATCATCATCGTTAACTACGACGGCCTCCGTGTGCGAGGATTGTATGCGCTGACATTCATACTCAGCTATGCCTATGCGTATGCCGTGGAGCGGGGCAATATCATCATACTGTCGATGGCGGCAGCCCTGTTCTTCGCGGTCAGCTACGATTCACCCAGGCGATGGGTGCGCGAGCTGGCGCTGCTCAGCCTGGCGGTATCCGCCAATCTCAAGCTGTATCCTGCCTTGATCGGTATCCTGCTGCTCTATGACAGGCGCTGGAAGGAGGCTGTTCGCGCCGTCATCTACGGTGTATTGCTGTTCGTGCTGCCCTGTTTGGCGTTTAAAAACGGTCTGAAGAATATTCCCATGTGTTTAAACCAGATCCGGGGCTTCGCCGGATTGGTTGTGGCAAACAATAGCGGCACCTCTTTTGACAAAATCTTTGTTTCCGTCATCAATGTGATAGAGCGGTGTACGAACACCGAGTTGTCCAAGGTGCTCTATTACAAGACGGCGCAGATAAGCAACTGCGTTGTGTTCCTGCTCTGCATCGTCGGCGGTGTGATTCTGAAAAAGAAGTGGCAGAAGGTCCTCAGCTGTGTTCTCGGCATGATTCTCCTCAGCAACCAGGGTATCTACGGCACGGTTTTCCTGATATTGCCCGCGGTAATGTTCTTTAATGAAGAAGCGGTATTTACCCGGGACAACGTCGGTCCCTTCGTGGGCTTTGTAATCAGTATCGCCTGTCTGCCAGTGTTTAATAAAATATCGGACAGCTTTTCTTTTACTTCCCTTCGTGTGCAGATTGGACTGATTATACTTTTGGGGTATGTGATTGTCGCAGCTATTCGAAGGCTTAATGCCGAATAACGGGAATACTTACGGCTTGGGCGATCACCCGCCGTTCGGTAATAAGATTGCATTGTAATGACTGGATCAATGTTAGGAGGAATTGTTGTGAAGCAGCGTTTGGCAGACTATGTAGCGGATTTCCTGGTTTCACATGGGGTGACGGACGTGTTTTCCGTGGTTGGCGGCGGCGCCATGCACCTCAACGACGCACTGGGCCACAACGAGGGCCTGAAGGTCACCTACAACCACCATGAGCAGGCTTGTGCGATGGCTGCCGAAGCCTACGCACGGCTCGACAACCGCATCGCGGCCGTCTGCGTGACCACCGGCCCCGGCGGCACCAATGCCATAACGGGCGTTGTGGGAGGCTGGCTGGATTCCATTCCGATGTTCATTATCAGCGGTCAGGTGCGCTATGATACCACGGCGCGCTACGCTCTGCAGTTTACCGGGAACCCGCTGCGCGCCATGGGCGATCAGGAGTACGACATCGTCAAGTCAGTCGAAGCGATGACCAAGTACGCCGTCATGATCGAAGACCCCAACAGGATTCGTTATGCTCTGGAGAAGGGATGGCACCTGGCGACCACAGGCAGGCCCGGCCCTGTTTGGATCGACATTCCCGTCAACTATCAGGGCTGCTTCATTGAAACAGACGCGCTGGTGGGCTACGATCCCGCGGAGGACGACGCCAAGCTGCCGCCGCCGGTGGACGACGCCACGATCCAGGCAGTGCTTGAGAAGATTCGCAACGCGAAGCGGCCCGTATTCCATGCGGGCTACGGAATTCGCCTCTCCAAGGGCTACGACGCCTTCCGCCGCGTGCTTGAGAAGCTGAACATCCCCATCGTGACCTATTGGAACGCCGCAGACCTGATCGAAGACGAACATCCCCTCTACTGCGGCAGGGCCGGCAACATGGGCGACCGTCCCGGCAACTGGGCGATCCAGAACGCCGATCTGATCCTCGCCGTCGGTACGCGCATCTCCATCCGCCAGGTGGGTTATAGCTGGCAGACATGGGCCAGGGCTGCCGAGGTCATTATGGTGGACATTGACAGCGCCGAGTTGAAAAAGCCCACACTACACGTGGAAATGCCGGTATGGGCGGACGCGAAGGACTTCCTGACCAAGCTGGACGCCGCTGCCGAGTCCCAGGTATTCAAGGGGCAGGCGTGGATTGAGAAGTGCCAGGGATGGAAGCGCGATTATCCTGCCGTTTTGCCCCGCCAGTGGGAGGAAAACGGTTCCACCGCCAATGTCTATGCCTTTGTGCGCTATCTGAGCAGCCAGCTTCCGGAGAACAGCCTGACCGCCGTGTCCAACGGCGCGTGCTGCGTGGTCGGAAACCAGGCTTACGTCATCCAGAAGGGCAGCCGCATGGCCAACAACAGCGCCATTGCCAGCATGGGCTACGGTCTGCCCGCCGCCATCGGCACTTGCATCGGCGGCGGACGCCGGAACACCATCTGTCTCGAGGGCGACGGCAGCATCATGATGAACCTGCAGGAGCTCCAGACCATACTGACCAACAAGCTCCCGATCAAGATATTCCTGATCAACAACAGCGGCTATCACTCCATCCGCATCACCCAGACGAACCTGTTCGGCCATCATACCCGGGTGGGCATCGGCCCCGAGTCCGGCGATCTGTCCTTCCCGGTGTTTGAAAAGATCGCCAAGGCCTTCGGCTACAGGTATTACTCCGCCTCCAGCAACGCGGAAATGAAGCGCGTGGTAAACGAGGTGCTGAAACTGGACTGCCCCGTATTCTGCGAGATATTTACGGATACCAAGCAGGTATGGGAACCCAAGAGCGGCGCCAGGCGTCTGCCGGACGGCACCCTGGTCAGCCCGCCGCTGGAGGATCTGGCGCCCTTCCTGCCCAGAGAAGAACTGGAGCAGATCATGGAGATACCGCTGATCGAGGATTAATGGGCATCGATAACGCAAAGGGAGCATTCGATATGAAGACCGCAATCGTCAGCGGTTCGCTGGGCTCGATCGGGGCGGTGCTGGTCACGGAGCTGGTGAACCGACGGGTCAAGGTGTACGCCCTTGTACGCGCTGCCGGAGATCCGCGGATAGCGCAGCGCCTTCCAAAAGAGGCGAACATTATCGCCTGCGATATGCAGGAGTACGGCGCGCTGCCGGAAATGATCCATGAGCCCGTGGACGCATTCTTTCACCTCGCCTGGGCAGGCACCATCGGACCCGCAAGGGACGATATGCTGCTGCAGACCCGGAACATCCATTGCGCGATCGTGGCGGCTCAGACCGCCGCAAAGCTGGGCTGCAAGGTGTTCGTGGGCGCGGGGAGTCAGGCGGAGCTGGGCAGGATCGAGGGCAAGGTGACCGCCACCGCGCCCTGCTTCCCCACGAACGGCTACGGCATGGCAAAGCTGTGCGCGGGCCAGATGACCCGCGTGGTGTGCCGTAAGCTGGGCGTGCGCCACGTCTGGGCCCGGATACTGAGCGTATACGGGCCCAACGACGGCCCGCTCTCGGTGATCCCCATACTGTTAGGCAAGCTGGTCAGGGGCGAGAAGCCGGTTCTGACGGCGGGCGAACAGATGTGGGACTACCTGTATGTCACGGACGCCGGAGAAGCCCTGTATCGCATGGCGGAATACGGACGCGACGGCGCGATCTACCCCGTGGGCAGCGGGCAGGTTAAACCCTTGCGCGAATACTTTGAGATCGCGCGGGACGCCGTCGACCCCGCGCTGCCGCTGGGGCTGGGGGAGATGCCCTATCCGCCCAACCAGGTCATGCACCTGGAGGCGGACATCTCCGAGCTGGCGCGGGACACCGGCTTTCAGCCGAGGATCCGCTTTGAGGACGGCATCCGCGAGGTCGTCGCGCAGTACAAACTGAGGCAGGTGAATACAGATGAGCACTGAAAACCGCAAAAAAAAGGTCAGCGTCATGGTGCCCTGCTACAATGAAGAGGAGAACGTGGTGCCCATCAGCGAGGCCATCGTTGCCCAGCTGGAGGCGCTGCCGCAGTACGATTACGAGATACTCTTTATCGACAACTGCTCGACCGACAACACCCGGCCGCTGCTTCGGCAGATCTGCGCGAAGAACAGGCGGATCAAAGCGATCTTCAACGTCAAGAACTTCGGCCAGTTCAACAGCCCCGTGTACGGCATGTGCCAGACCACGGGTGATTGCACGATAACCATCTGCGCCGATTTCCAGGACCCCGTGGAGATGATTCCCGTCTTCCTCAAGCACTGGGAGGAGGGGTATCAGATCGTCTACGGCGTCAAGACCTCCAGCCGGGAGAGCAGGATCATGTACCGCCTGCGGAGCATCTATTACAAGCTGATCAAGAAGTATTCCTCCGTGGATCAGATCGAGCACTTCACGGGCTTCGGGCTGTATGATAAATCGTTCATCGACGTGCTGCGCAACCTTAAGGACCCGACGCCCTTCATCCGCGGCATCGTGGCCGAGCTGGGCGGCAGGCGCAAGGAGGTCCCCTACGAGCAGCCGCAGCGCCGCGCCGGCAAGACCCACAACAACTGGTACACGCTCTACGACGCCGCCATGCTCAGCTTCACCTCCTATACGAAGATCGGCTTGCGCATGGCCACGTTTATCGGCGTGGGCGTGGCGTTTGTCAGCGTGGTGATCGCGCTGATCTATCTGATTCTGAAGCTGCTGAACTGGAACAACTTCGTCGCGGGCACTGCGCCGATCGTCATCGGCATGTTCTTCCTGGGCGCCGTGCAGCTCATGTTCCTGGGCATCATCGGAGAGTATATCCTCAGCATGAACCAGCGCATCATGAACCGACCGCTGGTGGTGGAAGAGGAACGGATCAACTTTGACGATCAGACGGAGGCATAGCGGACCCGGATGGAAAGATTTGAAGGACAGCCGACGAATTGTAATCAAATGACTTTTGGAGGAATGATCTGTGACTCAAGCGAATCGTTCAAAAAAACCTAAGCGTACAGGGATCAGGCTCTACCATGTTTTGACGGTTATCATTGCGACCGTCATATTTATCAGCATGGTTGTGCCGATGATCAAACTCTATATCACAGATAATACAACCGAAATGCATGACCCCAATCAGCTCGTTCCGCTGGAAAACGGTACGGTTTTCAAGCAGGAGATCGGTAGGTATCCCCGTCGGCAGCTGCAGGCCATCAACCTCAGGTTCAATACCTATGGCCGTAAGAATCGGGGCACTCTAAAGGTCACTTTATACCAGGATGACAGTGAGATCGCATCGTGGACGCGCTCTACCGCCGATCTGGTCAACGACGAGCTTGAATCCTTTGAACTGGAAGAGCCCATCAGACTGAACAAGGGGAAAATGTATTCCTTTACGGTCACTGAGACCTTCAGAGGGCGCAATATGGTTGCGCTCTGGATGGATGCAGGGAGTGGGCGAGGCCTATATATTAACGACGATTACAGGCCGGGCGGCGAATTTTGCTTCACCCTCCAGTTTGCCGTTAAGGATGCCGGGGCTTTGATCGTCACAGCTTACATTGTCATGCTCCTGCTGATCGTGCTGTTTTTCCTTCTGTTTGAACACAGGGAGAAGATATATGCCCTTGAAGCCGCGCTTGCGCAAAAGTGCAAACCGAGGATCCGTTTGAAATCTACCGAGGTGACGATCTGGGACTGGATAATCTTTGCCCTGCTTGCCGGATTCTGCTATTTTGCAATGTCGCACGGTGACATTCTGCATACAGGGGGTTGTTCCTTTGCGCTGCTGAAGGGACACATCCTGGATTTCTATGAGTATAACACCAAGTATTTGGGTGGATGCGCGTACATGATTTCCACATATCTCATGTTCGCGCTTTGGAATATACCGCTGGTCATGCTGGGACTGGCGGGAAATTCCTCCATGACACAGCCCTACGGCGTGTTGATGTGGTTCAAGGGGCTGCCGACGACCCTGTTCGTGCTCTCGGGAATACTGTTTTACAAGATCTGCAAGAAGTACGAGAAACAGTCCGGCATCAACGCAAAGTGGGGGACGTTCTTATTCCTGCTGACGCCCACCGCCTTTTACAGTCAGTTCATGTTCGGTCAATACGATGTGATGACGGTATTCTTCATGGTCCTCGCGCTAAAGGTTTTGCTGGACGAAAAGCGGCATAATTTCGTCTGGTTCTCCGTGATCTTTGGCTTTGCGACCACCTTTAAATACCACGCGCTGCTGTTTTACGTTCCCATTCTATTGTACAAGGAAAAGCGACTGCCCGCGTTGATCAAGAACGCATTTTTTTTTCTACTGCCGATTGTCCTGGTCAATTTCCCCTATCTGAAATCCTCCTTCTTTACCAGCGGAGTGGAGAATTTTGGCGCCGTCGATTATTTCTTCGCTTCCGGCGTCGAATACTATCTTGGGGGCACGTGGAAGCTGTACCTTGTTCCGCTGTTCTGGGTCGCAATCAGCACCTATGCCTATGTGAGACCGACCGATAAAGATGGATTTGAAGCACTGGGTGTGATGGCCTATCTGACAGGCCTGGTCGCCTGGCTGGCCTTTGGCGTTGTGTTCTGGCATCCGCAATGGGTCATGATCGCCACGCCGTTCCTGATTCTGGGCCTCGTTGTCAGCAAGAGGCGCAATATCACGTGCCTGATCGATTTAGCGCTTACGATCGCGTTTATTAGCTTCGTCGAATCGCTGTTTGTCGGTATGACGCAGGGCTTCTATTCTCTCGGCTTTTTTGGCGATCTCGTGGCCAACAGGCAGACGCTCTCCCCGATCAACCTGGGCATGTTCTGCCCGCTCAAGGATAACAACATCGCCTTTACGACGTTCTCCTGCCTGCTGCTTGCGCGCGCGCTTCTCATTCGCCCCGAATGGAATACGAATGAGATGACGTGCAGGCCTGAGCTGGATGCCCTCTGGTTCAGGATCCGGGGATTCGTGGGCGTTTGCATCATCGTTATTCCGATGATCATGTGTTTCATCGGTGAGATTGGAGCGCCCACGTTTACCTGCAGTATCAAAACCGATGAGGCAAACGGCGTCGTGAATGTCGAGGTTCAGTCGGAGGCGGAATTCCAGGATCTGAGCGCTGCGGTCTGGAGTGAAGAGGATGGACAGGATGATTTGAAATGGTATGTCATGGAGCATGAGGATGAGGGCTTGTGGAAATGCACTGTCAACCTGGCGGACCACAATGCGCTGGGCACCTATTTCGTCCACTTGTATGAATATCCCCAGCGCATGCCGAAAATGGTGAAGGGTGAAACATTTAAGATCAATTCTCTGGAGGGAGCTGCGGCGACGCCGGAGGGTTGAGACAATGTATCGCGCGGTTATTCTTCCCGGGGACCATCGGTGCGTATAACACCGGCATGAACCAGCGCATCATGAACCGCCCGCTGGTGGTGGAAGAGGAACGGATCAACTTTGACGATCAGACGGAGGCATAGCGGACCCGGATGGAAAGATTTGAAGGATGGATTCGGAGCATTATTGCGGGCGCGTTCCGCTTGCTCCACATACCGCTCAGCGACGGCCTGCTGCTGTCGCTGACGCAGTTTGTCAAGTTCGGAATCGTCGGCGTGACCAATACCGCCATCAGCTACGGCATCAACGTGCTGGTGCTCAGGCTGCTGCAGCCCTACGGGCTCTCGTGGGACTATGTGGCGGGAAACATGATCGCCTTTGTACTGAGCGTGCTGTGGTCGTTCTACTGGAACAACAAATACGTGTTCACCCAGGAGGAGGGCCAGAAGCGCAGGATCGGACCCGCCCTGCTCAAGACGTATATCTCCTATGGATTCACGGGAATCGTACTGACCAACATACTCTCCTGGGTGTGGATCAACAAACTGGGGATCTCCAAGTACGTCGCGCCGCTGATCAACCTCGTCATCAGCATACCGCTCAACTTCATCATCAATAAGTTCTGGGCGTTTGGGAATTCATCCGGGAAGGATCGGGGACGGTCATAGTCGGGGAATGCGTCCCCTGAACCAATAAAGTCGTCATTCTTCCGCGTATCATCGCATAAACCCTTTTCCCCGAAGGAGGCATATTGAGGTCATGGGTGACCAGAGCACGAGAAGGAAAACAGCGATCAGGCCGCTATTGACCAGGCTCATAGCGCTGACGGTATTCTGGCTGGTGGTATTTATTGCCGTCGAGCCCTTGAGCGCGGACAACATCGCGCGTCGCGGCGATTTCAGCACGACATTAGGGGTGGATATAAGGAGCATAGAGTCCGAGCTGAGCAGAGGCACGGTGCTCACACAGTCTTTTGTCGCTCCGGGCGATAATTTGAAGGGCTTTGATATCCGCTTTGCCACGTATAAGAGGCCGGTGATCTGTCGCTTCACGGTGTCGGTGGTCGACGAAAGCGGCCACACCATCTGCAAGGAGGATGTCGACTCCTCGGAGCTGTCGGATTTTCAGTACCGCCATTTTGATATTCCCGTACAGGCGGATTCCAAGGGGAAGCAATACGAGATCAGGCTGAGGGGGGTCAACGGCAAGCCGGGCAGCTCCACCAAGGTGTGGGGAAGGACGCACAACGGCGACGACGCCGTGCGCATCAACGGCAAACCGGCGGATTACGCCCTGGACGCGAAGGTCTATTGCAGGCGCCCCTATGTCTATCCGGCGGTGTTCGCGGTGATCATCGCGCTCTCCTATGCCGTCGCCGTGCTGGCCACGGGACTCAACGAGCGCTCCTTTCTGTGGCTTTGCCTGCTGCTGGGCATACTGTTCATCGTCATCAACCCCTTCCAGCATCTGCTGGACGAAAACACGCATTATATCAAATCCATGGCCATCAGCCGGTTTACGCCGCATGAAATCATCGTCGACGGCGAATCCGGCTTCATGCTGCCGAGCAACGTCGACAATGTCTATGAGTTTGACCTGAATCATCACCTCGAGATGCTGTCGGTACCCTACGATTCGCCGATCGTGTTCTATCCCACCGCGTATTCCACGTCCATCATACCGATCAACCATATGGTCGGGGCCGTCGGGCTGCTCCTCGCGCGCGTGTTTGGCATGAGCATCGGCCTGACGGTCTGGACGGGGCGGCTGATCAGCTATCTGTTCTATGTCATGATGTGCTACTTTGCGATAAAGAACACAAAGTACTACAAGAGCCTGATATTCGTCGTCGCCGCGCTGCCCGCGGCGCTGTGGATGGGGGCCTCCTATTCCACAGACCCGGTGCTCCTCGCCGCCTCGCTGCTGTTTATATCCACCTGCCTGAAATACCGCTTCAGCGACGAAAAGCGCGTCGTTACGCGGACGGACATGGCGATTTTGGTGGGCTGCGGCATATGCGTACTGTCAGTGAAATACTTCATCTATTTCCCCGTCGTCGCCACGCTGTTCTTCATCCCAAGGGAGTGCTTCAAGAAGAACCAGCGGCGCAACCTGCTCATCGCCATGGCGGTGGTGATCGTGGTGCTGGGGATCTGGCAATACCGCCTGCTCAAGGAGTTCCCGATCCGCGAAAAGCGCACGGACGGCACGGACTTCGGGGGGCAGATCGCCTTTGTGTTCGGGCACATCGGCTTCACCATCAATAACTTCCTGAACTGGTTTTTGAACAATATCGTCGGCCACATGCAGGGCAGCTTTTACAACAGTCTGTTTTCAAACATCAGCGCGTTTTGCGGATCGCTGTGCATACTCTCCGCCGCGGTCGCGGCCGACAAGTACCCCGCGGCGCGCATCGGGCATACGCGCGCGCTCAGCGTCTACTGCATCGTATCGTTCCTGTTTGTCACGCTGCTGATCATGGCGTCGCTGTACGCCGGCTTTACGCCCGTGGGCGCGAGCGGCATCGCCGGCCTGCAGCCCCGGTATTTCCAGCCGGTGATGCTGTTTGTGATGCTGCCGCTGGCGCTGACGCGCATCGAGAACCACATCGAGCACTACGGCACCTTTATGCTGATGCTGCTGGAGTGTTACCTCCTGCTTGAAATGACCCAGTTGTTCATGAACGCGATGCTGTGACGGCGCGATACTGACGTTTCGATGAAGGTGTAAGAATATGTTTATCATAATATTGGCGATCTACGCGGTGCTCTCCGTTGGCGGGCTGACGCTGTTCAAGCTGGGGGCTCAGCGGGCGCTGAGCGTGGGCGTCGCCGGAGGGATACTGTCCGTGAACATCAGCTGGCTCTCGTTGGCGGGGCTGGCCATGTACGTGTGCAGCTTTTTGATCTACATGGGCCTGGTGTCCAAAATACAGCTCAGCTATCTGACGCCCATATCCACCGGCGTCATCTATACGCTGACGCTGGCGGCGTCGATGCTGATCTTCCACGAGCCCATGAGCGCGATGAAGCTGGCCGGCGTGCTACTCGTGCTCTGCGGAATCATACTGATGAATATCAAGTGAACGCCCGGGCCGTACCGCAGTAAAATATGAGGTGAAAACGATTGCAATATAGTGCCACGGACCATGTGTTTGCCCTGTGCGCCTACGGGGAGAGCCCCTATCTGGAGGAGTGCATCGCGTCCCTCGAGCGTCAGGCGCAGCCCTCGAGGATCATACTGTGCACGGCGACGCCCGGCGCGTACCTGGACGACATCGCCCGGCGGCACGGCCTGCGGGTGTGCGTCAACCGCGGGCCCCACGGCATCGCGGAGGACTGGAATTTCGCCTACGCCCAGGCGGACGCGCCGCTGGTGACGCTGGCGCATCAGGACGACGTGTACGAGCCGGACTACCTGGCGCGGGTGCTGGAGCGGGTCAACCGGGCAAAGCGCCCGATGATCTGCTTTACCGACTATTACGAGCTGCGCGACGGGGAGAAGGCGTATGCGGATACCATCAGGAACCTGCGGATAAAGGAGCTGGCGCTGAGCCCGCTGCGGATCGCCACATTGGAGGACAGCCGCTGGGTGCGGCGGCGCATACTGTCGGTGTGCGACCCGATCTGCTGCCCCGCGGTGACCTACGTCAGGCCGAACCTGCCCGAGGTGCTCTTTGAATCCCACTTTGCCAGCGACCTCGACTGGCAGGCGTGGGAGAAGCTCTCCCGGCTGAAGGGGGGCTTTTGCTACATACACGCGCCGCTGATGGGCCACCGCATCCACGAGGCGTCGGCCACGACCCGGGTGATCGGGGACAACAACGGGCGCTCGGCGGAGGATCTGGAGATGTACATGAAGTTCTGGCCAAGGCCCATCGCCAGGTGGATCAACAAAGCCTATTCCGCCGGGCAGGATTCCAACAGGATGCGCTGAGCACGAAGGAAAGACAGCATGAAGATACTTGTGATCATACCCGCGTACAACGAGCAGGACAATATCCTGAACACGATCGACGATATCAACCGCCACTGTCCGGAGATGGACTACGTGGTCGTCAACGATTGCTCAAGGGACGACACGGAGAGGATATTGCGGGAGAACCGCAAGAACTACCTGTCGCTGCCCTGCAACCTGGGCATCGGGGGCGGAGTGCAGACGGGCTACCGGTACGCCGCCGAGAAGGGGTATGATATCGCGATACAGTTTGACGGCGACGGCCAGCACGAGGCGCGCTTCCTGCGGGACCTGGTCGCCCCCATCGAGGCGGGGGAGGCGGACATCGCCATAGGCTCCCGCTTCATCCGCAGGGAGGGCTTTCAGTCCACCGGCCTGCGGAGGGCGGGCATCGGGTTTCTGAGCGGACTGATCAAGCTGCTGTGCGGCATACGCATACTGGATGTCACCAGCGGCATGCGGGCGGTCAACCGGCGGTTCATCGAGCAATACGCCGTCTCCTACGCCCAGGATTACCCGGAGCCCGAGGCCATCATTGCGGCGGCGGTGCGCAGGGCGCGGATCGTGGAGGTGCCCGTGGAGATGCGCGAGCGCCAGGGCGGCAAGAGCTCCATCAACCCCGTGCGTTCGGTCTACTACATGATAAAGGTATCCCTCGCCCTGATCCTGGCGAGGTTCTCCGCGTAAAGGAGCGTCGGATATGCTGTCCACATCATTGAGGGTTGCCATACTGATCGGCATCATCGTTTACTATTTCATATTGATCATGCTGCTGAGGCAGAAGCGCCTCACGCTGAAATACACGCTGCTGTGGCTGTTCAGCGGGCTGATGATGCTCATACTGTCCGTATTCCCGCAGCTGCTCAACGGTATAACCCGCCTGCTCGGCATACAGCTCCAGTCCAACGCGCTGTTTGCGATACTGTTTTTCTGTACGATGATCATACTGATGTCCCTGACATCGATCATCTCCAAGCAGAACGAAGCCATCAAGCAGCTCGTGCAGTATACGGCGCTGCTTGAAAAGCGGGTGCGGGAGATCGAGAGCTGCGGCGATTGAATTGATGAATATGACCAATAAGCATGCCAAATATGCCCTCATCGCGCTGTTCCTGGCGCTTCTGTATCTGCCGGTCCCCCTGAGCGCCGCCTTTATCGACGACAGGAACGGGCAGGACCAGGAAAACCGCACGCTCACGCAGCGCCCTGTGCTTTCCATAGACACCATCGGCGCGTTCCCGCAGGCATATGAGGCGTATTACCGGGATCACCAGCCCTTCCGGGCGCAGTTGATATTTACCCGCGCGCTGCTGAGCAAGACCCTGTACGACCGGGACGTCTCCGGCAAGGTGCTGTTCGGCAGGAACGGTTGGCTCTACTACGGCGACACCGGCGACGGCATGCCCATTGCCGATTATCGCGGGGAGATGCAGTTTTCGGAGCAGGAGCTGCGGAAGATCGCATCCGACCTGATGAAGACGAGCAGCGCCTTGAAGGACATCGGCTGTGATTTCGTGCTCTTCATCGCGCCCAACAAGTCGCGTGTTTACAGCGAATACATGCCGGACCGCTACGGCGCGCCCGCTGAATCCTACGCCGCCCTGCGGCTCGTGCGCTATCTCAGGCGGCACTCCACCATCAAGGTCGTCTATCCCTATGAGGAGCTGATGCAGGCCAAGCGGGACTTCGCGGATATCGACATCTACTATCCGAGGGACACCCACTGGAACTATGTGGGCAGCTATATCGGCACCCGCGCATTGATGCGGCAGCTCGATGTTGAGCTTCCGGCGCTGACCCCGGAAATGATCCGGAAGCCCGAGGCGGCGCGCACGGGGGACCTGAGCATACTGACCCATCTGGAGAACCGGCTACCCAAGGACATCGACTATGTCGTCACCAACCCGGACGGGTCGGCCTTTACCGGGCCGATGCTTCCGGAGCAGGCTCGGAAGAGGCGCGTCTACCTTTACAGGGATTCATTCGGCGAGTACATGGAGGATTACCTCTTTACCTGCTTTTCGAGGGAGGATTCCGCGGTTTCCGTGCTCAATGTCGACGAGGCGCTGATCGACGAGCTCCGCCCGGATGTGTTTATCCTGGAAAGCGTGGAGCGCTACCTGCGCATGCGCCTGCAGGCCGGGCCGCTGTACACCGCCCCCGATAAGCGGCGAGCGAAGCCGTAGCTCAGGCGGCATCATTCATTCGATTCAAAATCTGCATCGAACGCTGCAAAAATGTTCAAAAATCGTTCACCGGATTTTTTAGCACTCACCTATTGACAGTGCTAACAAAATGGATATAATAGAGGGCGAACGGAGGGAAGGGACCCGAGGTTCAGAGGTTCAACATAAAGACCGACACGACGCGGCGACGCCGAAAGGCGCAAACGAGAGGTGTGGCTGGTCAAAGGAGGTATGACTTATGTTGATGCCGAGCATCTTTGGTGAAAATCTGTTTGACGAGTTCTTTGGCGACTGGGATCGCCAGATGCGGCACATGGACCGCAAGCTGTACGGCAGGAACGCGGCCCGCGAGATGAAGACCGACGTGCACGAGCACGAGGATCACTACGAGCTGGATGTGGATCTGCCGGGCTTCAAGAAGGACGAGATCACGCTGGAGCTGCAAAACGGCTACCTGACCGTGACCGCCGCGAAGGGCCTCGACCAGGAGGAGACGAAGAAGGGCAAGGTCATCCGCCAGGAGCGCTACGCGGGCAGCATGCAGCGCAGCTTCTACGTGGGCGAGGGCATCACGGAGGCCGACATCGCCGCCAAGCTGGAGCACGGCGTGCTGAGCGTGAGCATCCCGAAGGTGGAGGCGAAGAAGCTGCCCGAGAAAAAGACCATCATGATCGAAGGATAACGTCCTTCACAGGGATAACCCCCGACCGTTTGGCCGGGGGTTTTTCATGTCTGAAATTGACAAAAAACGTTTTCGGAAATTGTAAAGAAGGTATTGTGATTGTGGGGAATGTATGTTATAATAAACCTGTTCGGCCCGGGCGGCGCCGGACGCCCATGATCATCCATTCCGCGCTCCGCGGGGAGGGGAAACGCCTCCCGCCGACGGGGCTTTATCACAAACCAGCTGGAGGAAAACGACCATGAATTCAAGAGAACGGGTGCTTGCGGCCCTCAATCACCAGACCCCGGACCGGTGCCCCATCGACCTGGGCAGCAACGGCCAGACCGGCATGAACGTCTCCACGGTGTACCGCCTGCGCAGGGCGCTGGGGCTGGACGAGCACCGGTTGAAGGTCATCGAGCCCCTGCAGATGCTGGGCGAGATCGAGGAGGACCTTTTGAAGGCGGTGCACAGCGACTTCGTGGGCCTGTGGAACCGGGGCAACATGATGGGCTTCATGCAGGACGACTGGAAGCCCTTCGACATGGACGACGGCACCCCCACCTGGATGGGCGGCGGTTTCGAGTACGAGCGCAACGCCGCCGGCGACGTGCGCGCCTTCGTGTGCGGCGACCGCCAGGCGCCGGTGGGCTACTGCATGCCCAAGGGCGGCACCTTCTTTGACAACATCGACCACTTCGACACGCCCTACGACATGGACATCGACGAGGAGGACATGACCCCCCGCGAGGACTTCAAGGACGACTTCCAGGTGGCCACCGACGAGGACGCCCGCTACTGGGAGGAGAAGTCCAAGGCGCTCTACGAGGGCACGGACTACGCCATCGTGGGCGTGCTGGGCGGCGCGGGCTTCGGCGACGTGGCCTGGGTGCCGGGCCCGACGGTCAAGCATCCCAAGGGCATCCGCCGCGTGCAGGACTGGCTGCTGGCGCAGGCCATGTACCCGGACTACGTGGACGAGGTGTTCGACTACCAGACCGAGGTCATGCTCAAGAACCTCGAGATCTACAAACAGGCGGTGGGGGAGCGCATCCAGGTGGTCTGGATCTCCGGCACCGACTTCGGCACGCAGCGCGGGCTGTATTTCAGCCAGAACACCTTCCGGACGCTCTACAAGCCCCACTATAAAAAGGTCAACGACTGGGTCCATCAGCATACCGGCTGGAAGACCTTCTACCATACCTGCGGCTGCGTCAACGCGCTGCTGGACGACTTTGCCGAGATGGGCGTGGACTGCCTGAACCCGGTGCAGTTCTCGGCCATGGAGCCCAACGGCATGGGCCCCCAGCGTTTGAAGGACGAATACGGCGATAAGTTCACCTTCTGGGGCGGCGGCGTGGACACCCAGAGGGTGCTGCCCTTCGGCACGCCCGAGGAGGTGCGCGCGCAGGTGGCCGAGCGCGTGCGCATACTCAATCAGAACGGCGGCTACATATTCAATCCCATCCACAACGTCGTGGCCAACGTGCCCGAGGAGAACCTCGTCGCCATGTACGAGACCGTGCTGGGGACGAAGCTGCGTTGAGAAGGATTCTGACAGGGGGGATTTGATCCATGGCGGATACGCTGGAATTCAGGCATATCACCAAGTATTTTCCCGGCGTCAAGGCGCTTGACGACGTGAGCTTCGTGGCCCACGGCGGCGAGGTGCTGGCCTTTCTGGGGGAAAACGGCGCCGGCAAATCGACGCTGCTCAAGACGCTCAACGGCGATTACCAGCCCGACGAGGGCCAATACCTGATCAACGGCGCGGAGGCGCACTTCAAGAATCCGCAGGAGGCCATCGAGGCCGGCATCAGCGTGATCTACCAGGAGCGGCAGATACTGCCGGCGCTGTCGGTGGCGGAGAACATCTACCTGGGCAGGCTGCCCACCAAGGGCGGGTTCATCGACACG
Source organism: Clostridia bacterium (assembly GCA_017434085.1). Taxonomy (GTDB): domain Bacteria; phylum Bacillota; class Clostridia; order Christensenellales; family Aristaeellaceae; genus UBA2862. Next base: position 33,653 of record JAFRFY010000142.1, read on the forward strand.
CGCACCCTGAACAGCATGGCGAAGCGCATCATCGACGATTTCGAGCTGCCCATATCGCCGTCGGCAAAGGTGCACGAGCTCTCCATTGCCTATCAGCAGATGGTGGAGATCATGAAGTCCTACAGCCGCGAGAACATGAAGGTGATCTGCTTCGACGAGCCCACCGCCTCCCTGTCCGACGCGGAGATCGAGTGCCTGTTTAGGATCATCGACAAGCTGCGCCAACAGGGCAAGATCATCATCTACGTGTCCCACCGCATGAACGAGATCAAGCAGATCGCGGACAAGGTGGCCATATTCAAGGACGGCCGCTACGTGACCACCCTCGACGCCAAGCAGGCCACGGAGCCCGAGATGATAAGGCTCATGGTGGGCCGCGACCTGGGCGACATCTACGACGCGCTGGACCGCGACAAGCAGATCGGCGAGGTGCTCTTAGAGGTCAAAAACCTCGAATCCGACTACGTGGACGGCGTGTCCTTCCAGCTGCACAAGGGCGAGGTGCTGGGCTTCTCGGGCCTGGTGGGCGCGGGCCGCACGGAGGTGATGCGCGCCATCATCGGCGCGGACCGCATGACCGGCGGCGAGGTCTTCCTGGAGGGCAAGCCCATCCGCTGCAAGTCCCCCGCCGAGGCGCAGAAGCTGGGCATCGTGCTGGTGCCCGAGGACCGCAAGGACCAGGGCATACTGGCGAATCTGTCGGTCTCGGGCAACATCAACATATCGCTGCTTCATGAAAACTCCGATAAGCTGGGCTTCGTGAGCACCCGCAAGGAGGCGGAGGCCGCCGAGCGGGGCATCCGGGCCTTCAACATCAAGACGCCCTCGCCGGACAAGAAGATCGTGGAGCTCTCCGGCGGCAACCAGCAAAAGTGCATCGTCGCCCGCTGGATGGAGACAAAGCCCAAGGTGCTGATACTGGACGAGCCCACCAAGGGCATCGACGTGGGCGCGAAGTCCGAGTTCTACCACATGATCTGCGGCTTCGCCAAGCAGGGCCTGGGCGTGATACTGATATCGTCCGAGCTTCCGGAGATCATCGGGCTTTCGGACCGCATCATCGTCATGCGCGGCCGCAAGGTCAGCGGCGAGGTGATGCGGGAGGACGCGACTGAACCCAGGCTGTTGAGCCTCGGCATGATGGAGGAGAGCGCGAAATGAACAAAAAGGGATTGAAGATCAACGGCAACCTGATCGTGCTGATCATTGCCCTGCTGGCGGTCATCGGCGTATTCTCGCTGTTGAACCACAACTACTTCACCACCGTCAACATGGTGAACATATTGATCGCCGCCTCCCTGGTGGGCCTGGTGGCCATCGGCCACACCTACCTGATCATCGAGGGCCAGAACGATCTGTCCCCCGGCTCGCTGGTGGCGTTTCTGGGCGTGCTCTCGGCGCTGCTGGTCTCCAAGGGCGTGGGCTTCGGCGTGACGCTGCTGATCACCATGGTGGTGGGCGCCATCGTGGGCCTGTGCAACGCCTTCATGGTCAATGAATTAAAGCTCGAGGCCTTCATCGCCACGCTGGTCACCCAGTCCATCATGCGCGGCTTCGCTTACATCATCTGCGAGGGCAAGCCCGTGGGCATCACCGATCCCACCTTCATCTGGGTCGGCAAGGCACGCCTGCTGGGGCTGCCCTTCAGCGTGTGGCTGATGATCGTGGCCTTCATCATCGGCGGCATCATACTGGCCAAGACCCGGTTCGGCCGCAGCGTCTACGCCATCGGCGGCAACGCCCAGGCGGCGCGCCTGGCGGGCATGAACCCCAAGCGCATCGTGACCACGTCCTTCGTGACGATGGGCCTTCTGTGCTCCATCGGCGGCATCGTGTACGTGGCGCGGCTCCAGTCCGGCCAGCCCGCCGCCAACATCAACCTGGAGTTCGACGCCATCACCGCGGTCATACTGGGCGGCGTGTCCTTCTCCGGCGGCGTGGGCAACATGATGGGCACCGTGATCGGCGTGCTGCTGATACAGAGCTTCAACACAGGCCTCAACATGGCGGGCATCCCCAACGCCAACTTCTGGCAGTACGTGGGCAAGGGCGCGCTTCTGCTGATCGCCCTGGCCGCCGACTACGTGCGCAAGGTCAACACCGACAAGCGGCTGCTGGCTGAGAGCAAGAAGAACCGGTGATATTGTAGGGACGCCATTCATGGCGTCCGGAGGACCATTAAACCGATGTACAGGGCAACGACGCCTTGAACATAGAAAAACTATTCTTAGGAGGGTATCATCATGAAGAAGATCCTGGCTCTGGTACTGATTGCAATGCTGGCCATCGGCAGCTGCGCCTTCGCGGAGGTGCTGCACGACAAGAACGGCGACGGCAAGCTGGTCGTCTACGGCATCTACAAGGCCGGCGATCAGACCTGGTTCATCAACGAGGGCGAGGCGGCCCGCAAGACCGTCGAGGACGCCGGCGGCGAGTTCTACTATGAGGATTGCTTCATGGACGGCCAGAAGATGCTCGACGCCATCGATCGCGCGTACTCCAACGGCGCGGACGGCATCGTGACCTGCTGCCCCGACCAGACCATGTCCCAGAACATCGTCGACAAGTGCAACGAGTACGGCATCGCCGTGGTCGCCGCTGACGACGCGCTGGAGATGAACGGCGAGAAGATCGCGCCCTGGGTCGGCATCGCGGGCTACGACATCGGCTCCTCCTGCGCCGAGTGGCTGTGCGACTACATGGAGGAGAAGGGCCTGGTCGAGGACGAGAGCTGCGGTGTGCTGATCATGACCATGTCCACAGTGTCCAGCTGCGTGCCGCGCACCGACGGCGAGTACGACGTGCTGATCTCCCGCTTCCCCGAGTTCAAGGACAACGGCAACGGCCGCCTGTTCTACGCCGACTACGACGGCACCACCGAGAAGGGCAACGTGAACTCCGCCGCCATCATCACCGGCAATCCCCAGATCACCAAGTGGATGGTCATGGGCGCCAACGAGGAAGGTATCATCGGCTGCGTGCGCGCGCTGGAGACCGCCGGTGTGGACGCCGAGTCCGCCTGCGTCGGCATGGGCGCCTACCTGGTCGTGGAAGAGTATGAGAAGGGCTCCTGCCTGCGCGCGGCCCCGTACTTCTCCGACGTGGCCATCGGCACCTACTCCGTCAACACCCTGTTCGACGTGATCGACGGCAACGAGGTCGCCATGGAGACCGCCGTGCCCGCCGAGATCACCACGCCCGAGAACTATCACGATATCCTGGGCTGATCGAACGCATTCGCATTGAACAGCAAGAGCCCCGGCAGAGATGTCCGGGGCTCTCATGGTATACGTTCAGACCGGAAAGGAGCGACGGTATGGCGAGCGAGACGCGGAAGCTGATGATGGGCATGAAGCTGCCCGGCGGCGCGAAGGTACAGTGCGTGACGGTGGAGGTGCCCAGGCCCGGCCCGGGGCAGGTGCTTTTGAAGATGAAGGCCGCCAGCCTGTGCGGCAGCGACCTCAAGTACATCTACTACGAGCACACCGACAAGACCGGCGGCGCGCGCTATGACGACGTGATCGCCGGCCACGAGCCCAGCGGCCAGGTGGTGGCGGTGGGCGAGGGCGTGCTGGACTTTTGCGAGGGCGACCGGGTGCTGGTGTACCACATCCAGGGCTGCGGCTACTGCGACGAGTGCCGCAAGGGGTACTTCATCAACTGCCAGAACCCCGAGCGCCGCGCCTACGGCTGGCAGCGGGACGGCGCGCTGGCGGAGTACATGGTGGCGGACGCCGTAACCTGCATCCACCTGCCGGACTTTCTGACCTACGAGGACGGCGCGATGGTGTCCTGCGGCTTCGGCACGGCCTGGCAGGGCCTGATGCGCGCGGGAGTGTCCGGCGCGGACCGGGTGCTGGTGATGGGCCTGGGCCCGGTGGGCCAGGCGACGCTGATACTGGCCAAGGCTCTGGGGGCGCAGACCGTGGGCGTGGATATCTCCGGGGAGCGCATGGCCATGGCCCGGGAGAAGTGCGGCGCGGACGCCGTGTTCCCGGGGGACGAGGACTGCGTTCAAAGGATCATGGACTTCACCGGCGGCACCGGCGTGGAGGTGGCCATCGACTGCTCCGGCAGCGCCGCGGGCCGCCACCGCTGCCTGGAGGCCGCGCGGATGTGGGGCCGGGTGGTGTTCCTGGGCGAGCAGGGCACCGTGACCTTCGAGCCCAGCCCGCTATTGCTGCACAAGAACCTCACGCTGTACGGCTCCTGGGTGACCAGCGTGGCCAACATGGAGCGGCTGGTGGAATTCCTGGCCCGCAAGCGCATCCACCCCAACGCCATCATCACCCACCGCTTTGCCCTCAAAGACACCGACAAGGCCTACGCCATATTCGCCACCGGCAAGACCGGCAAGGTGTGCGTCAATATGGAGATGGAATGATATAAAAAATACGCGGCGCCTTCCCCCGGCCGGGGGAAGGCGCCGCGCGCATGATATGTCACAGGCTGGCCTTGTAGATCGCCAGCATGTCCGCTTCACGCAGCAGCCTGGCGGAGCCCTTCGCGCCGTTCACGCCCACGGCGCACTTGTGGGCCATGTCGGCAAACTCTGCCTCGGTGGGGTTGACCCCCAGCTCCCGCAGGTTCGTGGGCATGTGGATGCGGCGGTAGAAGGCCTCCATGGCCTCGATGCCCTTGAGGGCGATGTCTTCATCGGCGCCCACGGGCTCGACGCCCATCACGTTCACGGCGAAGCGCCTGAACCGGGGCAGGCAGTCCTTATAGACGTACCGCGCCCAGCTGCCCCAGAGGGCGGCGAGGCCCGCGCCGTGGGCGACGTCGTACAGCCCGCCCAGCTCGTGCTCCAGCTTGTGGGTCATCCAGTCGCCGCCGTCGTTGCCGCAGCCGGTGAGGCCGTTGTGGGACAGGCTGCCCGCCCACATCACCTCGGCGCGGGCGTCGTAGTTCTTCGGGTCCTTCACCAGGATCTCGGCGTTGGTCATCACCGTGCGCAGCAGGCCCTCGGCGATTGAATCGGTGATCTCCATGTTGCCGCCGTTGGTGAAATAGCGCTCCATGGTGTGCATCATGATGTCGGCGCAGCCGCAGGCGGTCTGGTAGTCCGGCAGCGTCATGGTGAGCTCAGGGTTCATGATGGCGAACTTGGCCCGGGCGAAGTCGCTGCTGTAGCCGCGCTTGATCTGGCCCTCCTCCTTGGTGATCACGGAGGAGTCGCTCATCTCGCTGCCGGTGGCGGCGAGGGTCAGTATCACGCCCAGGGGCAGGCAGGCGGTGGCCTTGCGCTTGTAGTCGTAGAAGTCCCAGACGTCGCCCTCGTTGGTCACGCCGTAGCCGATGGCCTTGGCGGAGTCGATGGCGCTGCCGCCGCCTACGGCCAGCAGGAAGTCCACGCCCTCCTTTTTGCACAGCGCGATGCCCTCGTACACCAGGCTCAGCCGCGGGTTCGGCACCGCGCCGCCCAGCGTGACGTAGGGGATGTCGGCTGAATCCAGCGCGTCCGTGACCTTCTTCAAAAGCCCCGAGCGCACCACGCTGCCGCCGCCGTAGTGGATCAGCACCTTGCTGCCGCCGAATTCCCGGATCAGCTCCGCGACCTGGCCCTCCGTGTTCCTGCCAAAGACCACCTTCGTGGGGGTGTAGTACTTGAAATCGAACATGACGGTATCCTCCTTCGGGTCGATTGTTCTGTATCCATTATAATGAATGCAAGTAAGAAAATCAATGGGAAATTGGGAATGGGAAATGGGAAATGGTGGGACGACCTCTTCCCTCTCATCTAACCCCAAACCACCTTGACAACTGCCCCCGCAGAGGTTATTATATTGTTAACAACCTACCCACACACCATCAATCCCGGAAAGGAGCAGCTATGGACAAGCAGACCCTCAAACAGCGCATCGACGTGGCCGCGGGACGCGCCCCTGCGGATCTGCGCATCGCCAATTGCCGCGTCGTCGACGTCTACAACAAGGCCGTTTTTCCCGCCGACGTGCTCATCTCCGGCGGGTACATCGCGGGCTGGGGCGCGCCGGGCTTTCCCGAGGCGCGGGAGACCTTCGACGCCGGGGGCGCGTACATCGCCCCGGGGCTGATCGACAGCCACGTGCACATCGAATCCAGCCACCTCTCCCCGGCGGAATTCTCCCGGCTGGTGGTGCCCCACGGCACGACCACCATTATAGCGGACCCCCACGAAATCTGCAACGTCTGCGGGCTGGACGGCTTCGACTACATGCTGCGCGCCTCGGAGCACATCGCGCTTCAAGTGTTCCTGCAGGTGCCCTCCTGCGTGCCCTGCACCCCCTTTGAAAACGCCGGGGCGACGCTGGACGCGAAGGAGATCGCCAGGCGCATCGGCCACAGCCGGGTGCTGGGCCTGGGGGAGATGATGAACTTCGTGGGCGTGTGCGCTGCGGACGACGGGATACTGGACAAGCTGATGGAGGCGGAGCGCTGCGGCAAGGTGGTGGACGGCCACAGCCCCGGCCTGTCGGGCTGTATGCTGGACGCCTACGCCGCCGCCGACATACGCACCGACCACGAGTGCGCCACACCCGACGAGCTTCGGGACCGCGTGCGCCGCGGCATCTACGTGCTGCTGCGCCAGGGCACGGCCTGCCACGACGTGCTGAACCTGCTGTCCGGGGTGACCGCCGACAACGAACGTTTCTGCCTGTTCTGCACCGACGACCGGCAGTCCGCCAGCCTCATCGGGGAGGGCCACATCGACAACAACATCCGCCTGGCGGTGGGCGCGGGGCTCGATCCCCTCGCCGCGCTGCGCATGGCCACGGTCAACGCCGCCGAGTGCTACGGCCTCAGGGACCGCGGGGCCGTCGCGCCGGGCAAGCGGGCCGATCTGATACTGTTTGAGGATTTGAACGATCTGCGCGTTAGGGAGGTGTGGGTCGCGGGCCGTCACGCGGCGAGCCGCGGCGCCTATCTGGCCGAGGACGTGCGCGTGGCTCCGGAGGGGGTCAGCGGGCGCATGAACGTGCGGGACTTCTCTGCCGCGCGGCTGGCGCTGACGCTGAAATCCGATCGGGTGCGCACGATACAGGTCTGCCCCGGCTCCGTGGTGACGGGCGAGGGCCGCGCCACTGTAAAGCGGGACGCCGACGGGCGCTTTATGCGCGACGGGCGGGACATCGTCAAGATCGCCGTGGTGGAGCGGCATAAAGGCACCGGCAACGTGGGCCTGGGGCTGTTGGAGGGCTATGGGCTCAAAAACGGGGCCATCGCCACCAGCGTCGCCCACGATTCCCACAACATCATCGTGGCCGGCGACAGCGACGACGACATGGCGCTGGCCGTGCAAAGGCTCATTGAGATGGGCGGCGGCATGGCGATCGCGCAGAACGGGCGGCTGCTGGGCAGCCTGGAGCACGAGATCGCCGGGCTGATGACCGATCGCCCCGGCGAATGGGTGGCCGAGGAGATCGCGCGGCTGTGCGCGGTCGCAGTAAACGCCCTGGGCATCCATCAAGACATCGACCCCTTCATGGCGCTGTGCTTCATGGCGCTGCCGGTCATCCCCGCGCTCAAGATCACCGACACCGGCCTGTTCGACGTGAACGCATTCAGGACCGTGACGGTGGAAGTGTAGATTTATACGGCAATGACGCACTTCTCCCCGTAGTCGGGCATCAGCGCGTCGTGCGTCAGCAGAGACAGGTTTTCAACCTTTGCCTGCGCAAGAAGCAGCCTGTCAAACGGGTCGTTGTGCGCTTTGGCGGTATCCGGCCGCGTCAGCGTGTGGACGGCGAGGATATGCTTGTCGGCAAGGCCCAGGGGGACGAACCCCGCTTCCCGGCAGGCTACGGAGAAATCCGTCTCGTCAAAGGGGATGCTGTCAGGACGGCGGGCATGCTTTAAAAGCACTTCCCACACGGATACCGTGCTGTAGTAGACCGTGTTATTGGGATCAAGAATCAGCTCCCGCGCTTTTTCGGAGAGCGCGGGATCGTCGTTCAGCGCCCAGATGGCGATGTGCGTGTCAAGGAGCAGATTCATAGCGCGCCTCCCGTGAGCATATCGGCGATCTCACCGTTGTCGGCGTCAAAATCACCGTTGATGGTGAACTTGCCCTTTGCCACGCCGATGCGCCTGGAGACGGGCGTTTCATTGATGAGCGTGATCTTGACCACGGGCTTGCCGTTTCGCGCAACGGTAATGAAGTCCTCTTTTTTCGTTTCCAGAAGGCGAATCAGCTTGGAAAAATCGGTCTTCGCCTCCAGGATGTTGACCTGCATCATTGCACCCACCTCCGTGAAAAGTGACCAGAAAGACCAAGCTGGTCTGTCTGACCATAGTATAACCGAAAAACGCGAAAAAAGCAAGGATCAATATAACAAAAGCACCTCCCCCGGGGCGACGCCCAGCGCCCCGGGGGCGTTTTTTGGCCTGCATTCCCGGGGATAGCGCCACCAGAGCGCGGGGGCGTCGGGGGACTGGCCCTCAAAGCGGAACGCGCTGACCCATGCGAAGGGCTCCTCCATCTCGTTGAGGATGCGCACGGGGAGGCGGTTTACAGGCTCGTCGGGGTTAAAGCTGTGCGCCCGGATGCCCACGGCCTGAAGCCCCTCGCGCACCGGCTTTTCCGTGATCAGGCGCGCGTTCCAGGCGGGCACGAACACCTCGCGCGGGCCGGTGGGCCGGGCGTCGGCGATGTTCTTGCAGCCGGTGAGCGCGGCGGCGGCGCGGGTCTCCGGGTCCGCGAACAGGGCCTTCGTCCCCTTGACGGTCAGCATCCGCCCGTCGCACATCACGCCCAGCCGGTCGCACATGCGGTAGGCCTCGTCCCGGTCGTGGGTGACCAGCAGCACGCCCCGCCCGAACCCGGCCAGCAGGTCCTTCATCTCCATTTGCAGCCTGAGCCGCAGGTGGGCGTCCAGGGCAGAAAAGGGCTCGTCCAGCATCATGAGGTCCGGGGCGTTTAATAGTATCCGCCCCAGCGCCGTCCGCTGGGCCTGCCCGCCGGACAGCGCGCCGGGCCGAAGCTCCGCCGCGTCACGAAGCTGCAATAGCGCCAGCATGGCGTCGACCCGGGCGGCCCGCTTCTTGCGGTCCTTCTCGGCGTGCAGCGCGCAGAGCAGGTTCTGCCGCACCGTCATGCCCGGAAACAGCGCGTAGCTCTGGAAAAGATACCCCACCCGCCGTGCCTGGGGCGGCAGGTCGATCTTCCTGTCGGAATCGAACAGCACCCGGCCGTCCAGGGCGATATGGCCCCGGTCCGGCCGCTCGATGCCCGCGACGCACTTCAGGGTCATGCTCTTGCCGCTGCCGGACGCGCCCAGTATGCCCAGCACCTCGCTGTCGCAGCGAAACGCTGCGCGCAGGTGAAACGCCCCCGCGCGCTTTTCGATATCTACCTCCAGCGCCATAGCGACCTCCCGGTTCTCTCCCGCGATTCCAGCAGGTTTACGGTCAGCAGCACGGCGGCGGAGATGGCCAGGTTGACCATCACCCAGAAGAACGCGCCGCGCTCGTCATTGGTGCGCCAGAGCTGATAGACCGTGGTGGCCACCGTGGCCGTGCGGCCCGGGGTGTAGCCGATCAGCATGCTGGTGGCGCCGTACTCGCCCAGCGCCCGGGCGAAGGCCAGCACCCCGCCGGCCAGTATGCCCTGCCGGCAGGCGCGCATGCGCACGTGCCAGAATATCCAGGTGTTGGACAGGCCCAGCGTCTGGGCGGCCCAGGCGGGGCGTTCGTCGAAGCTCTCAAAGGCCCCGCGGGCCGTGCGGTACATCAGCGGGAACGCCACCACCACCGCGGCGGCCACGCCCCCGGTCCAGTGCATCGCCAGCCTGACGCCCCAGCCGAGCAGCAGCCGTCCCAGCGGCCGCCGGGCCCCGAAGAGGCGCAGCAGAAAGTAGCCGCACACCGTGGGGGGCAGCACCAGCGGGAGCGTCAGCAGCACGTCCAGCGCGCCCTTGACGGCCCGGGGGAGCCTGGAGGCGTAGTAGGCGGCGGCGATGCCCGCGAAGAACACGATCACGCCGCTGATGGCGGCGATGCGCAGGGAGTTGTAGAGCGGAAACAGGTCGGTCATGGCGACGTCCCCCCTCACACCGGCAGCAGAAGGACCTCGATCCCCCCGCCGCAGAATGTGGGCCCCTTGTTCATGTCGATGGATACGAGGCGGCACGCCCGCGCGCCGTCCCGGAGCATCTCCCCGGCGATCCTCAATATCTCGGCCTCGGCGTAGCCGCCGCCCACGGTGCCGATGAACCGCCCGTCCCCCGTGACCAGCATCTTGGTGCCGGGCCGCCGGGGAGCCTCGCCGCGCTTTGACACGATCATCGCCAGCACCCCCGGCTGGCGAGGCTCCGACAGCGCCTCGAGCATGCCCGGCGGGTAACCCTCGCCGGGGTCGGCGGCGTTCATCACGGAGATGATCTCCGCCGCCGCGGACACGGCGATTTCCTCCGGCGTGCGCGCGCCGATGGGGATGCCGATGGGCATGCGCAGCGCCTCCACGCGCCACGCGTCGAAGCCCTCCTCGACCAACTGCCGGCGAATCTGCGCCGAGCGGCCGTGGCTGCCCATCATGCCGGCGTAGGCGCAGGGCTTTTGGAGGATGCGGCGCAGGCAGTCCACGTCGTGGGCGTGCTCGCGGGTCATGACCACGAAGGCGGTGTCGGCGTCGCCGTCGATACGATCCAGCGCGTCGGTGAAGGCTTGGCAGAGCACGTTTTGCGCCCCGGCGGCCCGGGCCTTTTCGGCGAACTCGGGCCGGTCCTCGATGGCGGTGATCTCAAACCCCAGCGCGACGCCCAGCCGTATGACGCACAGCGCCACGTGGCCCGCGCCGCACACCACGAGCCGCCTGCCCCCGGCGATGGGCTCCAAAAAGACCCGCGCGCCGCTGATCTCATGGCACCCCTCCCGGCACGCGCCCGGGCGGGCGATTGAATCGGCGAGGGCCGCGGGGAAGGCGTCGTCGCGGCAGAGGGGGGCGAGGCGATCCCCGTCCCGGATGAACAGCGCCCTCGCCCCGGCGGCGGCGCCCTCGATCACCCAGGCCGCCAGCAGCCGCGCGGTCCCCTTTTTGTGCATGATCGTCTGATAGAAACCCGGCATGAAGTCATGACCTCCTTGACCCGGTGGATGGGATGGGTTTATAATGGATTTGCCTGATTTAGGCAAGCGGGCGATGAGGGCATCGCCCCTACGGAGCAGGCATGTTTTGTCGGGCGATGAGGGCATCGCCCCTACGGAGCAGGCATGTTTTGTCGGGCGATGAGGGCATCGCCCCTACGGAGCAGGCATGTTTTGTTGGGCGATGAGGGCATCGCCCCTACGGAGCATGTATGTATTGTCGGGCGATGA
>JAFRFY010000143.1 GCA_017434085.1 Clostridia bacterium
GGCCGTGGCCGGGCTGCCGTGGGCGCGTGTGAAGCCCGCGCGCTACCCGGAGTGGATGCGGGCCATGGACATCGAGGGCCTGTTCGCCCCGTGGACGGGGGAGGCCCTCGCGGACCCCGGCGCGCCGCCGGGCAGCCTGCCCTTCACCTGCGTGCACGAGCTGATGCACCTGAAGGGCATCGCGGACGAGGGGCAGGCCAACATCGCGGCGTACCGGCTCTGCGTCGAAAAAGGGGGCATGTACGCCGATTCCGCCCGGCTGTGGGCGCTTCGGTGCGCGCTGGGAGAGCTGGACGATGCCGCCCGCGCGCGCGTCACCCGCCGCGCCAGCCGCCGCCTGCGCCCGCTGCTCATGGTCTCGGAGGTTCGTGAACCCTCGGGGCTGTTCCGGCTTCTGGGCATCGGCCGCCAGACCGCCGACTACGACGCCCTGCTGGGCTGGCTGGCGCTCACCCCTCCGGCGTGATCTCCCCGCAGTAGCTGGTATTGAAGATTTCGGCCACGCGGCGCGCGTCGTCGGTCTGGCCCAGCGCCCACATGAGCTTGGTGACCGCCGCCTCGGTGGTCATGTCCCGGGCGGGGATGACCCCGCAGGACAACAGCTTCTGCCCCACCTCGTACAGTCCCAGGCTGCTGCCCTCGTACAGGCACTGGCTGCACACCACCACGGCGATGCCGGCCTCGGTGAGCGCCCTCAGGTGCTCCAGCAGGTTGGTGCGCACGAACTGCATGCCCCCCGCGCCGAAGGCCTCGATCACGATGCCCCGGTAGCGCATCCGCCGGAGCATGCACAGCACGTCCGGGTTGATACCCGGCACGAGCTTGAGCAGGAACACCTCCCGGCACACGCGGTCGCGGAGCGCGACGGGGCTGTCCGGGTCCACGGGGATGGCGCACAGCGGGCGCAGGCCGTCGGCGAACACCCGGCCCAGGTCGCCCGCGTTGACGCTCTCGAAGGCCTCGAAGCCCATGCTGCGCACCTTCACCGCCCGGCAACCGGGGATGATCCTGCGGTTGAAGGCCACCGTCACCCCGGGGATGCCGCAGCCCACCGCGGCGAAGGCGGTGTACAGGTTGTTGCGGGCGTCGGTGAGCAGGTTGTCGATGGGCATCTGGGAGCCGGTGAACACCACCGGCTTTTTCAGTCCCTGCAGCATAAAGGACACCATCGAGGCCGTGTAGGCCATGGTGTCCGTGCCGTGGGTGACCACCACGCCGTCGTACCTCGGCAGCGCGGCATGGATCGCCCGGGCGATGGCGATCCACTCGTCCACCTGTATGTTGGAGGAATCGAGGTTCAGAAGCTCCTGCGTGTCGATGTGATAGTAGGCGTTCAGCCCCTCCACGAAGCGCAGCAGCTCCGCGGACGAATAGCCCGGCCTGAGCCCCTCCGCGCCCTGCACCGAGGCGATGGTGCCTCCGGTGGTGATCAGCAGTACCGATTTCACCGCGCACGCCCCCCTTTCGGCACCATCATAGCACATCTACGCGCCCGTTGCAATCTCCAGTATCGCTTCCGCCGCCGCCCGCGGCCCGCCGCAGGCGCGAAAGCCCTGCCCGATCTTCTCCGCGGCCTCCCGGTATCTGGGCTCGGCCATCACCGCGTCCACCGCGGCGCGTATGGCGTCGGGGTCTGCCGAACGAAGCCGCAGCCCCGCGCCCAACGCCTCCGCGCGGTTCGCCACGCCGCCCTCCTCCGGGGTCAGGGGCCGGGTGACCAACGGCACGCCGAAGTACAGCGCCTCGCTGACGCTGTTCATGCCGCAGTGGGTGACGAATACGTCCGCCGCCTGCAATACCGCCAACTGGTCCACCCGCCGGTGCGCATGCACGTTCTCCGGCAGGTTTACCGGCGGCCGGCTCTCGCCCACCGACAGTATCACCTCGTACCGCCCGTCCCCCAGGGCCTGGACGCAATTCCGGTAGAAGTCGTCCTCCCCGTCCAGCACCGTGCCCATGGACACGTACACCAGCGCTCGCGCGAGCTTCTGCATCGGCTCCGTTACCGGGCGCAGGCAGGGCCCCACGAAGCGGTATTTGTCCGAAAACGTGTCGGCGCAGGGCTGGAACGCCCGCGACGTGTACACCACGGTGGGGGTGTTCTCATCGTTCTGAACGATGTCGAGCACGCTCTTCACCGGATAGCCCGCGTCCTGCAGGGGCTTGAGCAGCCGGGCGGCCTTCGGCATTTTGATCAGCATTTGAAGGAGGTCCCCTATCCCCTGCTTCATGACCTTCGACGAGTGCCGGTTGAAGGCAAACGTGGTGGTGGAGCTTATGAAGGGGATGCCCAGCCGCAGCGCGAACAGCTTGCCCCAGAAGGCCACCGAATCCGCCACGATCACGTCCGGCTTCAGCGCCTTTAGCGATTCAAGCGCCATATCCTGCATGGCCAGCGTCGTGTCCACGATCAGCTTCGTGGACACCAGTATGTCCCGGGCCACCGCGTTGCCGCTGGCCGCCGCCACGGTGTTGCCCGCGGCACAGTCCACAAACCGCGCCCCGGCGGCCTCAATGGCCTCCCGGAAGGGCGGGTAGCTGTAGTAGGTCACCCGATGGCCCATGTCCGTCAGCGCCTTCACCACCGGCAGGGTGGGGTTGGTGTGGCCGTGGGCCGGTATGCAGAAAAAAGCGATGTCAGCCATTCTCCCGACCCTCCCCGAACACCATGCTGAAAAGCTCGTCGAACCGCTCCTTCGGCGGGATGAGCACGCCCTGCGCCGCGTCCCCCAGCAATAAAAGCCTGTCCCCCGGGCGTATGTCGAATAAGTCCCGCATCTCCTTCGGAATCACGATCTGCCCCTTCGCGCCCACCGTGACCGCGCACGCACACCGCCGCTCCTTCTCCGCCATGACCATCCCTCCAAAAGTATGATTTGTTATACTTATCATACCACGGAACAGAGGTTTGCGCAAGGAGGAGTTTTTTATAATTGGGAATTAGGAGTGAGGAATGAGGAATTAGGAATTGGGGGCGAATCCCATCGTAGGGACGCCATTCTTGGCGTCCGCGATTTCCGCCAGCCCTCGTAGGGGGCTGTTGCGCTAAGGGCAATCTGCACAAATGAACCGACGGAAACGGGCGATGAGGGCAGGCGCAAGCGCGGAAGCGCCCCTACGGGTAGGCAGGGATTTCATATGTTTTGAGCCTCTGCCATGCGTGAAAAGTCCCTTGATCAGTGCGTGGCGTAGGGGCGATGCCCTCATCGCCCGCACTATTTCTTATTGGTTTTGTGCATCTTTACGTTAATGCAACGGCCCCGCATATCCCGCAATCCTCCGTAGGAGCTCCAGGCTCCCCTGCGCAGGGGGAGCTGTCAGCGCCGCTGACTGAGGGGGCGCGCAATCCC
>JAFRFY010000144.1 GCA_017434085.1 Clostridia bacterium
CGGCGAGGAGACCATCATCGCCCGCGTCGGCGAGGGCATCGTCACCACCGTCGGCTCCTCCGAGAGCCACAAGGACGTGCTGGAGAACCCCGACCTGATCAGCCGCACCGTGCTGAACAAGGGCCTGGACGCCGGCACCGCGTTTGAGATACTCTCCATCGACATCGCCGACGTGGACGTGGGCCGCAACGTGGGCGCGCAGCTGCAGATGGACCAGGCCGAGGCCGATCGCCGCATCGCCCAGGCCAAGGCCGAGGAGCGCCGCGCCATGGCCGTCGCCCACGAGCAGGAGATGAAGGCCAGCGTGCAGGAGATGCGCGCCAAGGTCGTCGAGGCCGAGGCCGAGGTGCCGAAGGCCATGGCCGCCGCGCTGCGCGAGGGCAAGCTGGGCGTGATGGACTACTACAACATGCAGAACATCAAGTCCGACACCCGCATGCGCGAGGCGATCGCCGGTGAGGGCACGCCCGCCGCGCAGGAGAAGGAGAAGAAGTAACCCAACCGTCGACGGGTGAGGGGTGGTTGACGCCTCTCACCCCGTCGTTCCGCAAGGAGGTCAGCCCTATGGGAGTTCTGATCTATATACTGATCATCGTGTTCATCGTCGTCAGCACCAATAACAGTAAGAAGAAAAAGGCCCAGAGCGCCGGTAAGACCCCCCAGAGCCCGGCCCGCGTCAGGGAGACCCCCTCCGACAAGCTGGCGAACGCCCGAACCGGCGGGGACTTCCTCAAGGCGCTGGGCGCGATGGCCACGGAATCCGTGGAGGACATGCTGTCGGAGGCGAAGCCCGCCGCGAAGGCGCAGGCCGTGCCGGGTGCGGTCAGGGCCGTGAAGGTGCCCGGCCAGAGTTCCCCGGTGTTCATGGCCGCGTCGCCCGCGGCCGCGCCGCAGGGGGAAGGCGCCGCGGACGACGAGGGCTGCGTGGGCGGCTCCATGGCCCACACCCACGACGAGGGTGAGAGCCGCGCGGAGCATGATCGGCACATGAAGGCCGCCATGCGCCGGGAGACCGACGAGAGCCTCGCCGCCCAGGCCGCGCAGGAGCTCTCGGAGATGAACATCCACCGCCTGCGCCGCGCCGTGGTGGTCGCGGAGATACTGGACCGGCCCAAGGCGCTGCGGCGGAGGGCGTCGTGAGGGTAGGGAGTAGGGAGTAGGCAGTAAGGAGTAGGGGTTATGTTGGTACGAACCCCATCGCAGGGACGGAATCATGAACGAAATCACAATTCTCATCGCCGACGACGAGCCCGGCATGCGGCTGGTGATGCGCAAGCTGGTGGAGCGCGCGGAGGGCTATCGTCTCGCGGGGGAGGCGGAGGACGGCGATCAGCTGATCGCGTTGTACGACGAATGCCACCCCCAGGTGGTGCTGATGGACGTGGAGATGCCCGGCAAGACCGGCATCGAGTGCGCCCGCGCCATACAGGACCGCGACCCGCGGACGGTGATCGTGTTCGCCACCGCCCACGAGGAGTACATGAAGAGCGCCTTCGAGGTCTACGCCTTCGACTATCTGGTCAAGCCCTTCCGGGTGGAGCGCGCGCTGGAGACCCTCGAGCGCATACGGGACCGGCTGGGCGGGGGCATCGCCGAGCCTGTGGCCCCGGTCGCGCCGGTCGCACCGGTCGCACCGGTCGCACCGGTCGCACCGGTCGCACCGGTCGCACCGGCATCCATCAGCGTCCCGGGGCGCATCATGCTCAAGCACCGGGAGGGCGTGAGCTTCCTGGACCTGGCGGACATCGCCATGGTCATGCGGGAAAACCGCGCCACCATCGTGCTGATGAAGGACGGCGCGCGCTATACCGTGTCCGACGGCATGGCCGAGCTGGACGAGCGCCTGCCCGACGACCTGTTCTTCCGCACCCACAAGAGCTATATCGTCAACCTCAACCTGATCGAGTCCATACAGCCCTACGGCCGCTGGACCTATGTGGTCAAGCTCAAGGGTTTGAAGGACGACGCCCTGATCACCCACGAGCGCTTCGAGGCGCTGCAGAAGATGTTTGGATGACGGAAGAAGAGTGGAGTGTGGAGTGTGGAGTGTGGAGTTGCGGTACAAATCCTGACGGATTTGTTTTGATTAAAGGCTACTGTTTAGTCCGGGCATGCGTTTCAGGCGGGCGATGAGGGCATCGCCCCTACAACCGCGGGAAACCGTAGGGGCGATCCCCTGATCGCCCGCTGGACTGAACAGTTACGATTCAGGAACGCATACGACGGCAGTACGCCGATTTGCAGCCTTTAATCAAAAGAAATCCGAAGGATTTCCTCCTGAACTCCACACTCCACTCTCCACACTCCACACTTATTGAATAATACTCTCCAAATAATAAAACGAGAAAAGGAGACTAACCGTGCTGACCAAAACCACAGCCTCCGACGCGCTGTACGCGGCGCTCAAAACCGGGGGCGATTTTGCCGAGATCTACTGGGAGGACCAGCGCTCCGGCGCGATGGGCCTGGTGGACGGCCACGTGGAGGCGGCCTCCACGGTGCGCCGCCACGGGGCGGGCATCCGCGTGTTCAAGGGCCTGAACAGCGTCTACGTGCACACCAACGACACCAGCGCCTCCGGCCTCGCCGCCGCGGCGCGCAAGGCGGCGGACGCGGTGTCCGGCGATGCCTGTGTGGGCGACATCCACCTGACCCGCAGCCTCCAGCGCAACCTTCACCCGATCCTGGAGATGCCCATGGACGTGGCCGGGGCCCGGAAGGCGAAGCTGCTTCGGGACTGCGACCTCGCGGCCAAGGCGGTGTCCGGCGAGATCACCCAGGTGCGGGCCAACCTGACCTACGGGGAAAGCGACGTGCTGATCGCCAACTCCGAGGGCCTGGTCACCGGGGATACGCGGGTGTACACCCGGCTGTACGTCGCCGCCGTGGCGACGAAGGGCGGCGACAGCCAGTCCGGCCGGGAGGCTCCCGGCGCGATGATGGGCTACGAGTTGTTCGCGGGCCGGGTCGATCCGGCGCGTACCGCCCGCACCGCCGCCGAGCGCGCGGTCGCCATGCTGCACGCCGAGAGCTGCCCGGCGGGGGTGATGCCGGTGGTGATCGACGGAGGCTTCGGCGGCGTGATATTCCACGAGGCCTGCGGCCATTCGCTGGAGGCCGCCGCCGTGGCCTTCGGCAATTCCGAGTTCGCGGGCAAGCTGGGGCAGCGCATCGCCTCACCCCGGGTCACCGCCGTGGATGACGGCACCCTGCCCGGCGAGTGGGGCTCCCTCAACATCGACGACGAGGGCCTGCCCACCACCCGGCTGGTGCTGATCGAGAACGGCATCCTCAAAAACTACATGATCGACAAGCTCAACGCCCGCCGCATGAACATGGCCCCCACCGGCAGCGGGCGGCGGCAGGACTACACCTTCGCCCCCACCTCCCGCATGCGCAACACCTTCATCGCCGCGGGCGACGACGACGAGGCGGAGATCATATCCTCCTGCCCCGACGGGCTTTACGCCAAATCCATGGGCGGCGGCAGCGTGAACCCGGTCACCGGCGAGTTCAACTTCGCGGTGGACGAGGGCTACCTGATCCGGGGCGGCAGGATCGACCGGCCCGTGCGCGGGGCCTCGCTGATCGGCCGCGGCGGCGACATCCTCATGAAGATCGACCGCGTGGGCAAAAACCTGACCCTGGCGCAGGGCATGTGCGGCGCGTCCAGCGGCAGCGTGCCCGTGAACGTGGGCCAGCCGATGATCCGCGTGACCGATATTACCGTGGGAGGTCGATGAGCATGGACAGGAGTGATTTTATCCGCCGCCTGCTGGACGCCGCCGCCGAACGCGGCGTGGCCGGGGAAATCTGCTGTGAGCGCGGCGAGAGCTTTGAGGTGTCCGTCAAGGACGGGGAGATCCACCAGTACAGCGTGTCGGACAGCGCGGGCCTGGGCTTTCGCGTGCTGAAGGACGGCCACACCGGCACGGCCTCCACCCAGATCCTGGACGAGGACGCGCTGGCCCAGCTTTTGGACGGGGCCATCGAGAACGCCGACCTGGTGGAATCGAAGGACGAGCAGTTTATGTACGCCGGGGACGCGCATTATCCCGGGCTGGACCTCTATAACCCGGAGATCGGGGCGATGGACGCCGCGGTGAAGATCGACATGGCCAAAAGGCTTGAAAAGCTGGCGCTTGATCAGGACCCCCGGATCACGCAGGTGGAGGACTGCGCGGTGTTCTCCTCCATCGGGGAGCGCACGCTGACCAACACGCTGGGGCTCGACGTATCTATGAAGTCCGCGCTGCTGGGCGGCTACGTGTGCGTGGTGGCCCGGGAGGGCGAGAAGGTCAACACCGGCATGAAGGTGTTCTTCACCATGAAGCCCGAGACTGTGGACCTGGAGGCCGTGGCGAAGGCCGCCGCGCGGGAGGCCCTGGACGGCCTGGACGGCGCGCCGGTGCCCTCCGGAAAGTACCGCGTGCTGCTGCGCAACGACGTGGCGGGGGCGCTGCTGTCCACCTTCGCGGGGATATTCTCCGCCGACAACGCCCAGCGCGGGCTGTCGCGGCTCAAGGGCCGGGAGGGGGAGAGTATCGCCGCCGGGTGCGTCACGCTGATGGACGATCCCCACCGGCCGGACAGCGCCTCCTCCGCCCCCTTCGACGGCGAGGGCGTGGCCACGCGGGTCAAGGCCGTTGTGAAGGACGGATGCCTCACCACGCTGCTGCACAACCTGAAGACCGCCCGCAAGCAGGGCGTCGA
This sequence comes from Clostridia bacterium, assembly GCA_017434085.1. Classification (GTDB taxonomy): domain Bacteria; phylum Bacillota; class Clostridia; order Christensenellales; family Aristaeellaceae; genus UBA2862. The sequence goes on from JAFRFY010000144.1 coordinate 4,714, forward strand.
GACCACCGCCAACGCCGCCCGCGCAAGCTATGCCGCCGGGGTGGGCGTCGCGCCGACGAACTTCTATTTCGCCCCGTCGGACACCGGCTTCGACGGCATGGTCGAGAGGGTCGGCGACGGGCTGCTGATCACCGAGCTGCAGGGCATGCACGCCGGGGCCAACGCCGTCACCGGCGACTTCTCCCTGGCCGCCAAGGGGTTCAAAATCGAGGGCGGTAAAATCGCGGCCCCCGTCAACCAGATCACCGTGGCCGGGAATTTCTACGAACTCCTCAAGGACGTGGAGGCCGTGGGTTCAGACCTCGACTTCCGCGCCCCCGGCACCAGCTGCTTCGGCAGCCCGAGCCTGCTGATCTCAAGCCTCTCCGTAGCCGGAAAGGCCGAATAATACTATCCAAGCGCGACGTCCAGCGCCAGCATGACCGTAAACCCCGCGGCGAACCACAAAGCGCCCGCGCCGGAGGCGGGCTCCCGGGACAAACCGGGGATGAGCTCCTCCACCACGACGTACAGCATGGCTCCGGCGGCGAAGCTCAGGCACCAGGGCATCGCCGGGGCGAGGCGGCTCGCCAGCAGCAGCATGAGCGCCGCGCCCAGCGGCTCCACCGCGCCGGAGAGCACCCCGCCCGCGAATGCCCTTCGACGGGACATGCCCGCCGCGCGCAGCGGCATGGAGATGATCGCGCCCTCCGGCAGGTTCTGGATCGCAATGCCCAGCGCCAGCGCCATGGCCCCCAGCGCCGTCACGCCGCCCCGCCCCGTCAGAAGCCCCGCGTACACCACGCCCACCGCCATGCCCTCCGGCACGTTGTGGATCGTCACCGCCACGAGCAGCATGGCCGTGGGGGAAAGCCCCGCCGCCCCGCCTCCCGAATCCGGGCACAGGCGGGGCGCCGCTTTGTCGATCAACAGCAAAAACAGCACGCCCAGCCAGAACCCGCCCGCCGCCGGGACGAAGGCCCACGCGCCCAGCCCCGACGACTGCTCGATGGCCGGGAGCAGCAGGCTCCATATCGACGCCGCCGCCATCACCCCCGCCGCGAGGCCCGTCAGCGCCCGCCGCAACAGCCCCGGAAAGCCGTCCCTCATGAAGAATACCAGCGCCGCCCCCAGCGACGTGCCGAAAAAGGGGATCATGATCCCCCGGATCGCCTCGTTCATATAGCACCTCCCGTTCGTAATATGACGGAGCGGGGCGGGGGGTGAGAAGTGGAATGGGGAATGGGGAATTGGGAATGGGGAATTGGGAATTAGAAATGAGGAATTAGGAATGAGGAATTCGGCCGTAGGGACGCCAAATCATGACACCCGCGATCATTTCCCCGCCGTAGGGACGCCATTCATGGCGTCCGCGGGATTGCGCGCCCCCTCAGTCAGCTGCGCTGACAGCTCCCCCTGCGCAGGGGAGCCTGGAGCTCCTACGGAGGATTGCGGGATCTGCGGGGCCGTTGCATGAACGTAAAGATGCACAAACCCAAGAAGACAGAGTGCGGGCGATGAGGGCATCGCCCCGACGCCACGCACTGATCAAGGGACTTTTCACGCATGGCAGAGGCTCAACACCTATGAAATCCCTGCCGACCCGTAGGGGCGCTTCCGCGCGTGCGCCTGCCCTCCTTGCCCGTTTCCGTCGGTTCATTTGTGCAGATTGCCCTTAGCGCAACA
>JAFRFY010000145.1 GCA_017434085.1 Clostridia bacterium
CGCGCCGGTGATGACCGTCCGCTGCGGCAGCGCCGAGGCCGCCGCGGCCAGCGCGGGCACCAGGTCGGGCACGTTCGAGGCGTCGATCACCGCCTGGCCCAGCAGGTCCTCAATCGCCCTGTCCCCCTGCGCCGTGCGGCGGGAGACGCCCGCGACCTCGATGTCGGACCCCATGGCGTTCGCCGCCAGCCAGAAGGCCGCCGCGGACCAGTCGCCCTCCACGAACACATCCCCCGGGGTGCGATACACCTGATTGCCGGGCACGCGCCAGCCGTCGTCCGTGGGGACGACCCCGATGCCGAAGTCCGAAAGCGTCTGAAGCGTCATGTCCACGTAGCCCGCGGACTGAAGCGGCGTGGTCAGCCGGATCTCGCTGTCCTCCCGCAGAAGCGGCAGCGCGAACAGCAGCCCGGTGACGTACTGGCTGGACACGTCCCCCGGCAGCGTCCACAGCCCCCCGCGCAGGCCCCCGGCGGCGTTCATCGGCAGGGTGTCGGCGTCGATGGCGGCGCCGTGGGATCGCAGGGCCTCCGTCAGCGCCCGGTTGGGACGCTCCGGCAGCCGCCCGCGCCCGGTGAACCGCGCCCTGACCCCCAGCGCGCAGGCCACCGGCAGCAAAAACCGCAGCGTGGAGCCGCTCTCGCCGCAGTCCAGCTCAAGGGTCTCCGAATAGTCCACATGGGAGGACGCCTTGCCCGCCAGCCCTGCCAGATGCCTTTTTAAGCCCGGCGCGCCGTCGATGGGCCGCACGATCAGCAGCCCTCGGCGTTCGTCGTAGTCGATCAGCGCGCCCAGCGCCGTCAGGCACTCCAGCGTAGCCTCGATATCGTCGTTGAGGGCGTCGATATGCACGGCAGTCAGTCCGTCCGACAGCGCCGCGGCGATCAGCGCCCGGTGGGCGGCGGACTTGGACGCCGGGACCCGCACGCTTCCCGACAGTCTCCCGGGATGGATGGTCACATTCACAGCCCCAGCGCCTCCTGTCTGTCGAGGGCCCGTTCAAACCAGCCCCGCAATTCCCCGACGGGAACCTTTTTGAGATAGCATTTGCCGATGCGCTCCGGCAGCACCAGCGTGATGGTGTTCCCCGCGCGCTTCTTGTCCATGAGTGCCGCATCAGCCAGCGCCTCCGCCGGGTAGGGGCAATGGGTGGACAGCCCGTTGGCGCGCACGCACGCCGCCAGCCTGCGCACCATGGCGTCCGGGCAGCCCGCCGACGCCGCCGCCATCAGCATGCCCACGGCCACGCCCTGCCCGTGGGTGACGGACAGGCCGGAGCACTGCTCGATGGCGTGGCCGAAGGTGTGGCCCAGGTTCAGAAACGCGCGGCTGCCGGTGTCGAACTCGTCCTCGGCCACCACGTCGCGCTTCCACCGCACGCACCGCTCGATCACCGCGTCCATGTCGCCGTGCCAGTCGCCGTGCTCCAGCTTCTCAAACAGCGCCTCGTCGTACAGCACGCCGTACTTGATGACCTCCGCCGCGCCGCAGGCGAGCTGCTCCGGGGGCAGGGCGCGTATGACGTCGGTATCTGTGATCACCAGGCTGGGCTGGTGGAACGCCCCGGCCAGGTTCTTCCCGGCTTTGAGGTCGATGGCCGTCTTGCCGCCCACGGAGGAATCCACCGCCGCCAGCAGCGTGGTGGGAATCTGTATAAACCGTATACCCCGGGCGTACACCGCCGCCGCGAAGCCGGCCATGTCGCCGGTGACGCCGCCGCCCAACGCGACCACCAGGTCCGCGCGGGTCAGGCGGCGCTCCGCCATGAATTCGAGGATGTCCGACAGTGTGCCGATGTGCTTGGAGCCCTCCCCGGCGGGGAACGCCGTCTGTACCGCGTCAAAGCCCGCGGCGCGAAGGCTCTCCAGCACCCGGTCCCCGTAGAGGGCATCCACGGTGCCGTCGGCCACGACGGCGCACCTGCAGGGTTTCACGGCCTTTGCGGCCAATTCTCCGGCGCGGTCGATGAGGTTTTCCCCGATCAGCACGTCGTATCGGGTGGAGGCGTCGATATGTACGGTGCGCATGCGATCAGTCCTTTTCATAGTCCACGATGGTCATGTTCGGGCGGACGCGCTGCGCCTCCCCGACGCGGCGGTAGCCCAGCTTTTCGTAGAGATGGCAGTTGCCCGGCTCCTCGAGGATGGTGTCCAGCCGCCAGCGGTGTTCGCCGTGCAGACGCTCCGCCGCGCGGACGGCCATCTGGGCGAGCCCCCGGTTCCGGTGCTCCCGAAGAATGAAAAGCGGGGAGATCACCTTCGGGCGCTCGTCGCCGTGGTCCACCACGCGGATGCCGCCCACGGCCCGGGGACCGTCCATGATGAAGTAGTACCGGCTCCCGGCGATCTTCTCCCGCACCCGCTGAACGCTCTCGCAGGCGGGGTTGATGGCCGTGTCGTGATACTTCTCATACAGCGGCAAAAACGCCGCGACCTGCATGCGGTGCATCGCCTCCGCGTCCGAGAGCTGGGCGCGCTTGAGATGTAGATTCACTTGGCTCCCCTCCCAGGGGAGCTGGCACGCGAAGCGTGACTGAGAGGTCGTAACTCCACTCTCCACTCTCCAAACTCCACTCTCCCCCGTCAGTCCAGCGCCTCCTTGCACACCCTGCCCTCCCGGAGCACGGGCTCGAGGGCGGCGGGGTCGCGCGCGGCGAGGGCGTCGCGGTACTCGTTGAGGCGCATGATGAGGTCGTCCAGCGCGGGCAGCAGCAGATCGTCGTTTTCGAGGAACAGCTCGGTCCACATGACCTCGTTCATGCGGGCCACGCGGGTCATGTCGAGGAAGCTGCCGGCGGAGAAGCCCTTGTGCTCGGCGGACAGGGGGTTTTTGACGTAGGCGCCGGACACCACGTGCGCCAGCTGGCTGGTGTAGGCGATCATCTGGTCGTGGGCCTCCGGGGTGCAGAAGCGCACCATGCGGAACCCGGCCTCCAGGAAAAACGCCTTGGTCGCCTCGCGCTTCTCGATGGCCACCCCGGCGGCGGGGCAGAGTATCATGCTGGCGTTTTCAAACAAGTTTCCCCGGGCGTTGGCGAAGCCGGAGAACTCCCGCCCCGCCATGGGGTGCCCGCCGATGTAGGTCCAGGCATGCGCCGCGGCGACGGGCTCCACCTGGCGGCACACGTGGCGCTTGACGCCGGCGCAGTCTATAACCAGCGCCTTGGGGCCAAACTGGTCCGCGTGGGATACGATCCAGTCCGCGCAGAGCTGGGGAAACAGCGCCACCAGCACGATGTCGCAGGCGGGCAGGGTGTCGGCGTCCAGCGCGTCGTGTATGGCCTCGGTAGCCCTGGCCCGGAGCATGGTGTCCGGGTCGATGTCGTAACCGAACACCGTGTGCTCGGTGTGGCGGCGGATGCTCATCGCCAGCGAACCGCCGATCAGTCCCAGTCCGATGATGCCGATCTTCATATTGATGCCTCCCTTATCGCACCGCGTAGGGCCGCACGGCCTCGATGCGCTTGGCCAATGCCTCGAACTGCTCCGGCGTCAACGACTGCTTGCCGTCGCACAGCGCGTGTGGCGGGTCGTTGTGGACCTCTATGATCAAGCCGTCCGCGCCGGCGACCGTGGCGGCCATGGCCATGGCGGGCACGTATTCCGCGTGGCCGGTGCCGTGGCTGGGGTCCACCACGATGGGCAGGTGCGTGAGCTTGCGCAGCACCGGCACCGCCGAGAGGTCCAGCGTGTTGCGGGTGTAGGTCTCAAAGGTGCGGATGCCGCGCTCGCAGAGTATCACGTTCCCGTTGCCCCCGGCCATAATGTACTCCGCGCTCATCAGAAGCTCCTCGAGGGTGTTCGCCAGGCCGCGCTTCAGGAGGATGGTTTTTCGGGTCTGGCCCAATTCCTTCAAAAGCTCGAAGTTCTGCATGTTGCGCGCGCCGACCTGTATCACGTCCACGTCCTCGAACAGGGGCAGGTGCGCGGCCTCCATGATCTCCGTCACGATGGGCAGCCCCGTGGCGGCCTTGGCCTCCTTCAAAAGCGCCAGGCCCTTCTCGTGCAGCCCCTGGAAAGCGTAGGGCGAGGTGCGGGGCTTGAACGCGCCGCCGCGCAGCATGCCCGCGCCGCCGCGCTTGACGGCCTGCGCCACCGATATGATCTGCTCCCTGTTCTCCACCGAGCAGGGCCCCGCGATGATCTGGAAGTGGCCGCCGCCGATCTTCACGCCGTTCACGTCGATCACCGTGTCGTCCTCGTGGAACTTGCGGTTGGCGGACTTGAAGGGCTCCTGGATGCGCTGCACGCGGTCCACGATGTCCAGCGAGCTGATCAGGTCCATGTCCACCCGGCTGGTGTCGCCGATCAGGCCGATGATGGTCTGGTGCGCGCCCTTGGAGATGTGCAGCTGGAAGCCCGAGTGCTCCAGCCAGTTGGTCAGGTTCGCCACCTGCTTTTCGTTGACCCTGTCCTTCAATAAGATGATCATGCCGGCAATCCCCTTTCCCGTTCCCCGAGGTATGAAAAACGGCCCCGCAGTGAGTTTTACTGCGGGACCGCTTAACAAGTTGTGGCTTGAAAACCAGTGTACAGCAAAGCTCTTTATCTGCAAAAGCCGATAAAGTAAAAGTAATAGCTGTACGCGCGATTCATGCTCACAATCCGTTGCCTCCGGGTTTCAATGCTTTAGTTGGATAAATTATAGGGCAATCGATAGCGTTTGTCAATGCCCCTCACAAACTCTTAACGGGGGCAGGCCATCGCATCGACTGGAAAGGCGAAGTACGCTCATGCCGTCATCGGTCCAGCCAATCCTCGCAGATCAATCCCTCGATTCTGCCGAAGTGCTTCGTGTTATTCGTTACAAGGGTGCATCCCAACGCCATCGCATGGGCGCCGATGAGCATATCCATATCCTCAATGAGCGCACCGGAACGCATCAACGCATCTTTTATCCGCGCAAACACCGCGGCCTCCTTTGCGCCAAAGTCGACGATCTCCATCCCTGAGAGGGCTGCAATCAGCGCCTGTCGGTTTCTCAGCGGATTTGAGGAGCGGAGGACGCCGAGCTCCAGTTCCGCATAGGTCATCGCGGAAACGCACAGGTCTGCCGCTGCGTGTTCAATCAGCCTTTCGCAAATCTGATCTTCAGGATGCCGCATGGCATAGATCAAAATGTTTGTGTCCAGCATGTACATCTCAGCAACCACCTCAACTGTTCTGTGCCGCTCAATCAATTCGTCTCAGGCGCGGACTTTGAGACAAACGGGCCCCGCCCATCCGCGAAGCAATCCGGCGTAAAGCCGTTCAAGCCCTGACGCATGATGGCGCGTATGCTCTTCCTCGGCATGATGATGACCGCGTCGCCGATCTTGGCGGCACACAAATCATCGTCGGCAAAATTCATCGTCTCGGGCAGGTCGATGTTCTGTCTGTTGCCGGTTCTGTTCAATCTGACAGCTTCCATGCGGACGCCTCCCTTCGGGTATAATATAGCACAGATGAAAGGCAAAAGCAACCGTCCCCAAAAGGACAATCCCCGCCGAAGCGGGGACTGGTATCGTTCGCGCCTGCGCCACACATCATTGCTTCTCCCCCGCGCCGAGTATCTTCTGCTCGAACTCATCCGCGGGCAGGGGGCGCGAGAAGTAGTAGCCCTGCACCAGGTCGCACCCGGCGTCGCGGAGCAGCCTGAGCTGGTTTTCGGTCTCCACGCCCTCGGCCACCACGGGCACCTTGAGGTAGCGGGCGATGTCCACGATCAGCTCCACCAGGCGGAAGTCCTTCTCGTTGCGCTCGATGTTCTGTATGAAGGCGATGTCCATCTTCAACACGTCGATGGGCATGGAGGAGAGCATGTTCAGCGAGGAGTAGCCGGAGCCGAAGTCGTCCATCTCGATCTCATAGCCCTTGTCGCGCAATTGCTTGATGACCTTGATCAGCTGGTTGGCGTTTTCGGTGTAGGCGGATTCGGTGACCTCCAGCTTGAGGGCGCTGCGGTCGAGGCCGTACCGGGCCACGAGCCCGTCCAGCGTGTCGGACAGGCCGGGGTCGAACACGTCCACGCGGGAGAGGTTGACGGACACCGGCAGCGTCACGCCGCAGCGGTCGCGCCAGTCGGCGATCTGCCGGGCGACCTCCGACCAGACGTACTTGTCCACGTCGCTGATCTGGCCGCTGCGCTCGAACAGCGCGATGAAGTCGCTGGGGGAGATCATGCCCAGCTCCGGGTGCCGCCAGCGCACCAGCGCCTCGGCGCTGGACAGCTTCGGCGGGTCGCACTGTACGTTGTACTTGGGCTGGTAGTACACCTGCAGGGCGTGCTCCTCCAGCGCGCGGCTCAGGTCGTTCTGCAAAAGCAGATTGAGCTCGTCGCGGCGGCGCATGTCCTCGTCGTAGATCATCAGGCGGGTCTTGTAGTGGCCCCGCGCCATGCTGCACGCCGCCCAAGCCCGGTCGAACATCTCCTCCGGCGCGATGCCCTCCTGCCAGGGCATGATGCCCATGCGCAGGCGGATATCCGTGTTGCGGAAAGCGGCGTTGATGTGGGACTGGAACCGGTCCAGCAGCGCCCGGTAGTCCTCCCGGTGGGCGCAGTAGATGTCGAAGTTGTCGCCCTCGGTGCGGCCCGCGATGCCCACGGTCTCCTTGAGGAAGGCCTCGATCTCGGCGCCCATGGTGCGCAGCACCTCGTCGCCGAAGCTGCGGCCGTTCAATGTGTTGAGCGTGTGGAAGCGCTCGATGTTCATCACGATGGCGTCCATGGGCACGCCCGGGTGCTCGCGGTGGAGCCGGTTGGCGTACACCAGGAAGAAGCTGCGGTTGTACAGCCGGGTCAGGTGGTCGCGCTCCGCCTCGGAGATGATCTGCTGCCCCTCGTTGGCCTTGCTCTCCGCCCGCACGCTCCACAAAAGGAGCAGCAGCACCACCGACGTGACGATGGCCACCGCGGCCACCACGAAGGGCAGGTTGTCCTTCAGGAAGTCCCCGAAGGTGACCCGGTTGTCGTTGAAGGAGTAATTGGTCAGCGAGGAGTTGATCATGGCGTCCGGTATGAGGCGGCTGACCTTGTTGAGTATGGAGTACAGGCAGTCGTCCTCCCGCCTGACGGCGAAGGACAGGTCCATGCTCTCGCCGGTGGCGAGGGTGGAGAGCTTGTACTTGTCGCATGTGTCCTTCATGCGGTTCAAGCGGTAGTTGCTCACCAGCACGCAGTCCGCCTCGCCGGAGGCCACCGCCTGGAACGCCGCCTCGCTGTCCTTGTAGTAGGCGGTCTTCCAGTTGGGGAACCTGTCCATCAGGAAGGTCTCGACGTTGGGGTTGTTCACGTTGACGGCGACGATCATCTCCCGCTCCGGCGACACGCCCTGCTGGTCGGCGGTGCGGACCGCGGCGTACATCTCCGTCCGGACGAAGGGGTCCGAGACGATGACCCCCAGCCTCTCGCCGTCGTAGGCGCTCAGGGCGATGGGAAACAGGCAGTCGATCTCCCCGGCCTCCATGGCTTGAAGCGCCTCCTCCCGGGTATTGAAGGCCCGGGTGTCAAAGCTGAGCTCCGCGTTCTTTTCGCTGGTCCTGGCGAACATCAGTATGTCCAGGAGCGCGCCGGTGAGGGTCTGCGTGTCCTCGTCCAGCCCGCACAGGGGCAGGTAGTTCCTGCGGTAGCCCACCCGTATGGCGCCGTGGCCTGAGAGCCACTCCTTCTCCTCCACGGTGAGGAAGTTGTTGATGGCGCTTGCCTTGTTGAACCGCTCGGTCATCTGCTGGTTGAAATCCCGGTTGTCCTCCAGTATGCGGTTCATGGCGACGTCCAGCTCCTGCTTCAAATCGGGCCGGTTTTTGTTGATGCCGAAGAAGGACTTCGCCGCGCCCACCTTGCACACGGGCACCACGTCGGCGGAGTTGCCGTAGGTGTCCAGCGTCACCAGCATGTCGATATCGCCGTTGATGAGCATCTCCAGCATCTCGGGCGTCTTGACCGTCAGCTCGACGATCTCCGGGTGGACGTCGTGCTTCTCCGCCCACTCGATGAAGAGCTGCTCCTGTATGCTGTTTTTGTTGACGCCCAGCTTTTTGCCGTTGAAGGTGGAGAAGTCGTCGGGCCTGATCTCGGTGTTGTCCGGGGCGATGAACACGTGGTAGTCCTCCGAGCCCATCTCCTCGGCGGAATAGAGTATCTTCTCCGCGCGCGCCTCGGTGTAGGACACGTCGGAGAGCAGGTCGATCTCCCCCGCCACCAGCATCTCAAACAGCTCCGACCAGCTGCCCTCCACGTACTCGTACTTCCAGCCGGTGTAGGTGGCCACGCGCTGCTGGTACTCGTAGCCGTAGCCGGAGCGCCGCCCGAAGCGGTCCGTGCGGTGGAAGGCCGACTCGTACCAGCCCACCCGGACCACCTTGCCCTCCGGCGGCGGCGCGACCTCGCAGACCGAGGCGGTGAACGTCAGCGCCAGTATCAGGCATATCAGCATCAACGACAGCTTTTTCATAAAAATCCACTCCTGCTCGCATGAGAGGCTTTATTCCCATTAGACACCCGGACGGCACGGTCCGGTGGATTTTTCAGAAAATTCTTCCATTCTTTACACTATTATACTCTATCGCGCCGTGAAAGGCAAGGGGCGTTTTTCCGTGAAATCGTTCGTTTTTTTATTGGTGGGAAGGCTCAGGCTATTCCTGTTCCCTGTTCCCTGTTCCCTGTTCCCTTTTCCCTGTTCCCTGTTCCCTTTTCCCTGTTCCCTGTTCCCTGTTCCCTAAATCTTAAACGCAATCGGCTCCGTCATGGTATACTCCCCGAACACGTCGTTGAGCACGAAGCAGAACATCACGTCCAGCGCGTCGTCCTCGTCGCTCAAGTCCTCGTAGGTGACGGTCATGTCCTTCGACCATATGATCTCGTCGCCGGCGAACTCCGTCTCCTCCATGTCCTCGGCGCCGGTATCGACGTACATGGTGTACACGGGAACGATGCGGTCCCCCTCTTTAAGGGCGGTAGTGGTGCGTATGGGCAGGCCGTTTTCGTCGTAGCCGGCGTTCGCCCCGATGACGCGGCCCGCGCCGCCCTCGGCGGGGAACTCCACCACGAGGTAGGTGTCCTCGCCGTTGAGCTTCACGCGCATGAGGCTCCTGCGGCCGTGGGCGTTGCTCACCTGGTCGAACAGCGGCACCAGCTGCTCGCCGAACACCGGCAGCTTGCCGTCAAACAGGCTGTACACCGCGCCGCTATTCCAGTCCACCAGGTTGTCCCGCATCAGGCCGAATACCACGTAGCCCTCCGCGTCGTCGTCGGTGATGTCGATGGCCAGCATGCCCTCCACGTAGTCCAGGTACTTCATATCCTCGGCGGTCAGATTGGCCGTGAAGGCGTAGTCGTCCCTGCGGATGCCCGACAGCGCGTCCTGCTGCGGGGGCCGGGGCACGTAGGTCTCCGCGTCCTCGCTCCAGCCGAGGCTGTCGGGCTCCCCGCTGAGCAGCGCGGCGATCTGGGAAAATACGCCCTCTCCCGACGCCTGCGACGCCGCCGGGGCGGAGATGCTGTACCCGCCGCCCTTGATTTCGGCGGCGTAGGCCTTCACAAAGCCGAACCAGTTGGGCATGTAGAAGGAGAGGTCCAGCCCGTCCACGTAATCCTCAAACTCGTCCTTGGTGTCCTGGGGAATCAGCACCGACAGGCCGCAGCAGGGGTCCAGGTTGTCCGTCTGGCGGTTGACGAGCATCGTCCGGGCGAGGCACTTGCGCGCCCGCGCGGCCAGGTCCGGGTCGAATTGGGCGTAGGCGTCCAGCACGGCGGCCATGTCCACCATGTCCCAGCTGCCGTCGACGAACTCGCCGAAGGTGTACATGCGGCTGCGCCCGCGGCGCACGTCCGCCGCGTTGCCCTGCTCGAGCTGGCGCAGCAGCGCGGCGGCGAAATCCTCAAATACATTCTGGAGATCCTCCATGCCCGACAGGTCCACGGCGCTCATGGTCAGGTAGTCGTCCGGGGTGTCCTTGAGGCCCGCGTCCATGTAGGTGTCCACGATCATGCGGCACAGCGCCTCGCCGGACATGCCGGGGTCCTCGTCCAGCGCCTTGAGCCAGGGGGTGTAGTGCCAGCCGAGGCCCGTCTCCAGCTCCTCGCTGGCGATGTAGTAGTCGATGTCGTAGTACGACAGCATGGCGGCCATCTCATAGGTGGCCATCATGCAGGCGTCGCAGCCGAACACGTCGATGTGAAAGCCCCCCAGGTCCTCGCTCAGGTCGTAGAGCGCGTCGTTTAACTCGGTCAGCGACAGGCCGTCCTGGTCCGGCGTGGTGTAGTCGAAGCACACGCCCGCCTCGGAGCCCGCGCCGTGGTTCCACAGTATGACCACCGTGCGGTCCGCGGGGTATGTGGTCAGGCCGTACTTCAGAAACTCCAGCAGGCTCTCCCCGTCGCCCATGGACTTGACGCCCCAGTCCTCCAGGTTCTCGATGTCGCCGTCCCGCAGGGTCATCAGCGTGCGGCTGCCGCCCTTGAGCTCGTCGATGTCCCACGTCTTCGCGCCGCCGGCCAGTATCGCCACGTTGACGTTTGCGCCCGTCTCGGCCAGGGCCATCTCGTAGATGTCCTCGCAGGCCTGCGCCTGTATGCTCGCCCCGGTCATGTAGATCAGCACCGTGGCCGTCTCCGCCCGTGCCGCCGCGAACGCGCCCGCCATCAGCAGCAGCAGGCATAAGCCGATTCGCTTCATATTGGTATCCTCCGTCTTCTAAGCCGTGCAGGGGCGCCCGACGGGCGCCCCTGCACGGGGGTTGGCTGAATATTTTGACGTCCTTAAACCTTCTCAAACCGCAGCACGTTCCAGCTCAGCGCGGGCAGCCGCACCTGCGCCCTGCCGCCGTCCACGGTGCCGCCGGGGCCCGCCGCGGGGGCCACGTTCATCGGGGCATCCTCGGTGTTGACGGCCTTGACGTCGTCGTGGTGGAGCAGTATGTGTTCTTTGAGCTTCATATCGCCGAAGGCGCGCAGGTCGATGTCGAGGCAGAAGTCCTCCTTCATGTCGCGGTTGACGCAGAACACGGTCACGCCGCCCTCGTCGTCCATGGTGGCGGTGGCGTCCACCACCGGCACGCCCTCGTAGTCGCTGCAATCGTACACCGGGGTGTCCACCAGCGCCCGAAGCGCCGTGCCGCGGCCGTATTTGGAGGCGTGCAGGAAGGGCCAGTAGATGGTCTGCGCCCAGCAGCCCCCGCCGTTGCGGGTCATGATGGGGGCGATGACGTTCACCAGCTGGGCCAGGCAGGCGATCTTCACCCGGTCCGCGTTGCGCAGGAAGGTGATGAGTATGCTGCCCGCCAGCAGCGCGTCCTCGAAATTGTAGACGTCCTCCAACAGCGGCAGCGCCGGGCCCCACTTCTCCCGCTTCCAGATCTCCTCATCCTGCGTCCTGGAGTGATACCACACGTTCCACTCGTCGAAGGACAGGTTGACGCGCTTTTTCGAGTGCTTCTTGCCCTTCACGGCGTCGCAGATGGCGATGACGGTCTTGATGAAGTCATCCAGATCCATGCTGCGGGCCAGGAAGCCGGGGGTATCGTTGGTGGGGTTGCCGTAGTAGCGGTGCAGGGAGACGTAGTCGATGTTGTCATAGCACTCGTCGAGCATTTGAAGCTCCCAGTCGCCGAAGGTGGGCATGTCCGAATGGGAGGAGCCGCAGGCCACCAGCTCGATGGAGGGGTCCACCCACTTCATGATCTTGGCGGACTCGTTGGCGATGCGCCCGTACTCCGTGGCGGTCTTGTGGCCCATCTGCCAGGGGCCGTCCATCTCGTTGCCCAGGCACCACAGCTTGATGCCCAGCGGGTCCTTCTTGCCGTTTTTGATGCGCATGTCCGAGAACTTGCTGCCGCCGGGATGGTTGGCGTACTCCACGATGTCGCGGGCGTTCTCCGGGCCGCGGGTGCCCAGGTTGATCGCGTACATCACCTTCGCCCCGGCCTTCTTCGACCAGTCGTAGAACTCATGAAGCCCCACGGCGTTGGACTCGGTGGTGAACCACGCCAGGTCCAGCCGCTTCGGGCGCACCTCCGCCGGGCCCACGGAATCCTCCCAGTTGAAGCCGGACACGAAGTTGCCGCCGGGGTAGCGCACCACCGGCACGCCGAGGTCCTTGACCAGCTTGAGCACGTCCCTGCGGAAGCCCTGTTCGTCGGCCTCGGGGTGGCCCGGCTCGTAGATGCCGCCGTACACCGCCCGGCCCAGGTGCTCGATGAAGGAGCCGTAGATGCGCGGATCGATGCGGCCAATGGTATAGTCCCTGTCCAGGGTCATGGATGCTCTTTTCATAATACATCTCCTCATGATGGGGGCGATGGGGGCATCGCCCCTACGCCTCAGACGATTCAGAAGACCTTTCCCTTATAACAGAAATCCGGGCATCCC
>JAFRFY010000146.1 GCA_017434085.1 Clostridia bacterium
AGCAGCGCGTGGCCATCGCCCGGGCGCTGTGCATGCGGCCGGACATCATGCTCTTCGACGAGCCCACCTCCGCCCTGGACCCCGAGATGGTCGGCGAGGTGCTGGAGGTCATGAAGCACCTGGCCCACGTGGGCATGACCATGGTGGTGGTTACCCATGAGATGGGCTTCGCCCGCGAGGTCGGCGACCGGGTGCTGTTCATGGACGGCGGGCTGATCCTCGAGGAGGGCACGCCCGAGGAAATCTTCGGCAATCCCCAGAACCCCAGGACGAAGGACTTTTTGAACAAGGTGCTGTGAAGAACCGAAACAAACGGCGCCGGCCTCCAATCCATCGGATTGGAGGCCGGCGCCGTTATGATACCGCGTCAGTTCGCCTTGAAGTAGCGTATCGCGTCGTGCAGCGCGGACAGGGTGGGCTCGGCCTCGCCCTGTATGTACTTGGCGGTGAAGCACACGGTGCGCTTGCCGGTGGAATCGTACACGCGGATCATGTCGACCAGCTTGCCCTGCACGCGGTAGGTGTAGACGCCCGCGGGCAGGTCCTTGCCGCCCAGGCTGTAGTGCTCATACTCCTGGTAGTACACCAGGTCGTCCCCGTACTTCTTCTGGATGTGGGGGGTGTACTGCTCCTTGATGAAGTCGAAGGGCTCCATGATCAGGTCCTCGCTCTGGAACACGATCACATAGGGGATCTTGCCCGGGGTCTTGGTGTAGATGGAGATGCCGGTACCCTCCTTGTAGTCCCAGCTGAATGCGGGGTTGGCCATGGTGGTGAAGCCCAACTCCGGGCAGGGGATCTCTAAGAGGTCGGAGGGGGCGGGCTCGGCCTGGGGCTCGGGCTCGGAGGTGTCGGTGCCGTCGGTCAGGCCTTCGGCGGGCGTGAGCACCGGGGAGACGTTCGCCAGCTTGGCGATGCGCACCGCCTCGGCGAACAGGGCGTCGCTGTAATCGTCGGCCTCGGGGTCCAGTATCTCCGCGCCGGAGTAGTTGACGTGCTCGTGGGCGCGCGTCCAGCCGCAGACGAAGCTGGTGTCGCCCAGGAAGCCGTTGTACTCGATGGTGAAGTAGCTGGCCTCACCGGTCATCGGGTGGTAGACCAGGTACACCCGGTAGCACTGGGTGTCGGCCTCGGGCTTGGGCATGACGATCTGCAGTATCGAGGTGCCGTCGTCGGAGGCGTACCAGTTCTGCTGGTAATCCTGGGGGCCGTAGGGGGCGACCACACCGTTTTCATCGATCAGCGAGCGCCACAGCCTGTAGACGCCGGACTCCTCCAGCACCTCCAGCATGATGTCGGGGTCGCCGTAGAAGTAGCGGGGCAGGGCGCTGTGCTCGAAGTGGTAGCGGGCCTTTTCGACGCTGATGCCGCCGTTGCCCGCGGCGGGCTGCTGCGCCGCCCGAGCGGGGGCCTCCGCCTCCTCGGGCTGCGGCGCCGGGGCCTCCGCCTCCTCGGGCTCCTCCTCCGGTATCAGCTCCGGGGCCTCGGTCTGCTGGGCGTAGAACACCGCGTGGGTCGCCACGTAGTCGATCTGCGCGTACATGGCGTCGTATTCGGCGCGCATGGCGTCGCTGTTGTAGGCGGAGTAGTCGGTGGGCAGCTCCAGGAAGTAGTTCAGCGAGGAGGCCTCCGAGAACCCCAGATACCTGAACGCCGGCAGCAGGCTGAAGCTGCCGTTGACGCTGGCGGACAGCCGGAACAGGAAGCCGCCGCCGGTGATGCCCTCCTCCTGGTACTTCTCATGGCTGGCCTTCTGGTAGAAGGAGGTGCCGTTTTCCCGCTGGATGGCCATCACCTTGCCGGCCCACTCCGCGGGCAGCTGCAGCGACAGCTCCGGGAAGTAGTAGATCGGGCTGCCGTCCTCGAGGATGTCGTCGGTGTAGTCGAAGTAGGACATGGGCTCCGCCGCCGCGGACAGGCCCAGCAACAGCAGGGCGATCAGCAGCGCAATCAGTTTCTTCATGGGAAAACCTCCTTATCATTGTATGATGGCCTCATTTCCGGGCCTTTTCGCGCACGCGCTCCAGTATGAAATCCCGCACGAAGGGGTAATCCTCCCGCCCGACGTAGATCTGGTTTAGACCGAACCATTCCCGCAGGTCGATCACGTCGTCCTCCGGGTGCAGCTTGACCCGCGTGACGCTTGAAAACGCGGTGGTGCCCACGGCGTTGGCCATGGCCAGGGTCGAGGTCACGCGGAGCACCTCGCCGGGCCGCTTCGCGGCAGCGAGGCCCACCACGGTGGCGAAGGCGCCCAGCGCCCGGTTGCGGCGCTTCGTCTCGGCGGACTGCACCAGCGCCACGGCGCTCTCGTCCATCTGAAAGCACAGGTGATAGCTGCCGTGCATCGCCAGGGCGCATATCGCGTATACGCCCAGGGGGATCAGGTACATGCCCGCGACGATGAGGGCGCACACGCCGAGGGTCTTCGCGTTGATGTAGTTCGGCCCCAGCAGCGCGAGGAGCACCAGCAGCACCGCGACGCAGAAAATGGTGAGCACCTTCAGCAGTATTCGGAGCAGATAGCGGTTGCCCCACATATCCATGTCGTAGGACCAGCGGTACACGCCGTCGTCGTACAGCGTGACCCGGGAGGGGTATTCGTTCATGATGCGTTCTCCATAGGGCGGGTCGTTCGGATCAGTGGAAGCTGCAGCTGTAGAAATCGGGCTCGTAGACCTCGCGCACCTCGCCGTCGGCAAAGGCGATCTTGGTGACGGCCAGGTAGAGCTTGTCGACATTGTCGATGTAGTAGCCGATCGCGGCCCAGGGGCTGAACACGGTCTTGCCCGGCTTGACCGTCATGGTGGCGGTGTACTTGCGGGTGATCGTGCTGCCCAGCAGCCGGTTGCCCCAGACGTCGGTGATGTAGTACTCCAGCTCAAAGCCCTTGATGGTGCGGCTCTTGGAGTTGTTGACCACCTGGGTGCGCCAGGAGAACATCTCGTAGCCCCGCTTGTCCTTCCACTCGACCCGCTGGCCGATCTCCAGCGGTATCCAGGGCTCGGAATAGGCCTTGGCGCCGGAGGAGAACAGCTTCGCCTGCATGTCGGGGGTGGCGACGTTGTCCACCGCGAGGTTGTTCTGGGAGCAGAAGGCGCGCACGGCGGCGATGGTCTTCTTGCCGAAGGAGCCGTCGGCCTTGCCGTCCAGGTAGCCCAGCTCAATCAGCCGCAGCTGGAGCTCCCGCACCGCCTGGCCCTTGCTGCCCTTCTTGAGCTCCTTGTAGTCGCCGTAGTAGGTCGAGCCGCCGGAGGGCCAGGAGGAGCCGCCGCCGGAGGACCCGGGGGTCTTGACGGATTCCCGGATGAAGTCGATGCTGACCTTCGTGTCGGCCAGGTCCTTGTAGGTCTCGCCGTCCTCCACGCAGACGCGCATCTCCAGCGTCCGGGCGTTATTGAGCGCCGCCTCGCTGACGGTGCGGTTGACATCGTTGGCGCGCACGGAATAGAGCAGCGGGCTGCTCTCCCCGGTGTCCGTGTGGGCGGCGATGGAGCGGGTCGTGCCGATGACCGACACGCCGTTGACCTTGATGTCCTTTAAGTCCACCCACACCCGGTGGTCGGTGTTGTTGATGCCGCGGATGCTCAGCATGACGTAGGGCGATATGGCCCCGCCGCCGACCGTTTCATACTTCAACAGTATGAGCTTGACGCCGGCCTCGTCCAGCAGGGTCCGCCGCTGCTCCGCCGCCAGCGCGGACGTGCCGCCGAAGGCAAGCAGGCCGAGGAGGATGGCCAGTATAAGTGCAGTGATCTTCTTCATGTCGCTTGTTCCTTTCTGTTATTGAATGACGGTGCTGTGTTTTAGGGCGATGAGGGCATCGCCCCTACGACATCGCTGCACCCGTAGGGGCGATCCCCTGATCGCCCGCCGGACGGAACGGCTGCCGCTGACGACGGGTTGCGCTATCGGTTCGGATAGAGCTGCGTGCTGCCGCCGGGCTGGTCGGAGAGGCTGTTGCTGTAGTACACGTTGCCGTTGTCGCCCTCGAACACGTAGTCATAGGCGGTGGAGACCTTCACGTGCCTGCCGTCGGAGAGGGTGTAGTCGTTCTGGTCGAATATGTAGTCGCTGAAGCGCTCCTCGTCGTAGTCGTCGCCGGAGGCGGTCTCCTCGCGCATCACGTCCTCGCTGTAGCGGTTGGCGGCGGTGGTGCCGCGGCCGGTGATGATGTTCCACAGCTCGTTGGACAGCTTCTGGTTCGCCGCGATGAACTGGTCGCTGACGGAGGTGTTCTCCACGAAGGCGGGGAAAGCGCCGCCGCGCTCCTTCCAGAGGTGGGCCGGGCACAGCATGGTGTGCACGCAGGGCACCTCCCAGAGGATGTAGGCGTTGTTGATGCTGACGTAGGGCCCCGGCAGCGACGCCGTGAACCAGGTGCCGCGGGTGGCGGTGGCCACGCAGTAGTAGTATTCGAGGCCCTTGTTGGTCACAACGCGGTAGCGGCGGGAGGACAGCGTGATGGCCACGCGGTCCGCGCTCAGCCCGTCGATGTATTTAAGGAGCTCCCGGTGCATCTGAAGCATCTGGGCCTCGCGCTGGCGAAGCGTCGTCTGGAGGGCGGGGTAGGTGTCCTCCTCCACCAGCTCGATGGTCTTTACGTCGCTGAGCATCCTGCCCGCCCAGTAGTCGCAGTATTCCGCGGCGGTCATGTAGTGGAGCATCGGGGTGAAGTAGTCCTTATTGTACTGCTCGTCCGGGGTCGCGCCGTTGGCGCTGGCCATGAAGTCCCGCATGGAGGTGTAGGTGAGGTTCGTCATGCCGTCCGGGGACTGGGCCACCACCCGCAGAAGCCAGGGGTTGCCGGCGCTCTGGGAGAGCACGTCGCAGGTGGCCTGGCTCTGCACCTTGTAGCCCTCCGGCGCGGTGCAGCGGCCCATCGTCATGCCGCCCTGCTCGATGGGGGTGACGGTGAAGGACAGCGCCTTTGTGCTCCCGCCGCCGCCGGGCGCGACCTGGGGCGTCGCGGTGGGCCCGACCTGCGGCTGGGCGGGCTTTGAGCCCTTCGAGGGCTTGCCGGACTTCGGCGCTTCGGCCTTCGCGCTGTAGTAGTCCGGGTCGGGCTTGAGATACTTCGCCACGGTCTCCAGCGCGGAGAGCACGCGGTTCTTGTCCTCATCGCGGTAGTAGCGCGCCCGGTAGTAGACGGTGTAGTCGTCGTAGACGTCAAACAGCGCGATGAGGGTGATCTTGTAGTTCTGGCTGTTGTGATACTGCAGCTCCAGCACCGGCGTGGGCCTGCCGTTGATCTCCCCGTCGCCGTGGACGATGGACATCAGCGCGCCGTTGGGCCGGTAGGCCTCCGTGAGCTCGGGCACCAGCCTGTCGTTCAGGTAGCCGCCGGCGTCCGTGACCCGCGTGTCGCTGAAATCCACGGAGAGCAGCACGTAGGGCATCAGATTGTCGGTGAGCTTGATGTACAGGCCGTCGCCCGGCGCGTATTCGGTGGCACAGTCGAAGTCCACCAGCGTCGAGAAGCCCGCCTCCCGGGAGGAGATGACCGTCATGCCGCCGGTATTGTCCGCCGCCAGCGCCCCGAGGCACGGCAGCATCAGCAGAAGCGCCGTCAGGCAGATGATCGCTTTACGCATTGAAACACCCCCGTCATACTGTGATTGGGCCGCCCACACCCTGCGGAATGAACAAAGCCCTTATGTTAATTATAAGATAAATCCGGAGTATAATCAAGCGAAAAATGCGCGGCGGGGCGCTTATTTTGGGGTTAGTTTTGGGTCAGGTGGGGTTTTGAAGGCGTTTTTGGGGGATTGAGCCGCGGCGCCGGTTCTGGTATACTCATGGGGAGGGGGCGGAGAGGGGATGCCGCGTCCGCCCCGCACCGTTTTGAAAGGATATGATCGCATGCGGAAGTGGCGTCAACGGCTGGCCTCCCGGGGCGTGATGTGCGCGCTGTGGGTCGCGCTGTGCTTCGGCGTGACCTCGGCGGTGTATCTTTCGTGGCTGGACCGGCTGGTGGCGCTGACCGGCGACCGGGCGACGAACTGGCTGAGCATGGGGGCGGGCTACCTGCTCCAGGCGGCGGGCATGGCCGCGGCGGTGGGGTTCATACGCCGCAGGGGCGGCGGGGACTTCGCCACGGCCATGACGGGGGCGGCGCTGCTGTTCGCGGCGGTGTCCGTGCCCGCGCTGCTGACGGATTCCACGGTCAGCGTCGTATGCTTCGGCATGCTGATGAACCTGCTGTGCGGCATCATATCGGGGTTTTACCTGTACGCCGTGGGGATCAACGTCCCGGCGGAGCGCCGCGGGCTGGCCTTCGGCGGCAGCTACGCCGCGGCCACCATCGCCGTGGGATTGCTGGCGCTGATCGACGGGGGCAGGCTGCTGCACGGCGCGTGGGCGCTTTTGATCTACCTCCCCCTGTCGGTCGCCATGGGGCCGATGGCCGCGCGGGGCCGCCTGCTGTGCTCGCCCGGGGACGCGCCCCGGCAATCCGACACCGCCGAAAAGCTGCTCCCGCTGGCGTGCGCCGTCATCGTGCTGCTCAGCGCGGTGAAGAACATGGGGTTCAGCTTTCCCTCCGCAGACATCGAGGCGGGGCTCATTCCGGAGCTGTCCCGGCTGCCCTACGCGCTGGGGCTGGCCGCCGCGGGCTTCATCAACGACAAAAACCGCCGCTACGGCATGGCCTGCACGCTGGCGGCGCTGATACTGCCCTTCATCATGCTGGGCCTGACCCGGGAGAGCGTGCCCAGCGCGATCTGCTGGGGGCTGGATTACCTGTTCTTCGGGTTCTTCTCGGTGTTCCGCGCGACGCTGTTCATGGACATCGCCGACCGCGCGGGCCGCTGGTACCTCGCGCCGCTGGGCCTTCTGATGGGCCGGCTGGGGGACGTGGCCGGCACGGTGGTCAGCCTGCTGCTGCTGGAGCACAGGGTGGCACTGATCGCCGTCACCACGCTGGCGTTTTTCCCCACCGCGCTGCTGTTCTATTTGCTGTATAGAAGGCTGTATGAGCCGGAGGTGGCGCAGGAGCGCAGCGCGCAGGAGGTGTTCGATACCTTCTGCCTGCACAACGACCTGTCCGCCCGCGAGCGGGAGGTGCTTCGGATGATACTGGACAACCGCACCAACGGCGAGATCGCCGAGGCACTGTTCATCACCGAGAGCACCGTCAAGTACCACGTGCGCAACGTGCTGCAGAAGGCGGGCTGCAAGAACCGCGGAGAGCTTCAAAGGAAGTACACGCTGGCGCTGTATCCCCGGCTGGACGGCGCCGCGCAGACCGAATGACGGGAGGATGAGACCATGAGCAATACCGCGATGACCGCGCTGATCGTATTTGCGATATTCTCGCTGCCGGGCTGGTTCATGCTGTTCAGCGCGCTCAAGAGCCGCCGCGACCGCGAGCGCCGGGAGGAGCGGGAGCGCGCCCGCGCCACGGGCAGCATCGTGGAGTACGTCCGGGAGACCAAGCGCTACCGGCGGGGCCCCACCGTGCACTTTACCCGGCCCGTGGTGGAGTTTCGGGCGGAGGGCCGCGTGTACAAGCGCCTGTATGAAAACAGCCTGTCCCCGGAGCAGTACCCCGTGGGCGCTAATGTGGACGTGATCTACGACGCCGATGATCCGACCCGCTTCCACTTGGACGCGGACGAGGATTTCTCCCGGGGAGCCCGCAGCTACGTCAAGGGGGCCGTCGTATGGTTTCTGGCCTGCGTGGTGCTGACGGCGGCGCTGACGCTGGTGGTGCAGCACTACCCGATGACCCGCCGCCGGAGCAAGCCTGCCGCGCCGCGGGTGACCGGGAGCGTGAAGCTCCCCGCCAGCGACAGCGGCTACCAGTACGAGGTCCGGGACAACAGGACCGCCATCATCAAGGCATACGGCAGCGACGACGAGGCCCTGATCCTGCCGCTGGCGCTGGGCGGGCATCCCGTCACGGCCATCAGCAGCCAGGCCTTCGCCCGGGCGACGCGGTTGAAGCGCGTCACCGTGCCGGGGGCCATCGCGCAGATCCCCATCGCGGCCTTCGCCGGGTGCCTGTCGCTTCAGGAGGTGACCCTCGAGGAGGGCGTCGCCGACATCGGCAGGCATGCCTTCGGGTTCTGCATATTGCTGAGGGACGTGTACCTGCCCGGAAGCGTGCGGCGCATCGACGACGCCTTCCCGGAGGACTGCAAGGCGTGCTTCCACGTCCCCGAGGGGTCGTATGCCCAGCGCTGGTGCGAGGGGAAGGGGTATACGGTCGTCGTGGAGGCGTGACGGACAAAACAAACCCGCCGACATCTGCTGTCGGCGGGCATTTCTTCGTTCAGGCTATTCAGTTTTATGGGAAACACCCTGATCGGTGTCCGGTTTGCCTGCATTTCCCGTGAACAATCTCTTTATCTTCATCATGTGGATCTCATTCACTTGGAAGTTCGTCCCGATAATTATTGTCAGCCTCTATGGAATCGGGAAACACAGGCCTTGATCTGTGACTGCTTGTCGTTATAGTACAATGGCACCGTCTCCCTTCCTTGCTTATTGAAGACCTGCTGTCTTCTGGGGGAATCTTTTGTTCTCCCGCTTTGTGAGATCATTATAACACCCAAAGCGGCATTTGTCAACGGAAAAAGCAACGAAAACTGAACTTTTTTTACTAAAACTTTGTTATACCATCATAAACGAAACCGGGAGTTAACGCACGGCCTCGCGGATCATGCCGTAGAGGGGCTCGTCCGGCGCGAGGCCCATGTAGCGCGTGAGCACATATTCGATGCCCTGCGCTTTGAGCGCCTGCTGGAGCTCCGGGGCGGTGGCGTCCTCGGCGCGGTCGAATTTCAGCGCGGCGGCGATGCCCTTCACGATGGGGGCGGGGTCGACGCCCTGCTCGATGGCGAACAGCGCCGCGCCCACGATGCGGTCGTTCCGGCGCAGCTTGCGCACGGGGTCCGCGCCCACGCGGGCAACGGTGTCCTTGAGCGCCCGGTTCTGGAAGCGGAACAGCAGGTCGGTGACGTTGGATTCCACGTTCTCCCGCACACCCTCGCCGAACTTCTTGACCAGCGCCCGGGCGCTTGCCATCATGCTGGCCTTCGCGGCGTCGCAGATCTCCGGGTCGGCGATGGCCTGCCAGATGTACTCATAGCCCTTCTCATAGCCCAGGTAGGCGCACAGCGCGTGCCCGCCGTTGTGCAAAAACAGCTTGCGCTTGATGTAGAACTCAAAGGGGGAGTAGGGGATGAGGCCCTTGAGGTCGGGGATCTCGCCCCTGAAAGCGTCCCTGTCGACGGGCAGCTCGGAATACGGCTCCACGCAGATGAGCAGCCTGTCCCGCGCGCGCATCTCGGGGGTCAGCGGCGGCACCATGCGGCCGATGGACGCCTCCACCAGCCCGAGGTTCTGATCCGCCCAGGCGCGCTGTTCGTCGGTGAGGTTTTCGTTGATCCAGCCGCGCATCAATTCGTCCGCGCCCAGCTGGTTTTCGCAGAGTATGATGTCCAGCGGCCTGCCGTTGCGGGCCATGCGCGCCGCCGCGCCCCTGGCGATGACCGGCGCGATCTTCGGCAATACGTTCACGCCCACCGCGGTGGCCATGATGTCGCAGTTCACGATCTCGTCGATGGCCTGCTCCGTCAGCGAATTGACCGCCCGCACCGGTTTGACCACGGTGTCCTCCTCACCCGCGTTGGACACGATGCGCACGTGGTACTCCCCCCGGGCGTTCATATCGTCGATGATGTCCTGCATGATGTCCAGAAAGCACACCTCGTAGCCCGAATCCGCGAACACCTTGCCGATAAACCCCCGGCCGATGTTGCCGGCGCCGTACATGATGGCTGTTTTCATAAGAAACGCTCCTTCGTTCATAGAAGTAGGAGTTAGGAATGAGGAATTAGGAATTATGGATAGGGTTACGGAAAAACGCATGTCCGGCTATTCCCAATTCCTCATTCCTAACTCCTCATTCCTAACTCAATTATACCACCCGTCTCCCCTTTTGCATAGTCAGTCTCACATTCCTTCGCCCGCTAAATTTCAAAGATTTAACACCGAATTGTTGCACGGGGCGGGGGGAGTGTGCTATAATTCTTCGGTAAAACGCACTTTTGCCGATTCGCGCGGCGGTTGACCGTAGTGCGGGCGCGCTTGCGGCCGCTCATGGTGCCTCGCGGAGTTGAAGCAAGAGGTGGAAAAAACAAGGAGGGAAACCCACAATGGCAGTTATTTCCATGAAGCAGCTGCTGGAGGCCGGCGTACACTTCGGCCATCAGACCCGCCGCTGGAACCCGAAGATGGCTCCGTACATCTTCACCGAGCGCA
>JAFRFY010000014.1 GCA_017434085.1 Clostridia bacterium
GACGCTTGCGGACATGCTGGTCGGCGCGGACGTGTTCATCGGCGTTTCCGGCCCCGGCACGGTGACCACCGATATGGTGAAGACCATGAACAAGGATGCCATCGTGTTTGCCTGCGCGAACCCGACGCCCGAAATCTTCCCCGACGACGCCAAGGCCGGCGGCGCGGCGGTGATCTCCACGGGCCGCAGCGACTTCCCGAACCAGATCAACAACGTGCTGGCGTTCCCGGGCATCTTCCGCGGGACGTTCGACGTGCGCGCGAGCGACATCAACGAGGCCATGAAGATGGCCGCCGCCAAGGCGCTTGCGGACCTGATCTCCCCCGAGGAGCTCAACGCTGATTACATCATCCCCTACGCCTTCGACCCGCGGGTGGGACCGGCGGTCGCCAAGGCCGTGGCCCAGGCCGCCCGGGATTCCGGCGTGGCGCGCATCTGACGATCACACATCAAATAAGGGAGGGCGTCCCGCCCTCCCTTTAGTCATGTCATTTTCAATGGTATTCCGGCAGCCAGTCGCCATGCGCCGCGATCATCTCATCGCACATCGCCACGATGTCGTCCACGGACAGCTCCGACGCGGCGTGCGGGTCCAGCATGACCGCCTGGTAGATGTGCTCCTTTTTGAGCGTCCTCGCGGCCTCGATGGTCAGCAGCTGCACGTTGATGTTGGTGCGATTGAGCGCCGCGCATTGTTCGGGCAGGTCGCCGATGTAGGTGGGCTGCACGCCGTTTTTATCGACAAGGCAGGGCACCTCCACGCAGGCGTTGCGCGGCAGGTTGGTGATCAGCCCGGTATTGAGCACATTGCCGCCGATCTTCGTGGGCACACCGGTCTCCATGGCCTCCATGATGTAGCTGGCGTACTCGTGGGTGCGCTTGTGGGTCAAAAGCGGGTTCTCCGTGAGCTCGTGGCCCCGCTTCTTCCAGTCCTCGATCTGATGGATGCACCGCCGCGGGTACTCGTCCAGCGGTATGTTGAAGCGCTCAATCAGCTCCGGGTAGCGCGCCTTGATGAACCAGGGGCAATACTCGGCGTTGTGCTCGCTGGACTCGGTGATGTAGTAGCCGAAGCGCCGCATCAGCTCCAGCCGCACCATGTCGCCGTGCCGTCCCTCCTTTTTATAAAGCTCGAAGTCGGCCTTCATGCGCTCCATCCACCACTCCGGCAGCTCCTCGCCCTGCGTAAGCCCGGCGACGCGCTCCTCAAACGTGCCGATGTCCAGCTTGCCCTGATTGTACAACAGCGCCCGGCGCTTGACCTCGGGGTAGAGGTCCACGCCGTCCCGCGTCAGCTCCAGCAGCCACGCCTGATGGTTGATGCCGGCGATCTTCCACTGCACGCGGTCGTCGTATTCCATGCCCAGCTCTTTGAGCAGCGTGGACGCGCACACCTGCACGCTGTGGCACAGGCCCACGGTTTTGACGTTCGTCAGCCGAAGCATCGCGCCGGTCAGCATCGCCATGGGGTTGGTGTAGTTGAGCAGCCATGCGTCGGGGCACACCGCCTCCATGTCCCGGGCGAAGTCCAGCATCACGGGGATGGTCCTCAGCGCCCGGAACACGCCGCCCACGCCCAGGGTGTCGGCGATGGTCTGGCGGAGACCGTATTTCTTCGGGATCTCAAAATCCGTGATGGTGCAGGGGTCGTAGCCGCCCACCTGTATGGCGTTGACCACGTAGCGCGCGCCCCTGAGCGCGGCACTGCGGTTCTCCACGCCAAGATAGGTCTCGATCCTCGCCTTTTGACCGTTGTTTCGGTTGATGGCCTCGAGCATGGCACTGGATTCCCTGAGGCGCACGGCGTCGATATCGTAGAGCGCGATCACGCTGTCCTCCAGCGCGGGGGTCATCATGCAGTCGCCCAGCACGTTCTTGGCAAACACCGTGGACCCCGCCCCCATGAATGCGATTTTGGGCATCATCATCCCTCCATTTCATAAAACAGCCGGGCATCCCGGCATAAAAACGGCCGGAAAGATGCTTGATCGGCGCCTTTCCGGCCATTGCGTACCTGATCAGAAGTTGTACTCCTTGCACACCGGGGCGTCGGCCTTGGCGGAGGCCTCGTCGAACCAGATCAGGTTGTTCTGGGTCTCCTTATCGAACAGCTGGATCAGGCGCGGCTGGGTGGTGAACCGTATGGTCTTGCCCATGCTGACGTCGGTCTCCAGATTCATCGTGGGAATGACCATCACCACGTGGTCGCCCTCGCAATCGGTATGCAGGTTGACCTCGTTGCCCAGCATCTCGGAGACCTCCACCTTCGCGGTGAGCTCGCCCTCGTCGAGCAGTATGTGGCAGGGGCGGATGCCGGCGATGATATCGCAGGGCTTCTGGTTGTTATATGCGAGCGCCTTCTGCTGGAACTCCGAAAGCTCGAACTTCGCGCCGTGGATCTGGGCGTAATATTTGCCGTCCTCCAAAAGCAGCTTGGAGCCATCGAAGAAGTTCATCACCGGCATGCCGATGAAGCCGGCCACGAACAGGTTCACGGGCTTGTTGTACAGATCCTGCGGCGCGCCGATCTGGTTGACATAGCCGTCCTTCATGATGACGATCCTGTCGCCCAGCGTCATGGCCTCGGTCTGGTCGTGGGTGACGTACATGAAGGTGGTGTTGATGGAGGAGCGCAGCTTGATGATCTCGGCGCGCATCTGATTGCGCAGCTTGGCGTCCAGGTTGGACAGCGGCTCGTCCATCAGGAACACCTTGGGGTCGCGCACCATGGCGCGGCCGATGGCCACGCGCTGGCGCTGGCCGCCGGAGAGGGCCTTGGGCTTGCGCTCGAGGGACTGGGTGATGTCGAGGATCTTGGCGACCTCGCGCACCTTCTTGTCGATCTGGTCCTGAGGTACCTTCTTCATCTTCATGGCGAAGGCCATGTTGTCGTAGACGGACATGTGGGGGTAAAGGGCGTAGTTCTGGAAGACCATGGCGATATCGCGGTCCTTGGGGGCGATGTCGTTGCACAGCTTGCCGTCGATGTACAGCTCGCCCTCGGAGATGTCCTCCAAGCCCGCCACCATGCGCAGCGTGGTGGACTTGCCGCAGCCGGAGGGGCCGACCAGCACGATGAACTCCTTGTCCTTGATGTGCAGGTTCACGTCGTGCACCGCCGTCGTCTTGCCGCCGTAGATCTTCTTCATGTTCTTGATAACGACCTCTGCCATTGCGTCTGACCCTGAGCACGACGGTCCTTTGCCGTGCCCTCGTGTCGCCCGGTGAAGAGCGAACCACATTACGACAGGTCTCCACACTGCCGCACCGCGGGCCCTGCGGAACAGGTAACCTCCTTTTCGTATGTATGCCCGTCTATTTTGTGGAGTAGGCGGACACCATGTTATACCAAGGGGCTGTGCCCCTGAGTTTCACTGTCAAAGACCGTACTTCATCATTTCCTGCAGGGTCTTTTCGTCGAAATCCTCCCCGGAATCGTCCTCGCCCACCATGATGTTCGGGTCGTCCTCCTGCCCGGGCTTGATGATGTCGCCGCAGATGTCCACCTCCGGCAGGAAGGGTATGAACTGCGGAAGCATGATGCGGGTGGAAAAGTAGGCGATGATCGAGAAGCCGAACATCAGCCACAGAAACGCCCACAGGGGCAGGTACTCGAAGTACCAGTAGGTGCCTATGACCGGCACGGCGTGCAGCGCGAGGCAGGCCAGCATGCGCAGGGGCCTGCTGAACGCGAAGAAGAAGGCGTCCCGCAGAAGCTCCTTCAGGGGGCCGTTGAAGGCCGCGATGACCGGGAACAGGTACATCGCCACGATGCCCTCCAGGACCATCATGCCGATCAGCGGGTACTGAAACAGCGCCACCGGGCCCTTGAACTGCCGACACCAGCTGATCTCCAGAAGCTGGACAAGCTCCAGCACCACCAGCGCCACAAAGCACACCGTGGCCTTCTTGAAGCTCTCCTTAAAGCCCCTCCAGAAGGTGAGGGCCACCTTGAAGTGCTTGTCGCCCCGCTGCAGCTTCAATAGCGTGTAATCCAGCGCCGAAATGCCGGCCCCGACGGTCACCACCGGCACGCTGAACAGCACGAACAGCAGGTTGGAGACGGTCACGATGTACAGGCGGTTGAGAAAGCGCCCCACGGCGCTCTCCTCGCCGAACATCCTCAGCAGAAACCGCATGACCGTTCACCCCTCGTAGCCGAAAACATAGTTAAGAAACGCCGCCGCCTGCTCCGGCCGCTTGGTGACGGCGTTCACGCCCAGCACCGCGCCGCCGGGATAGGGGTGGTATTCCCCCACCAGCCAGGTCCCGGAAAGGTCGATGCCCACGGCCACGGGGCCCGCGCTGTAGTCGTCCCGGAGGGGCGTGCAGTAGACGAACCGATCCGCGTACTTTGAAAACCGTCCGCCCGCCGCCGCGCCGTTCAAATCCATCAGGCGGCCCGTCTCCCCGACGGCGACCACGTCCTCCTCCCCGGCGATCCACACGTCGTCCACGCCCCCGTCGAGCATGGAGATGAGCTTCTCATAGTAGGTGTTGCCCGTGGCGTTGACGGAGGGCTTGCAGTAGTTGGCGCTGTCGATCTCCACCACGCCGGTTTTGAGATCGTAGCCCGCCGCCTCCACGAAGCCGTTGTAGAAGTCCGAACCCGGCCCCAGCCGTGCGTAGGTGTTGGAGCATATGCCGTAGAAGTGGATATCCCCGGGCACCGTGACGTATATGATGACGGCGTAGGCGACGAAGCCGACCACCGCGCCGATGCCGATGATCCACAGCCTGTAATACTGCCAGATGTACTTAAGCACGTCCCGGAGGCCGTAGCCCCTGAGCTTCTCCCGCTCGTCCCGGTACCACTGGGGCAGCGAGCGCATCAGCCCACGCCCCCGTCTGTGTCGACCCGTATAAACGATACCTGCGCGCCGGGATAGTCGCCCATCAGCGGCGGCAGCGTGAAGCCCGCGTACATGAGGCTCGCCCCGGAGAGCACGCGCCCCTCAAGCGCCGCGCCGTCAAGCGGCACATCCATCGAGGGATTGACGCACCCCTCGTAGCATATCTCGTCGATTTTATACATCGCCCCCGGGTCAAGCCCGCGAAGCCGCACGTGCGCGCCGGGGTGATTGGCCCGGGTGTGGGTGGTGACTACGTTCAGAAGCGCGCGGCTTTTGTCCGGAGATGCGAATTCCCAGGCGGTGAAGTCGCCCCGATCCGCAAGCTCGGTCAGGCGGTTTAAGTCGCCGTACTGTATCACGTCGTACCAGCGGTGGAAGCGGTCGATCTGGGCGCGAACCTGCCGGCGCTCGTCCTCCGTGAGCTGCGCGGGGTCCAGCTCATAGCCGAAGGTGCCGCTCATGGCCACGATGCCCCGGGTGCCGAAGGGCACAGTGCGCCCGGTCTGCTGGTTGGGGCACACCGAGACGTGGGCCCCCATGGTGCTGGCGGGATAGGCGACGGAGGTGCCCAGCTGTATGGCGACGCGCTCAATGGCGTCGGTGTCGTCGCTGCACCAGATCTGCGGCGTGTAGTGCAGCATGCCGGCGTCAAAGCGCCCGCCGCCGCCCGCGCAGCCCTCGAACAGCACCTCGGGGAACGCCGTCGTCAGCCGGTCAAGCAGGTCGTACACGCCCAGCATGTAGCGGTGGCTCGCCTCACGCTGCCTATCGGGCGGCAGGGCGCGGCTGTACACGTCGGTCATGTTGCGGTTCATGTCCCACTTGATGTAATCTATGCCTTCGTCCCGAAGCAGCGCGGAAAACACGCCGTAGAGGTAGTCCACGACCTCCGCGCGCCCCATATCCAGCACCAGCTGGTTGCGCCCGAAGGCGGGGTTGCGGCCGGGCACGGTGAGCGCCCAGTCGGGATGCTCGGCGTAGAGCGCGCTTATTTCGTTGACCATCTCCGGCTCGATCCACAGCCCGAACTTCATGCCCAGCGCGTGCACGGCGTCCGACAGCGGCTTTAAACCCCCGGGCAGCTTGGCCGCGTTGGGGGTCCAGTCCCCCAGGCCCTCCAGGTCGCTGTTGCGCGCGCCGAACCAGCCGTCGTCGAGCACCAGCATCTCGACGCCCAGCGCCGCGGCCTGTTCGGCCAGGCGCATCACGCGATCCGCGTCGAAGTCGAACAGCATCGCCTCCCAGCTGTTGATCAGCACCGGGCGGCAGCGGTCCTTCCAGGGGCTTCTGATGATGTGCCGGCGTATGAAGCGGTGCAGGCGGTTGGACAGGTCGCCCAGCCCCTCGTCGGTAAAGCAGAAGGCGGCCTCCGGCGCGGCAAAGCTGTCGCCGGGGGTGAGCTGCCAGGAGAACATGTCCGGGTTGATGCCGCTGACCACGCGCACGGAATCCGTCTGATCGACCTCGATGTCGGTGCGGTGGTTGCCGCTGTACAGGGGTAGTATGCCGACGCACTCGCCCCGGGTCTCTGTGGCCGCGGGCTCCAAAAGCGCCACGAACGGGTTGTGATGGTGGCTCGACGCGCCGCGGCGGCTCTCCACGGTCTGCATGCCTCGCATCAGCGGTGCGCGCTCGGCATTGCGCTCCATGCTGTGGCGTCCGTGGAGGTGCAAAAGCTCCCACCTGCCGAAGGGGATGTCCAGGCACAGGCTGCCGACCCGGTTCAAGGTCACCGCCGATGTGCCGTTGTTGTGAATGATGGCCGCGCGGGTCAGCATGTCGGCGGCCTCGAACACGCCGTAGAGCAGCTCGACCTCGAGCCCGGTGGCGGCGTCCCCCAGCGTAATTGAGAGCGTCTCCGCCTCCCCCGCCCCGGCGAAGGCCGCGGGCAGCCCGGGCAGGGCGTACTTGCCCGCGCGAATCTCGTGGCGGAGGTAGCGCAGGTCCGTGCCCACGGCGCCGTTTGCGCTCAGGCAGTCCAGCGCAGGGACGCGGAAGTCGCCGGAATTGGCCCCGGGGTACTCCTGGGGCAGCGTGTCCAGCGATATTTCGCGGGTATAGCGGGCCTCATAGGGATTGGGCGAAAAGCCCCGGTCCGACGGTATGATGCAATAATCCATGTGCACCGCGTCCACCCTGCGCCCGAAGTACAGGTGGAGGAGATGGCCCGTGGCGCCGATTTGCATCTGATAAGTGGTATTTCGGGTGTGCAGAGAAAGGGTTTTCGATGCCGCGTCGTACAGTATGGCCATTTCCTTCACTCCCCTGTCGTGTTTTGTCTGCGCGCCGCGATGATGGCCTCGAGGTCGGGCCGCTGATCCGCGGGCATTTCCCGGTAATATTTTGGACTGACCCCGTAAAAGCGCCTGAACGCCTTTGAGAAGGTCAGGGAATCTTCATAGCCGACGTAGTGCGCCACTTCCTGTATGGACATATCCATGTTTTGCAGCAGATAGCCGCAGTTTCGCATGCGCACCTGAAGCAGGTATTCGTTGGGGGCGATGCCCATGCTCTCCTTGAAGATGGCGGAAAAGTAGCTCCGGTCGATGCCGAGGTACTTCGAAACGTCCCCCACGTTGATGCTTGAATAGTAGTTCAGCATGTACTCCGCGCCGTAGCGGATGTAGTCCTTTTTCTTGTAGAGCGCCTTGTGTTCCCGGCGCACGTTGTGGGTGCGGCCGCGCTCGTTGGATTCGATGGCCAGGGCGATGAATTCCATCAGCAGCCCCAGCCGCTTCAGCGCGGCGGAATAATCCTGCTGAGACGCGCTGAGCACCTTTTCGCACAGGTTGTAGAATAATGAGGTATCCACGTGGGCGTCCAGGTGGTAGACGCCCTTTTCAAAGCCCGCTTTAAGCATGTACTCGCCGGCGCGCTCGCCGTCGAAGGCCATCCAGCAGTAGGCCCACGGGTTTTTCACGACCGGGCGGTAGCTGATCCGCTCGCCGGGCTTGACCAGAAACATCTGTCCGGCCTGCAACGCGGTCTGCTGGCCGTCCGCCTCGAGGATGCCCTCGCCGGACATGACCACGTGCAGGTGGTAGCCGTCCCGGAGCCGGTCGTTGATCTCCTTGTCCGGCGTGCACTGCTCGATGCCGCATATGGTCAGGCAGAGGTTTTCGGTCTGCCGGGGAAAGTGCTCCCGAAAGATCCGGTAGAACACCGTCTCGCTGTATTCGCTGTGATTCATGCCACGCCCTCCGCCGGTATCCAATGGGGATGGGAAGCAACGCAAAGCGCGCGTCCCATCCCGTGAAAACCCCTGCGGCCGCTTACAGCTTGCCGCCGGAGGTGGCGATGCCCTCGACGAACTGCTTCTGGAAGATCAGGTACAGCACGATCATGGGCAGGCACGCCATGGTCGCCGCGGCCATCAGCTGCGGGAAGTTTGAGGAGAACTGGCCCTGCATCTTGGCCAGGCCCGCCGACAGCGTGGTGCTCTTGGAATCGGAGCACACGATCATCGGCCACATCAGGTCCTTGAAGGCGAACACCGCCGTGAAGATACCCAGGGACACCATGGACGAGCGGGTCAGCGGCATCATGATGACGAGGAACTGCTGGCCGATGTTGCAGCCGTCGATGCTCGCCGCCTCTTCGAGGTCCTTTGGCAGGCCCTGATAGCCCGTTTTTAAAAGGAATGTGCCGAACGCCGTCACCATGCCCGGGAATACCAGGCCGGCGATGGTATTGATCCACTTGAGCTTGCTGACCATGATGTACTGCGGGATGATGAAGATCTGGCTGGGCACCATCATCTGGATCAGCACCAGGGAGAACAGCAGGTTCTTGAGCGGGAACTGGAGGCGCCCGAAGGCGTAGCCCGCCATGGTGGCGGTCAGCACCGCGCACAGCACGCGGAAGAATATCATCAACAGCGTGTTCTTGTACAGGTAGAGGAAGTTGTAGCTGGTCCAGACGGTGGCGAAGTTGTCAAACTGCCAGGAGGTCGGCAGGATCACAAAGGGGTCGATGGCGGTGGCCTCCGTCTGCGTCTTGAACGCCGTGAGCACCATCCAGAGGAAGGGCACCAGCATGGTGATGGAGAATACGATCAGAAACAGGTGAATCAGCGCCTGCGTCAGGTTTTTCTTTGCCTTGTAGCTTTCCATGTGCTCCCCTCCCTTCTTAATTATAGAAGACCCACTTCTTCTCCGACTTCTGGAGAATGACCGTGATCGCCATGATGATGGCCAGCATGCACACCACGATGGCCGCGCCCAGGCCGCGGTTGTTCTGGTTGAAGGCGGTGGTATAGAAGTAGTACACCACGGTCTCAACCTTCGGCAGCGCGGGATTGGAGCGGTCCATGACCATGAAGATCAGGTCGAACTGCTGCAGCGCGCCGATGATGCGGGTCTGGAGGATGAAGAAGATCGTGGGGCTCAGAAGCGGTATCGTGATGCGGAAGAACTGCTTCACGCCCGTCGCGCCGTCGATCTCCGCGGCCTCGTAGTAGTCGTGTGGAATTTCCTGCAGCCCCGCGATGAGCAGTATCATGTTGTAGCCCACGATACTCCACACGCCGATGACGCCTATGGAGATCCACGCGATCTTCGGGTCGGATATCCACGCCGTTGTGGTGTGGAAAACGTTGTTCAGAAGGCCGAACTGCTGGTTGTAGAGGAAGCGCCACACCATGGCCACCGCGGCCGGAGCCGCCACCATGGGCAGGAAGAATATGGTCCGGTAGCCGCCGCGGAAGGCGATTTTCCTGTTGAGGAACACGGCCAGCAGCAGCGCGAACACGATGGAGAAGGGCACCTCGATGAGGGCGTACTTGAACGTATTGCCGAGGGCGCGCCAGAAGTTGCTTCCGGAGAGCACCGTCGCGTAGTTCTTGAGGCCCACAAAGATATTGCCTATGCCAAAGTCGCCGGTCTTGAAGAAGGACTGGTAAACGGTGTTAAAAATCGGATAGAAATTCAGCACCAGCAGGCCGATCATGGTCGGAGCCACGAACGCCAGTCCCCATTTGGCCTGGCTCTTCTGGGCGGGCGTCATTTTGGACTTTGCCATGAGATCAAGCCTCCCGTTCAGAAATGGTCCATGAATCGCAACGGTTCAGCCCGGGTCGATAATCGGGCTATTGTAGGGGCGATGCCCTCATCGCCCGACGCATGAGATCGGGCTGTTGTAGGGGCGATGCCCTCATCGCCCGACGGGCTGAACCGTTACTATGATTCCAAAAGGGCCGGAAGCCGTAACTTCCGGCCCTTGATCAAGGGAGCGTTATTCCTGAGCGAGCAGGTCGTTCATGTCGGCCGCCAGCGTGTTCAGAACGTTCTCCGTGGTGGAGGGATCGTTCCAGATGGTCACGAGATCGCGGGTGGCCTGATCCTCCCAGCGGGAGGTGTACTTGCTGTAGGGACGGAAGACCAGCTTGCCCTCGGTCTCCATCTTCAGGAAGGCGGAGATGTCCATGCCGGGGAAGGCGTTCATGAAGGCGTCGGAGCAGCCGATGTAGCCGGCCATGGTCACGCCCAGCTCGGACTGCTTGAGCTGCATCTCATAGCTGGAGAACCACTCGATCAGATCCCAGGCAGCCTGCGGATCCTTGACGTCGGCGGAGGCGGCCCAGCCCAGGCCGTTGTAGATGGAGACGCGCTCGCCCTCATCGCACTGGCCGTTGCCGTTGACGTCCTCATAGGGCAGCATGGCCCAGGCGTAATCCTCATGGCCCTCATGGTCGTAGAACTCGCGGATCATCCAGGAACCCTCGGTATCCATGGCGATCTTGTTGTTCTCGAAGAGGATGTTCTTGCCGTTCTCAGCCAGCATCGGCTGCGGCGCCCAGGCGTTGTTGAACAGGGTGCCCATGAACTCGAAGGCCTTCAGGGTGTTCTCGTTGTTCCAGCCGGAGACCTTCTTGTCGTCGGAGATCACGTAGCCGCCGAAATCATAGATGATGTTGTAGAAGGTGTCCTGGTTGTTGCCGGTGTTGCAGGCGCCGCCGTACACCTCGCCGCCGGAGGCCTCGGTGATCTTCTCGGCCGCGGCCTTGTAATCCTCCCAGGTCCAGTCGTCGGTGGGATAGTCAACGCCGTACTTGTCGAAGATGGCCTTGTTGTACAGAAGGGCGATGGTGTCGTGGTCCTTGGCCACGGCGTAGTACTTGCCGTCCTTGCTGTACAGGTCGGTGATGCCCTGATAGTAGTTCTCGAGCTTCACCACGTCGCTGTTTGCGATGTAGTCGGTGAGGTCGAGCAGCTTCTGGGCGGACATGTACATCTCGGCGTTGTTGGAGTGCATCCAGAAAACGTCGGGCATGTCGCCGCCGGTCGCGCCGGCCTCGAGGAGCGTCCAGTAGTTGTCCCAGTTGACCACCTGGATGTTGACCTTCACGCCGCTCTGCTCGGTCCACAGATCGGCAATTTCCTGCAGACCCGCGAGCTGGTTGTTATCCCAGATCTTGACCTCCAGCGTGTCCACGGAGTAGTCCGCCAGGGCCGCCGCGCTGAGCAGCATGGCGAATGCGAGCAGAACAGAAACCAGAACCCGTACTTTCTTCATGAGTATACCCTCCTTGTTTATTATTCACCGCGAAGATTGTGTTCTCCGCGTGAAAATTCATTGACCGTATGTAAACAT
The DNA here is from genome assembly GCA_017434085.1 of Clostridia bacterium. Taxonomy (GTDB): domain Bacteria; phylum Bacillota; class Clostridia; order Christensenellales; family Aristaeellaceae; genus UBA2862. The sequence continues at coordinate 11,445 of JAFRFY010000014.1, forward strand.
CATATTATACAAAACAACAATTTAACATGGTGTTTTGTTTGTTATATATGGAGATTTGTTGACTTCGCCGACCGCGCGTCTATGCTTTTCGGCGCCGTCAGTGGTCGATCAGCCGAAGCAGCGTGCCCGTCACGCCGAAGACCCAGTGGACGATCCACACCCCGTAGACCGAGCGCTGTTTCTGGTAGAGAATGCCCTCGAGCCCCGCCAGTATCGCGGCGCCCACCATGAACAAAAACCCCAGGTGGATGTGCAGCGCGGCGAAGATCAGCGAGGACAGCACGATGGCGGAGGCCGCCCTGTGCCTGCCGATGAGTATGCGGGACAGGTTGCCCTGCATGACGCTTCGGGCCAGGAACTCCTGTATCCCGGCGGTGAAGATATAGGCGATTTGCGGAAGTCCGAACAGGCGTATGTCCCAAAACGGCGCCTCGGGCGAGAAGGCGTCGGGCTTGAACAGCCGTATGACGCCCTTGAGCGCGAACAGGAACGCCACGCTGCAAAGCGCCACCACTCCCGCCGTGCGAAGGGTCTTTACCATGTTGCGCGGCGCGAGACCCAGGTCCCTCCAGCTCAGCTTCGTATACAAGGATATGTAGAGGAACATCAGAAGGCCCAGGACCTCCACGCCCCGGGTCATATGCTTCGCCGCGAAGGGCTGCCCCATGAACACCCAGAAGGCGTAGAATATCATCCAGACGCAGAACGCATAGAGGAACATGGTAAACGTCCGGGTGGACTCATTGATGCGCTCCCGAAGGCGCATGGTCTCCGTCTCGTCCGCCAGCGTGATGACCAGGTGGCCCGGGCCGTCGGCCAGATACGAGCTGGACATCCGAAACACGTATTTCCTGCCGGAGGATGTCATGTACGGCACGGTGTGCACGATGTCCTCCTGCTTGTGGAAGAGGGCGTCCGTGACGCAGGCGTAGAAGTCGTCGTTGTACTCCTCATCGTAATTCATGCCGAAGCGGGTCTCGCCGGGCACAAAGTCCGCGCCCATCTCCAGCTTGCGCGTCGCGGGCGCGTTGGCATAGAGTATGCGGCCCTGGCGATCGAGCACCAGCACCGCCTCGTTCATGTCCCTCAAAACCCTCTGGGGATAGCTCTCCTGATCGAATGCCGCCATACGCCGTTCCTTTGCAGGTCGTGTCAATGTCGTTGATAACGTAATCTCATTTTAACACACAAGTACTATGCGCGTCAATCGGGAACAATTGTGATCCAGGGGGACTTCATCAATTCCCAATTCCCAATTCCCAATTCCTAATTCCTAATTAATTCAGACGTCCATCCCCGCGTGATACCCCCAGTACACGGCGTTGGTGATGGTCCCGACCCGGGAGGCGTCGCCGATCACCCGCACGAAGGGGGCGACGTCCATGAGCGCATTGACCGCATCGTTCCGGGAGCGCTGGCCCAGGGCGCAGATCACCGTGCTGCCGGGGATGAGCGCGTTGTCCCCCTCCCCGTTCCTGCACAGCACGCCGTCCGGGCGCACCTCAAGGGCCGTGTGGTTGAGGTGCACGGTCACGTATTTGTCGATCTCCTTCAAAAGCAGCGGGCGGTGGCGCACGTTGGCGTCGGGGGCCAGCCTGTCGCGCATCTCCACGAGGCGGACCTTCTTCCCCTGCATGCCCAGGTGCAGCGCGATCTCGCAGCCCGCCAGGCCGCCGCCCAACACCACCGCGTCGTCGGCGACCGCGTCCACATGTTTATAGTAGTCGTTGACGATGATCACGTTCTCCCCGTCCAACCCCGGTATCGGCGGCACCAGCGGCTCGGAGCCCACGGCCACGATCAGCGCGTCGGGGGCCTCCTTTTCCACGTACTCCGGGGTGACCTCCGTGTTCAGCCGGATCTCGACGCCCGCGCGCTCGGCCAGCAGCCTGTAGGTGCCCGCCAGCCGGTACATGTCATATTTGAAGGGCAGGGCCTGTTCCCCCCTGAGGATGCCGCCCACCTCGCCTTCCTTCTCGCACAGTATCACCCGATGGCCCCGCCGCGCCGCGGTCCAGGCGGCGTACAGCCCGCCGGGGCCTCCGCCGGCCACCAGCACCTTCTTCTTCACCGGCGCGGGGACGACCTCGCTGCCCTCCATCTCCCGCCCGATCAGCGGGTTCACGGTGCAGCGCCGGGTGGCTGTGGCGGCGCGCTCCGCCATGCAGGTGAAGCACCTGAGGCAGCGCACGATCTCCTCGTCCCGGTTCTCGGTCACCTTCCGCGGCAGGAAGGGGTCCGCCAGCAGCGCCCGGCCCATGTACACCACGTCCGCCTTGCCGGAGGCGATGATCTCCTCCATCTGCGCAGGGTCGTTGAGGCCGCCCAGCGTGGCCACCGGCACCTTCACGTGCTTCTTGATCTCCGCCGCCAGGTACACGTTGCGCCCGTGTTCCTCGAACATCGAGGGATGGGTGATGCCGAAGGTCTTCTGATAGGTGCCCGCGGTGACGTGCAAAAGGTCGATGTAGGGCTCGATCTGCCGCGCGATGCGGATGCCCTCATCCAAATCATAGCCCTCGGGCACGCACTCCGAGCCGGAGAGCCTGAACTCTATCGGGAATCCGGGGCCCACGGCGGCGCGCACGGCCTTCAATACCTCGACGGCGAAGCGGCAGCGGTTCTCGAGGCTCCCGCCGTACTCGTCCTCCCGGTGGTTGAACATGGGCGAGAAGAACTGGTTGATCAGCCAGCCGTGGCCGCCGTGGATCATGATCATCTCAAACCCGGCGCGCTTGCACAGCCCGGCCACGTGGCCGTAGGCGGCGACGATGTCCCGGATCATGTCCTTCGTCAGCGCCTTCACCTCCACGCCGTCGGCGCGGGTGCACGCCGAGGCGCTCCACTGGTTTAAACCCTTCTGCTTGGTCTTGTCGGTCATGTAGGTGCCCGCGTACATGCCGGAGTGGGACAGCTCCATGCTGGGGATGGCGCCGTGGCGGCGTATGGCGTCCGCCGTGTAGGTGGCGCAGGCCAGTGAATTGAGGATGGATTCGTCCAGATGGTAGGCGTGGCTGCCGTCGGTGGCGGGGTGCACCATGCACTCGCTGACGGTCACCGCCGCCGCGCCGCCCTTGGCGCGAAGCTCGTAAAACGCGGTGGACTTGGGACCGATGCAGCCGTCGTTCATGATGTCCGTGCCGCCCAGCGGCGTGGAGAACATGCGGTTGCGGAAGGTTACGCGGCCGATCGTGATGGGTATGCATAGATTCGGGTATCTGCGGATCATAGGAATGCCCCTTTCTAAATAATGCTGGTATATCATAATGTTGGTACTTCACGTTTTCTTTAGGGATAACGACCTCTCGGTGCGTGCGCCGTGCGTCGCCCGCCTTTACAATCCCCCTCAAAGCGATTATAATGGATACAACGCTTTTAAAAAGGGGTTTTGCGCCATGAAGCTGAACACCCGTCGGACGCTGCTGATCGGCCTGGCGTTCTTCTCGATCTGCGCCTTCTGGCAGATGTACGACACCGTCATACCGCTGATACTGCGGGACACCTTTCACGTGGGCGACAGCCTGTCCGGCGCGATCATGGCGGCGGATAACGTGCTGGCACTGGTGCTTCTGCCGCTGTTCGGCAAGCTGTCGGACCGCACGAACACCCGCCTGGGCAAGCGCATGCCCTACATACTGGTCGGCACCGCCTGCGCCGTGGCGCTGACGCTTTTGCTCGCGGGGGCCGACGCGCCGGGCCGCTTCGGGCTGTTCATCGCGCTGCTGGGGCTTTTGCTGGTGGCGATGGGCACCTATCGCTCCCCGGCGGTGGCGCTGATGCCGGACGTCACGCCCAAGCCCCTGCGCTCAAAGGCCAACGCCATCATCAACCTGACCGGCGCGCTCGGCGCGATCTACGCGCTGGCGGCGATCCGGCTGCTGGTGGGGACCCATCCCGACGGCCGGGCGGACTACACCGGGGTGTTCGTCTCGGTGGCGGCGCTGATGGCGGTGTCCGTGGCGCTTTTGCTGTGGCGCGTCGACGAAAACGCCCTGCGCGCGGAAAACGCCGGTCCGGATGAGGACGACGACGCCTCCCCCGGCGGCAGGCTGCCCGCCGACAAGATGCGCAGCCTCATATTGATACTGGTCTCCGTGGCGCTGTGGTACATGGGCTACAACGCCGTCACCACCGCCTATTCCAAATACTTCACACGCATGTGGGGCGACCTGTCCGGCGCGGCCTCCTGCCTGATGATCGCTACCGGCGGCGCGGTGGTGTCCTACGTGCCCGTGGGCATGCTGTCCTCGGTGCTGGGGCGCAAGAAGATGATACTCATCGGCGTGGCGCTGTTGGCGGTATGCTTCGCCATAACCGGCATGATCACGACCTTCGGGCCCGTCGTCTACGCGCTGTTCGTGCTGGTGGGCTTCGCCTGGGCGGCCATCAACGTGAACTCCTACCCGATGGTGGTGGAGATCAGCCGAAGCGGCGACGTGGGCCGGTATACCGGCTACTACTACACCTTCTCAATGGCCGCCCAGGTGCTCACGCCGATACTATCCGGCTGGCTTTTGGAGCACGTGGGCTACCACACGCTGTTCCCCTACGCCGCCGGGTGCGTGGCGCTGGCCTTCGTCACCATGGCCTTCGTGCGCCACGGCGACAACCGGCCCCGGGCGGCGAAGAGCGTGCTCGACCACTTCGACGTGGAGGATTGACGGCCGTTCCCCCGCGCCGCATCAGCGTTCATAGCGATTCTCCCATCGCATCGGGCGGTACTTCGACCGATCGTCATGAAAACCCGCCTTGCGGTACAGGGGATAGCCGTCCTCCGTGGCTTTCAGCTCGATGACGGAGAGGTCCATCGCCCTCGCCGCGTCCGTCAGCGCCGCCATGATCCGCCTCGCGAAGCCCCGACGCCGGTGGGACGGGCGCGTGTAAACATTCAGCACCGTGCCGGTTTTGCCGTTCGGAAAGGCCGGGCTCATGGGCTTTTCGACGATCAGCAGAAACGCGCAGGATACGATGCTCCGGCCCTCCCGGATCACATACGCAAACAGGTCCCTGCCCAGGTGCGCCCGGAAGTAGCCCGGCAAACCCCTCCGAACGGCTTCCTCCGCGGGCGCGTCGAGCCCGCCCATGTCCTCCCGCAGGAATTGAAGCCGCATATCCACCAGCGCCGCCACATCGTCCATCGCGGCCGTATCGACATTCACGTGTCCATCCCCATTTCGGACCATAGTCTGTTTTTGGCCAAATACAGACTTCGGTCGGTTATTCCGATTGTGCTCCTACATACTCTCCCCGCATCCATTGTATCATATCACCGCAGCTCTGTCGATATGTTAAAAACAAAAAAA
>JAFRFY010000147.1 GCA_017434085.1 Clostridia bacterium
CGGGGCCCACGGCGCAGTGATCCCCGAGCGCCGCGCGGCGGGGCTCTCCCCGGCGGCGGCCAAGGCCGCGGCGGGGGCGCTGAACCACCTGCCGGTGGCCCGGGTGAAGAACCTGAACCGGGCGCTGGAGGCATTGAAGGCCGAGGGCATCTGGGTGATCGGCACCGCCATGGACGGCGAGGACGCCTTCGCCTGCGACCTCACCGGCCCGGTGGCCCTGGTGATCGGCTCCGAGGGCGACGGCATGTCCCGCCTGGCGATGGAGAAGTGCGACCGCACGGTGTCCCTGCCGATCAAGGGCCACATCGATTCGCTGAACGCCTCCGTGGCCGCGGGCATCCTGATGTACGAGATCGTCCGCCAGAGGGCCCGGTGAAGCCCCGCGCAGGCAGGCCGCCGCGCCGGGTGCTGATCGTGGACGGCTACAACATCATCAACGCGCACCCCGAGTTCTCCGGCGGCTCCCTCTCGGACGCCCGGGACAGGCTCTTGAACGCGCTGATGGACTACGCGGGCTATTCCGGCCAGCAGGTGATACTGGTGTTCGACGCCTGGATGTCCGACCGGATGACCCGCACCGAGGAGCGGCACGGCGCGGTGACGCTGGTGTACACCCAGAAGGGCGAGATTGCGGACCGCTACATCGAGCGTCTGTGCGACGACCTCGCCGCGGACATCGAGTACCGCCGGGTGGAGGTGCGGGTGGCGTCCTCCGACGCGCTGGAGCAGACCATCGTGCTGGGCCGCGGCGCGACCCGCCTGTCCGCCCGGGAGCTGTTGTATGAGATGCGCGCCATGCGGGACGAGGGCATCCGCCACGCCGCCCCCGCGCGGCTCATCGGCCGTCGCAGCGCCATCGGCGACCGCCTGCCGGAGGACGTGCGCCGGAAGCTGGATGAGATAAAAAGGAATTCCATTCCCTGAACCGGAGGTTCAAATGTATACCCAGGACTACGATTCCATGACGGACGAGCAGGTGGTCAAGCTGGCCCAGGGCACCGATTCCCAGGCGCTGGAATACCTGCTGAACAAGTACAAGAATTTTGTGCGTACGAAGGCGCGCAGCTACTTCCTGATCGGCGCGGATCACGAGGACATCGTGCAGGAGGGCATGATCGGCCTGTACAAGTCCATCCGCGACTATAAGGAAGAAAAGCTGTCGTCCTTCCGGGCGTTCGCGGAGCTGTGCATCACCCGCCAGATCATCACGGCCATCAAGACCGCCACGCGGCAAAAGCACATCCCCTTAAACAGCTACATCTCCCTGAACAAGCCCATCTACGAGGAGGATTCCGACCGGACGCTTTTGGACGTGATCACCGAGGAGGGCATGTCCAACCCGGAGGACATGCTCATCGACCGGGAGGATCTGTCCTTCATCGAAGGACGCATCGGGCAGATGCTCTCGGGGCTCGAAAAGGAGGTGCTGGTGCGCTACATGGAGGGCAAGAGCTACGTGGAAATCGCCGATGAAATGGGCCGCCACGTCAAGTCCATCGACAACGCCCTGCAGCGCATCAAGCGCAAGCTGCTCAAGTATCTGGAGGAAAAGTGAGGGCGTTTCCGTCCCCGGCGGACACCGTGCTTCACGAGGTTAATTTTTGGAAATCTTTTAGGCGAAAACTATGCCATTCCGGTGAATTTACGGGGAATTGCGCATTTGGTTGTTGACAAATCGCCCCGTGTCAAGTAAAATGAAATCTGTGTGATAGCGGGCGTGTGCGGGTGTAGCTCAATGGCAGAGCTCCAGCTTCCCAAGCTGGCCACGTGGGTTCGATTCCCATCACCCGCTCCATACTGCAAAAACGACCCATCATTTATTTAGGGAGGAATTTCCAATGGCTAAGGCAAAATTTGAGCGCAACAAGCCGCATGTAAACATCGGCACGATCGGTCACGTTGACCACGGCAAGACGACCCTGACGGCAGCTATCACGATGGCGCTGGCACAGGTTGGCGGCGCGGAGGCCATGCGCTACGACCAGATCGACAAGGCGCCCGAAGAGAAGGCCCGTGGCA
>JAFRFY010000148.1 GCA_017434085.1 Clostridia bacterium
ACGTCGTTGCCCTCGCCGACCATGGCCATCTTGCCCCACTCGCGGGTGCAGCGGATCGCCATGGCGCGGGCGCCGTTGTTGGCGGAGCAGTCGATGGCGCGCTCGCAGCCGTAGCCCTGGGTGACCTCCATGATCTTGGCCTGGCAGGCCTCGGGATCGGAGGAATTGAACACGTAATCGGCCAGGCCCAGGTCCTTGGCAAGCTGCATGCGCTCCTCGTTGACGTCGGTGCCGATGGTCATGTCGCAGCCCATGGCCTTCGCCAGCATCAGGGTGGCCAGGCCCACCGGGCCCAGGCCGGTGACCAGCACGCGGTCGTTGCCGGAGATGCCGATCTTCATCAGCGCCTCGTAGCAGGTGCCGAAGCCGCACGCCACCTGCGCGCCGTCCTCGTAGGTCAGCTCGTCGGGCAGGGCGATCAGGTCCTTCTCGTCGCAGAGGATGTAGGGCGCCATGCCGCCGTTGCGCTGCCAGCCGTAGGCCGCGCGGAACTTGCTCTTGCAGGAGATATAGTAGCCGCGGCGGCAGTCGTAGCACACGCCGCAGCCGGAGATGTGGTACACGATGACCCGGTCGCCCTTCTTGAAGCGCTTCAGGCCCTCGCCCTCGATCTCGATGATGCCGCAGGGCTCGTGGCCGGCGATCATGCCGGGCTGGTAGCCCTCGGGGCCCTTGCCCACATGCGCGCGGTAGATGCAGCGGATGTCGGAGCCGCAGATGGTCGAGGCCTTGGTCTTCACGACCACCTGGCCGTAGCCCGGCTTCGGCATGTCGAATTCCTTCAGCTCCACGGTGCTGTTGCCCGGCAAAATCGCGCCCAGAATCTTCTTATCCATGTTTCATCTTCCTCCTGATTGTGTTGTGCGGTGTCACCGCCTGCTGTAACCAGTATAACAGCTTTTGCACCCGTTGATTAGAGATAATTCCGACCTCCTTTTGTTAAATATGTCGTTTTCACGCAAATTTATGTCCGATGGGGATAAGTTGTGGTATACTTTAGGGAGTAGGCAGTAGGGAGTAGATATGGAAACTTACGAATTCTCAAACGTCTTCGAGCTGGGCACGCTGCAGGTCGCGCCGGTGCATGTGCGCATCGAGCAGCTCCGGCCGATCATCGCGGCGCACACCCATTCCAACACCAGCTACGAGATCCACTACACCCGGCAGGGACGGGGCACGGTGACCATCGACGGGGTGAGCCGCCCGGTGGAGGCGGACACGCTCTACATCACCGGCCCCGGGGTGGTGCACGCCCAGACCTCCCAGAGCGCCGAGCCCATCGTGGAGTACTGTCTTTACCTGAACTGCCGCCGGGGGGCGTCCGCCCGCAGCGACCCGTTCTCGCTGTTCGCGGAGACCGCCTTCTGGATGGGCCGCGACGAGGGCCGCCTGCTGCCGCTGTTGGAGCAGCTCATCCGCGAAAACCGGCAGATGCTGCCCGGGGCGGCGGAGATGTCCGAGACGATCCTCAAGCAGATCATCATACTGCTGACCCGCATGTACCGCCAGGACGCCGAGCGCATGCCCGCGCCCTCCCCCGCCCCGCTGCTGACCCGGGCGGGCTTTCTGCCGATCATCGAGGACGCCTTCTTCTACCGCTACCGGACGCTCACGCTGTCGGACCTCTCCCGGCTTTTGAACCTGAGCGTCCGGCAGACCCAGCGGCTCTTGCAGCAGAACTTCGGCAGGACCTTCTCCCAGAAGCTCACCGAGGCGCGGATGGCGGCGGCGTCCCAGTACCTGCTCAGCACCGCGCTGTCCGTCACCGAGATCAGCGAGCGCACCGGCTTTTCCTCCATCGAGCACTTCTCCGCCGCCTTCCGCCGCTTCACCGGCCTGTCGCCGAGGGAGTACAGGAGGAGAGGGAGGGAGTAGGGATTAACCTCTACTCCCTACCCCCTCAAACTGACTGGTATACAACTCGTAGTAAAACCCCTTCCGCGCGAGCAGGGATTCGTGGTTGCCCTGCTCGACGATATGCCCGTCCCGCATCACCAGTATCACGTCGGCCTCCCGGATGGTGGACAGCCGGTGGGCGACGATGAAGGACGTGCGGCCCCGCATCATCCGGGCGAAGGCGGACTGTATGCGCAATTCGGTGCGGGTATCGATGGAGGAGGTGGCCTCGTCCAAAATCAGCATCGGCGGCAGCAGGAGCATCACCCGCGTGATGCACAGAAGCTGCTTTTGCCCCTGGGACAGCATGCCGCCGTCCTCGCCGATGACGGTGTCGTAGCCCTCCGGCAGGCGCATGATGAAGGAGTGGGCGTGGGCGGCCCGCGCCGCGGCGACGATCTCCTCCTCCGCAGCGTCGGGGCGGCCCATGGCGATGTTCTCCCGGATGGTGCCGGGCTTGAGCCAGGTCTCCTGGAGCACCATGCCGTAGGCGCTTCTGAGGCTCTTGCGGCTCAGCGACAGCATGTCCCGCCCGTCCACGCGGATGACGCCCCGGTCCGGGTCGTAAAAGCGCATCAGCAGGTTGATCAGCGTGGTCTTGCCGCAGCCCGTGGGCCCCACGATGGCCACGCGCTGGCCGGGGGCCACCGACAGGTTGAAGTGCTCGATCAGCGGACGGTCCTTCACGTAGGAGAAGCACACGTCCTCCCACTCCACGCCGCCGCGCACATCGGTCAGCGCGCCGGGCGCGTCCGGGGTCTGGGCGGGGGTCTCGATCAGCTCAAACAGCCGGGCGGCGCAGGCGATGGCGTTTTGAAGCTCCGTCACCACGCCGGAGATCTCGTTGAAGGGCTTGGTGTACTGGTTGGCATAGGACAGAAACGCCGTCAGCCCGCCCACGCTGATGTGCCCCGCCAGGGCGGACAGCGCCCCGACCAGCGCCACCAGCGCGTACACCACCGCGTTGACGAAGCGCGTGGCGGGGTTGGTGATGGAGGAGAAGAACGTGGCCCGCAGGGAGCAGGTTTTGAGCCGCGCGTTGATCTCGTCGAAGCGCCCGGTCTCCGCGGCCTCCCGTCCGTAGGCCTTGACCACCTTCAAGTTGCCGATCATCTCGTCGATGAAGGCGGTCTGCTCGCCCCGCGTCTCGGACTGCTGCCGGAACATGGCGTAGGTGCGGGTGGCGATGAACCGCGCCACGAACAGCGAAAGAGGCGTCACCCCCACCACCACCAGGGCGATCAGCCAGTTTTTCAAAAACATGAAGCCCAGCGTGACCAGTATGGTCAACACGCCGGTGAACAGCTGGGTAAAGCCCATCAGCAGGCCGTCGGCGAACTGGTCCGCGTCCGCGATCACCCGGCTGACGGTCTCGCCGTGGGGATGGCTGTCGATGTAGGAAAGCGGCAGGTCCTCGATGTGCTTTAGCGCCTCCTCCCGGAGGTCCCGCACCACGTCGTAGGTCACCCGGTTGTTGACGGCGTTCATCACCCACTGCCCAAGCCCGGTGAGCGCCACGCACAGCCCGATGCGCGCCAGTATGGGGTAAATCATATTAAAGTCCACGCGGCCCGCGTCCACGATGCCGTCGATGGCGCGGCCCACCAGTATGGGCACGTACAGCGTCAATAGCACCGTGCCCGCCGCCAGCACGAGCGACACGAGCACCAGCCATTTGTAATGTCCTATCCGGTCAAGCACCTTTTTCAGGGTGCCCGCGGAGGTCGCGTTCAGCTTGCCCTTCACGCCGTGCGCACCTCCCCTCCGCCGAACTGGGAATCGTAGATTTCCTTATAGACGGGGCAGTGCTCCATGAGCTCCAAGTGCGTGCCCTTCCCCACCAGCCTGCCATCGTCCAGCACCAGGATCAGGTCGGCCCCCATGATGGAGGCGGTGCGCTGGGAGATGATGAATACCGTTGGGGCGTAGTCGAGGCCCGCGATGGCCGCGCGGAGCCTGGCGTCCGTGACCATGTCCAGCGCGGAGGCGCTGTCGTCCAGCACCAGTATCTCCGGCCTGCGCACCAGCGCCCGGGCGACGGTCAGCCGCTGGCGCTGGCCGCCGGACAGGTTCGCGCCGTTTTGCTCGATCATGCCGTCCAGCCCGCCCTTGAACGCCACTACCTCGCCCGCCTGGGCGGTGTTCGCGGCGGCCATGAGGGCGTCGTCGTCGGCCTCGGGCAGGCCCCAGCGCAGGTTGTCGCGGATAGAACCCTTGAACAGCACCGCCTTCTGCATCACGAAGCCCACCCGCTTACGCAGGTCCTCCTGCCGGTAATCCCTGACGTCCGCGCCGAACACCTTCACGCGGCCCTCTGTGGCGTCGTAGAACCGGGGAATCAGAGACGCCAGCGAGGTCTTGCCCGCGCCGGTGCCGCCGATGATGCCCACGGTCTGCCCCCTGAGGGCGGTGAAGCTGATATCGATGAGGGACGGGTTGCCCGCCCCGGGATAGGTGAGGCTCACTTGGTCGAATTCAACCGCGGGGGCATCCGCTTCGGGCGTCGCGCCTGAACCGTCCGCCATGGCGGGCGCCATCGCCAGCACGTCGGCCACGCGCTTCCAGCTGGCCCAGGCCTTGTTGATGGTGATGGTCAGCCCCGCGAACTTGATAAGCTCCACCAGTATCTGGCTCATGTAGTTGTAGAGCGCCACCACCTGGCCCCGGGTGAGGATGCCCGCGTCCACGCGGATCGCGCCCTGCCGGACCAGCGCGATCACGGCGATGTTGATGATGACGTAGGTCAGCGGGTTCAGAAGCGCCGACACCCGCCCGGCCCGAAGCTGCAGCCGGGTGAGCGTGCGGTTGCGGGCCACGAACTCGGCGTACTCGGCGTCCTCCCGCCGGAAGGCGCGGATCACCCGCGCGCCGGTCAGGTTTTCCCGGGTGGCCTCCAGCACCTTTTCGAGCTGCCGCTGCACACCGCGCATCATGGGGATGTTCAGCGCCATGATGGCGTAGGTCACGATCATCAGCGCGGCGATGACGATGGCGAATATCCGGGCGATGCGCGCGTCGATGGTGAACGCCATCACCATCGCGCCGAACACCACGAAGGGCGAGCGCAGCACCAGCCGCAGCACCATGTTCACGCCGGTCTGGGCCTGGTTGACGTCGCTGGTCATGCGGGTGATCATGGCCGAGGTGCCCAGCCGGTCCACGTCCGAAAAGGACAGCCCCGCCAGCTTTTCAAACAGCGCGTGGCGCACGTCCGCCGCGAAGCCCGTGGCCGCGCGCGCCGCGAAGTACTGCGCCGTGATCGCCGCCGCCAGGCCCGCCACGCCCAGCAGTATCAGCACGCCGCACATCCGCCAGATGTGGCCGCCGTTGCCCGCGCCGATGCCCCTGTCGATGATCGACGCCACCACCAGCGGCACAAACAGCTCCAGCGTCGCCTCAAACATCTTGAAAAGCGGCGCGCAGATACATTCCTTGCGGTATTTTTTCAGATAACGAAGCATTTTGAAACCACTCCACACATTCCGTCTTTGCATTTCATTATAAATGAAAACCGGCTCCGGCGCAACCGGCTGTGGCAGGAATTACATTTGCTTTTCATGCCTGTAATATGGGATAATTGCGTTATCACGGATACATGAGGGGCAAGTGCCATGAAGCGGAGTATGATATGGGCGATGGTTCCGATCCCGGCGATGGCGGCGTTTCGCGCGTGGCCTGGTCTGGCGGGGGCGTGGGCGGAGGGCGTGGCGCTGCCGCTGCTTCAAGGGCTGCACCGTATGAGCGCCGCGCTGCCCTTTCCCCTGCTCGAGCCGCTGGCGCTTTTGCTGACGATCGCCCTGCTGCGCCGCCGGTTTCGGGCGATGGCGCTGGCCTTGATACTCGGGATGTACGGGCTTTTGTGGTATCCCGGCTACTTCGCCGCCCCCGCGCCGCGATACGCCGCCCCCGCGCCGCGATACGACGCCCCCGCCGACGCGGAGCGGCTGTGCCTGCAGCTCACGGACGCGCTGAACGCCTCGGCACTGGCGTTCGCGCCGCCCTTCGACGCGGCG
>JAFRFY010000015.1 GCA_017434085.1 Clostridia bacterium
AGAGTGGAGTGTGGAGTTAAAGAGAGTGGAGTGTGGAGAGTGGAGAGTGGAGAGTGGAGTTAAAGAGAGTGGAGTGTGGAGAGTGGAGTGTGGAGTTAGCCGCGCACAATACGCGGCGGGCAGGCATTCCATCGTTCCCGCGAAGAAGGGCATTTTGCTATTAACGTTTTCTCGGGGGATGACGACCTCTCAGTCACCGACTTCGTCGGCGACAGGGGCTGTTGCGCTAAGGGCAATCTGCACAAATGAACCGACGGGAACCAGGCGATGAGGGCATCGCCCCTACGGGCAGGCAGAGATTTCAGATGTTTTAAGCCTCTGCCATGCGTGAAAACGCCTTTAATCAGTGCGTGGCGTAGGGGCGATGCCCTCATCGCCCGCACTATTTCTTTATGGTTTTGTGCATATTATCATTAACGCAACAGCCCCCATGGCTACCGCCTGTGAGCGTAACCCCTTGCCTCCCCTCTTAGGGGAGGTGCCCCGGCCCGTAGGGCCTAGCGAAGCGTCAGGGGCGGAGAGGTTCCCATCCTGCCTCCCTCTCTGAGGGAGGTGGCACCGCGAAGCGGTGACGGAGGGAGTGGGAGGTGCCGAGCGCAGCGAGGCGGAGAGGTCCTGAACGCGACGAAGAAGAACATCCCCTCATCTTTCCGTGAAGAACCAAACATTGCACCAGAAACGACGGCGGCCACTATTCCTGTTCCCTGTTCCCAATTCTCAGGCACTCTTCAACTCCACACTCCACTCTCCACACTCCACTCTCCACTCTCTAAATCACATCTTCTCCAATAACCGCCTCCGGCGTGATCTCCGGCACGGGCGTGGGCGTGGGCGCGGGGGTGGGGGTCGCGCCGGAGAGGAAGTCGGCCTTGCTGCCGCTGGACACGTCCAGCCGCCCCAGCGTCTCGCCGCGGGACTCCAGGTCCTGCAGCGCGCCGACCATCCATATGATCTTGTTGTTCATGTTCTCCGAATTGCCCAGGGACACCACGATGCCCTTTCGGGCGATGAGCTCGATGTCGCTCAAGTGCTCCAGGTTGATCTCGGACACATAGCCCATGGCGTTGTGGGCCTTGAGCGCGTCGAGCACCGCCTTCATGGCACCAAGGCGGCTCTCCGGGGCGTCGAGCTGCTTGCCCAGCCGGTACGTGGCGGCCTTGAGGCCCATCACGTAGGGCATGCCGTCCTCCGGGGCCACGTCCCCCACGGACACCACATAGCCGTCCGAATCCAGCACCAGCAGCTTGCCCGCCTGCAGCGTGATGGCGTCCCGGCTGCGCTGGCGCACCGTCAGCACGATGGTGTCCGGGTACTTCCGCTCCGCGGACACGAACGCCAGCCGCCCGGTGGATTCCAGCCTCGTTCGCAGGGCGGCCTTGTCCACGGCATTGAGCCGCCCGCCCAGCGGTATGCCCGACAGGCGCACCACGTCCGCCTCAGCCATGTCGCCCGCGCCGATCACCGTGACGTTGCGGATCAGAAACACGTAATGGGTCAGCACGAGCCACACCAGCAGCGCCACGACGGGCACCGCCAGCAGCCACTTCCCGACGCGCCTGCGCCGCCTGGGCGCGGGCCTTCTCGCGTTTCGCTGCCGCCGCGGATCCTGCGCCGGCCGCCCGCGCTGCGGCGGGCGCCGCCGCGCGTAATCGCGCTCCGGCGGCCTTCTCCTCTGTCTCTGTGTCATGCTAAAACCCCGTGTTCTCGCAGGAAATGTTCATCAGTATCGCCACGGCGCACATCAGTATGGAGATGGACGTACCGCCGGACGAGAAGAACGGCAGCGGCAGCCCGGTGGTGGGCATCATGCCGATCACCACGGCCACGTTGAGCACGCACTGCACGCCGATCATGCAGGTGATGCCCCCGGCCAGCATGCTGCCGAACCGGTCCGGGCAGCGTATCGCCACCCGCAGGCCGAAGAACAGGAACGCCGCGAAGGCGCACAGTATCGCCACACACCCCACGTAGCCCAGGTCCTCCCCCACCACGGCGAATATGAAGTCCGACTCCGGGTAGGGCAGGAAGGCGTACTTCTGCCGCCCCATGCCGAGCCCCATGCCGAACAGCCCGCCGGACCCGAAAGCCAGAAGCGACTGCGAGAGCTGGTAGCCCTCGTTGGTCATGAAGGCGAAGGGGTCCCGGAAGGACATCAGCCGCGCGCGCCGGTAGTCCTCCGACAGCGCGTAGAACGTCCCCAGCGCCATGCCCGACAGGCCGATCAGCCCCAGGTGCAGCCAGCGCGCCCCGGCGATCATCACCATCACCGCCGTGACGATCAGTATGCTGCCCGCCGTGGACAGGTTCGGCTGCAACAGTATCAGCAGAAACATCGCCCCCGGCAGCACGAACAGCGGTATCAGGCCCGTGAAGAACCGGGTCACGTCCCGCTCCTTCTGGGAGAGCGCCCGGGCCAGATACAGTATCATCGAATACTTGGCAAGCTCCGAGGGCTGAAAGCTCACCGGCCCGAGCCTCAGCCAGCGCCGGGAGCCGTTGAGCATTTTCCCGATGCCGGGGATGGCCACCAGTATGAGCAGTACAAAGCTCAGCCCCAGCAGCCCGCCGGTGATCCAGGGCTTGCGCAAGACCCGGTAGTCGATCTTCAAAAGGAACGCCATGCCCACGGCGCCCACGCCGATGCCCATCAACTGGGAATACACCTCGGACAGCGCGTTTCCAGAATCCTGGGCATTGTAGAAGCTGGCGGCGTAGAGCACCGTGACGCCCAGCAGCAAAAGCAGTATGAAGCATGCCGCGAGGCCCGGGTCGATGTCCCGGAGCCTGTGGCGCGTATCCCTCGGCGCGAACGTCTGCCGCGCCTCCTTTGCCCCGCGCACGGGGGCGGACATCAAGCCTCCCGGCCCTCCATGGCGTTCACGATGCCCTTGAAGATGCGCCCGCGGGCCTCGTAGTCGTCGAACATGTCAAAGGACGCGCAGGCCGGGGACAGCAGCACGTTGCCCCCCTTCGGGGCGAGCTCGAAGCTCAGGGCGATGGCCTTCTTGAAATCGTAGCCCGCGTGGATGTAATCCTTGTACCCCACGATGTCCAGCGCCTTCTGGATCTCCTTCGCGGTCTCGCCGATCAGCACGATGTGCGCGATGGGGCACTTCAATATCTCCTCCCCCAGCGGCACGTAGTTGGTCTTCTTGGGACTGCCGCCCAGGATCAGCACCGTGGGCCGGTCCATGGCCCGGACGGCCTGTATGGTGGAATCCACGTTGGTGCCCTTGGAGTCGTTGATGAAGCGCACGCCGTCCAACTCCCGCACGAACTCGATGCGGTGCTCCACGCCCTTGAAGGTCTTGAGCGTGTGGGCGATGATGGCCGGGTCGATGCCCGCCGCCATCGTCATGGCCACGGCGGCCAGGGCGTTTTGCAGGTTGTGGTCGCCGGGGATGTAGACCTCGTCGGCGCGGCAGATCGGCACATTGTCCCCCGGCGCGCCGTAGACGATCATCCCGTCCACGACGAACGCGCCGAACGGCGGCTCACCGTGGCTGGAGAACCAGCTCACGCGGCACTTGGCGCGGTTTTTCATGTCCCGGGTCACGGGGTCGTCCCAGTTGAGCACCAGCGTGTCGCCCGCGCCGCTGTTTTCAAAGATGCGCTCCTTGAGGGCGATGTACTTCTCCATGGTGCCGTGCCGGTTCAGGTGATCCTCGGAGATGTTCAGCACCGCGCAGATGGCGGGGTGGACGTCCCGGGAGGTCTCCATCATAAAGGAAGAGATCTCGCACACCGTCACGTCGTCGGGCTGCATGTCCGGCACCGCGCCGGAGTAGGGCGTGCCGATGTTGCCCACCACGTGGGTGCGCTTCCCGGCGTTTTTGAAGATTTCGCCCACCAGCGTGGTGGTGGTGGTCTTGCCGTTGGTGCCGGTGATGGCCAGCAGCAGGCCGGTGGACTCGCGGTAGGCGTACTCCACCTCGCCCATGACCTCCACGCCCAGCGCCTTCGCCCGCACCACGGCGGGGTGGTCCACCGGTATGCCGGGGCTGACGATCAGCTGATCCAGCCCCTCCAAGTGGTTCTCGGGGTGCTTTTCACCCAGCAGGAAGGCGGCCCCCGCGGCCTTCAAATCGTCCAGCTTGCCGCCGAAGTCGGCCTCCGCCTTGGTATCGCAGACGCAGACCTCCGCGCCGCGCAAAAGCAGCAGCTTCGCGCACGCGATGCCGCTGCGGGCCATGCCCAGGACCATTACACGTTTCATGTCAATCCCTCCAATCAAGCCACAAATCCCAGCAGCGCCACCAGGCACAGCATCACCGTGACGATGTAGTACATCGCCACGATGCTGGTCTCCGGCATGCCGCCCTTCTCAAAGTGATGGTGCAGCGGCGCCATGCGGAAGAACCGCTTGCCGTGGGTGGCGCGGAAATAGGCGAACTGTATAAGGTCCGACACGCTGGACATCACCATCGCCAGGGCGATGATGGGCAGAAGCAGCGAAAGCCGCGTGACCGTCGTCATGCCCACCAGCGCGCCGCCGATGAAGAAGGAGCCCACGTCCCCCATGAACACCCGGGCGGGGTGGGAATTGTAGCGCAGAAAGCCGATCAGGCCGCCCGCCATGGCCCCGCCGAATATGGCGACGTTCAGAAGGCTCACGGAATTGGCCGGGTCCGCCGCCGCCAGCGCCACGCAGATCAATGCCATGGTGACGAAGTCGAACAGCGCGCAGCCGCCCAGCAGCCCGTCCAGACCGTCCAGCAGGTTGGCGGAGTTGACCGTGCCCACCAGTATGAACACCATCACCGGGATGTAGAACCAGCCCAGGTTCCACTCCGCGTTCACGAAGGGCACCCTTAATGAGGGGCCGATCTGCGGGTTCAGGTACGCCCACACCGCCAGCGCGATGGACAGCACGATCTGCAGGGCCAGCTTCTGCTTGGGGGTCAGCCCCTCGGAGGCGTGCCGCCGCACCTTCAAAAAGTCGTCCACGAATCCGATCAGCCCGAAGCCCAGCGCGCTGACCAGGCACATCAGCAGAAGTCCCCAATCGCCGCCCTTGTAGCTGAACGCCACCGACGCCACCAGCGCGGGCAGCGCGAATATCACGCCGCCCATCTGCGGCGTACCGGCCTTGGCCGCGTGGTCCGGGCCCAGCTCGTAGATCACCTTGCCCAGCTTGAGCTTTTTCAGCCACGGTATCACGATCGGGCCCAGTACGATCGCCATCGCAAACGCCGCGATGACCGTCCATATCAATCTCTGCATCTTATGTTGACCTCCAGACCGCCGGGCAAATTTGATCCTCCCGGCCGAGTGTAGTATGCCCAACTACGGCAAAATGCGAAATCGGTGATTTCGCATTCCTCCGTAGCACCTATTCTATTTTAGACACAAATATGGCGAAAGTCAAGAAATTATTGATGAAAACGGCTCTCTCTTACCCCATCTCCTCCAGCAGCTCCGCCACGACGACCTTTTCGTCGAAGGGGTACTTCACGCCGTTGATCTCCTGGTAGGTCTCGTGGCCCTTGCCGGCCAGCACCACCACGTCGTCCTTGCGGGCGAAGCGGAGGGCGTAGCGTATGGCCTCCCGGCGGTTCTCGATCACGGTGTACTCGCAGGAGGTGGTCTTGATGCCCTCCTCGATGGCGTCGATGATGTCCATGGGGTTCTCGTTGCGGGGATTGTCGCTGGTGATGATGCAGTAGTCCGCCAGCTTGCCCGCGATCTCGCCCATCATGGGGCGCTTGCCGTGGTCCCGGGCGCCGCCGCAGCCGAACAGCGCGATCAGCCGTCCCTTGGTGGTCTCCCGCACGGCCTCGAGGATGTTCTCCAGCGCGTCGGGGGAGTGGGCGTAGTCCAGTATCACGCGGTAGGGCGTGCCAGTGTCCAGCAGCTCGATGCGCCCCGGCACGGCGCGCACCTTCTCCAGCCCCCGGCGGATGGCCTCGGGCCCCACCCCGGCGCATATGGCGATGCCCGCCGCCAGCAGGGCGTTGTACACGTTGAATATGCCCGCCAGCCTGAGGCTGATGCTGGTGCGGAACTTCTTGTGCCAGGTCATCAGGAAGGAGCAGCCCCGCTCCCCCACCTCGATGTCGTTGGCGTACACGTCGGAGGGCTCCCTTATGCCGATGCGCAGCGCCCGGCGTCCCAGCTTGCGGATGCCCGCGGAGACGCGCTCGTCGTCCACGTTGTAGACGATCTCCTCGCACATGTCGGGCATAAACAGCCGAAGCTTGGCGTCAAAGTAGGCGTCCATGTTCTCGAAGAAGTCCAGATGGTCCTGCGAGAAATTGGAGAACGCCCCCACCTTGAATTTCACGCCCTCCAGCCGGTGCATGGCCGTGGCGTGGGCGGAGACCTCCATCACCACGCACTGCACCCCGGCGTCCGCCATGCGGCGCAACAGCTGCTGGGTCTCCACCGGGTCGGGGGTGGTGAGGCGGCTGGGGATGGTCTCGTCGCCGATCATCGAGCACACCGTGCCGATCAGCCCGGTCTTGTAGCCCGCCTCGTCCATGATGGATTTCACCAGGAAGCTGGTGGTGGTCTTGCCCTTGGTGCCGGTGATGCCCAGCATCATCATGCCGTCGGCGGGATGGCCGTAGAACGCCGCGGCGATGTAGGAGGTGGCGATGCGCACGTCCTCCACGATCACCTGGGGCACGCTCACGTCCAGCCTGCGCGCCACCACCAGCGCCGCCGCGCCCTTTTCCACCGCCTGCGGGGCGAAGTCGTGGGCGTCCATGCGCAGCCCCGGCGTGCAGAAGAACAGATCGCCGGGCACGACCCTGCGGGAATCGATGCGCAGCGCGGAAATCTCGGTGTTCTCGATGTCGCCGAGGGTCTCCACCCTTCCGGGAATCTTTCCGATCAACGCTTTGAGTTTCATCCGGATTCCTCCAGTGTTTGTTTTGAAAAACCGACCGTCCGGGGCGGCTGAAAGGTCACCGTCACACAGGTCGAGGGATTGACGCTTGCGTCGGGCGCCGGGGACTGGCTCACCGCCAGGCCGTTGCCCTCGATGCGCATCCGAAGGCCGAAGGAGCGTATCAGCCGGTTGGCCTCCAGTACGGACATGCCGGTCACATCCGGCACCCGGGCGCTCTCTATCTGATCGGGCGCGCCCTCCACGTACAGCATCACAATGGAGCCCTGCGCCATCCGGGCGCCCGCGGCGGGTAATTGCGCCTTCACCCGCGCGCCCACACCGTCCAGCACGTAGTCCAGCCCGGCATCCTTCACGGTCTGCACGGCCTCCGCCACCGTCCTTCCGGCGAGCTCCGGCACGGTGGTCTCCGCGGGAGGTTCCTCCTCCCGGTCCGGCACGACCCCCAGGTAGTTGAGCGACCGCTCCAGGATCTCCTTCGCAAACGGCGCGGCGGTGACGCTGCCGTAGTCCACGGGCACGTCCGCCTCGTCCACGATGAGTATCACCGCGATCCTCGGGTCGTTGGCCGGGGCGAAGCCTATGAACGAGCCGATGTGCGTCGCCGACGACACCACGCCGTCCACGTACACCTGGGCGGTGCCGGTCTTGCCGCCTACGTGGTAGCC
Organism: Clostridia bacterium; assembly: GCA_017434085.1. Lineage (GTDB taxonomy): Bacteria > Bacillota > Clostridia > Christensenellales > Aristaeellaceae > UBA2862. The sequence continues at coordinate 7,519 of JAFRFY010000015.1, forward strand.
GGGCAGGTAGGCGTTCTTGCCGCCGCCCAGGGTGACCACGTCCTCTAAAAGCACGCGCATGGTGTCGCTGGTCTGTTGTGAGATGGGATTGCCCACCACCTCCGGCGCGCCGCGCTTTATCACCGCGCCGTCCACGTCGGTGATCTCCCTGACGACCCAGGGTTTGAGCAGCCTTCCCCCGTTGATCACGGCGCAGGCGGCGGTCAAAAGCTGTATCGGCGTGACGGCCACGGACTGTCCGAAGCCGATGCGGGCCAGGTCCACCCGTTTGACGTTGTCCTGTTTAATCATGATGCCCCCGGCCTCGCCGGGGATATCCACGCCGGTCTTTCGGCCGATGCCGAACGCGCGCAGGTATTTATAGAAGCGCTCCGTGCCCAGCCGCAGGCCCATCTCCACGAACACGGGGTTGCAGGAGTTTTGAAGCGCCTGGGCGAAGGTCTCCGCGCCGTGGGGGCGGCCCCAGCACTTGATCCTGCCCCCGTCCACCGTGACGGAGCCGGAGCAGTAAAACCCCTCCGAGGGGGTCACCACCCCCGCCTCCAGCGCGGAGGCCGCGGTGAGCATCTTGAAGGTGGAGCCGGGCTCGTAGGCGTCGGTGATCACGCGGTTGCGCATCAGCGCCGTGAGGGTCTGAACATCGTTGCGCGGCGGGTCGTTCAAGTCGAAATCCGGCTTGCACACCATGGCCAGTATCTCCCCGGTGTCCGGGTCCATGGCCAGCGCCCGCACGGCCTTGGCGTTGTTGACCGTCATGGCCTCCCGGGCGGCCTGCTCCGCGAAGGCCTGTATGGAGGCGTCCAGCGTCAGCGTGACGCTGCCGCCGTTCACCGCGGCGATGTAGGCGCTCTCACCGTTGTCGAGCGCGCGGCCCTTGCCGTCGATCTCCTCGAGGATGCGCCCCGCCCGGCCGGACAGGTAGCGGTCCAGCGACTGCTCCAGCCCGCTCTGCCCCGCGCCGTCGATGGTGGTTAGCCCGATCAGCTGCTCGGCGAACTGCCCCATCGGGTAGTAGCGCCGGCTCTCCTCCTCCAGGTAAAGCCCGTTCAAGGCGTCGCTGCCCGCCCGGGCGTACTCGGCCTTCATGGCCTTGATCTGCTGCGCGCGCTCCCGGGAGAGCTGCCGCTTCAGCGTCACGCCGCCCTTGGAGGTATCGGAGGCCTTCTTCTCGATGACCGCCGCCTCCACGTCCAATACCGGCGATAAAAGCCGGGCGAACCGCGCGGCGTCCGTCACCTGCCGGGGGCTGCACGAGGCGGCGTAGGCCGTGGCGCTCTGGGCCAGCACGCGGCCCTTGCGGTCCAGTATCATGCCCCGGGTGGGGGCGATGACGCTCTCCGAGGTCCACTGTCCCTGCGCCCGGCGCTGCAATTCCTCGGCCCTGATGACCTGCAGGTTGAAAAGCCGCGCGCTCAGCGCCGAGAACAGCATGAAAAACACGGCCATACACACAGCGAGGCGGCGACGGATGACCGGCCCTGTGAGAACCATGTCCATCCCTCCCCGCCTGCGGAAATAGTATTCCTTCATTTCCTCAGCGCTGGTGTTCCCGGCGCTCTGCGTGGAAGTATTGTCAAGCGCGGCCGGCAGGCGCACCACCCGGATCTGATCCCCGGAGGGCTTGCCCATGCCCAGCTTCGCGGCCCGCGCGGCCACCCTGTCCAGGTTCCTGAACTGGTTCAGGCTCAGGTTCAGGTTGTCCGCGTTGGCGCTCAAATCCCGTATCTCCCGCTCGATGGCCCGCACCTGCTTGTTCTGGCCCGTGACCCGAGCGATCATGGCGATCTGCGTGAACGCGCCCACCACCATCACCGCCACGAAGGCCATGATCAGCATGCGGTTGACCCGACGGCGCTGTTCCTGCCTGGAACGCTTCGCGTGGCTCCTGATCATACTTATTCCTCCTCGGATGGGTTCAGAACCCGGTCCGGTCAGTTCTGCGGGTTGAAGTAGCGACCGTCGATGTACTGAAGCAGCGCGGCCACGTCGGTCTCCGCCGCGCCGATGGTGGCCATGAACCGCGCCTCGTCCCAGATCTCAAGGTAGCGGCCCATGCCGGAGAAGCGGATGGCCTTGTCCATACCGGCCTTCTGCCGAAGCACCTGGGGCAGCAGCACGCGGCCCTGGCTGTCCAGGGACTGGTTGGTGAAGGAGAACGCCTGTATCAGCCGCACGTAGGCGCGGCCCCGGGCGTCGGTGTCGGGAATGCGATCCAGCTTGGCGCTCATGTCCTGCCATTTTTCCGCGGGATACAGCGCGATGGCGCTGAAATCGTTGTTCAGCCCGATGGTGAAGTTGTCGCCCAGCGCCTCGCGGTAGGCCGCGGGAATCGTCGCCCTGCCCTTGGGATCAATGTTATGCGTGTAGTTTCCCGAAAATTCAGCGCCCGGCATGTGCTTCACCTCCATTCGCGCCATCTTTCCCCACTCTGGTACTCCACATTATACCACGCTTTGACCCTTTCTTCCACTCTATGACACATATTTCATATATTTTTCTTAATTTGTCACAAAAACCGAACCATTTCCCCGGGACTTGCTTTTTGGAGAGGGGGCGATTATAATAGGTAAAAATGATTGTGAAAAAATGACGGAGGCTTCGTCGACCATGAGCGACCTGATCGGATTCTTCGATTCCGGGCTGGGCGGAATAAGCGTGCTGCACGAGGCGCGGCGCGTGATGCCGAATGAAAACTACCTGTTCTTCGGCGACAACAAAAACACCCCCTACGGGCCGCGCTCCCTGGAGGAGATCCGGGCGCTGTCGGAGGCGGGCATCGGCAGGCTGTTGGACCGGGGCGTGAAGGCCGTGGTGATCGCGTGCAACACCGTCACCTCCGCCTACGCCGAGATCGTGCGCGCCGAGCACCCGGAGCTGCCCATCATCGGCATGGAGCCCGCCCTCAAGCCCGCCCACTTCGCGCGGCACGGCGGCAAGGTGATCGTGCTGGCCACCGACGCCACGCTGCGGCTTGAAAAGTTCAAGCGGCTCATGGCGCGCTACGGAGACGACACCATCCCCGTGGTGGGCCGCGGGCTGGTGGAGCTGGTGGAGGCCGGCAAGGCCGACACCCCGGAGGCAGCCGAGGCCGTGCGCGCGCTGCTTTCGCCCTACGCGGACCGGCAGATCGACGCCGTGGTGCTGGGCTGCACCCACTACCCCTACCTGCGGGACCACATCCGCAGGCTCTTCCCCGACGCGAAGCTGTTCGACGGCCGCGACGGCACCGTGCAGCGCCTCAAATCCCAGCTGGAAAAATACGGCCTGCGCTCCGACGATACCCCCGGCACCGTGGAATACCAAACCTCCGCCGGCCCCGAGACGGTAGAGATGATGAAGCGGTTGATGGCGTGGATGGATTGAGGTTAGGCAATAGGCAATAGGGAATAGGCAATAGGAATTGCTGGGGAGGGAACAGGGAACAGGGAACAGGGAACAGGAATAGCCCGCCTGTAGGGGCGATGCCCTCATCGCCCGGAACCCAGCCCCGTCGTAGGGGCGATGCCCTCATCGCCCGGAACCCATCCCCGTCGTAGGGGCGATGCCCCATATGCACTAACTTAATATACGTGTCATCTGAAGTGGACGTTTCTTTCTACGTTTCTCCACTTGTAGTCTCGGAATAATGCCAGCTATAGCCGCTGTCGGATTTACTAAATTACTCAACAGCA
>JAFRFY010000149.1 GCA_017434085.1 Clostridia bacterium
GGCCAAGATCATGGAGGTCACCCAGGGCTACGGCTGCGAGCGCGCCATCGACTGCTCCGCCAACAACGGCGCCCGCGCCATGGCGATCCGCTGCACCCGCGAGTGGGGCAAGATGGCCATGGTCGGCGAGGGCAACGACGTGACCTTCAACCCCTCCCCCGACATCATGCACGGCCAGAAGAGCATCTACGGCTCCTGGGTCACCTCGCTGTGGCGCATGGAGGAGCTGGTGGAGCACCTGGTGCGCTGGGGCATCCATCCCGACAAGCTCATCACCCACCGCTTCGAGCTCAAGGACGTGGACAAGGCCTACGCGCTCATGGCCTCCGGCCACTGCGGCAAGGTCGCGGTGGTCTATCCCGACTGATCATCATACATCCGTACAGGCCCGGTGAACTGCCGGGCCTGTGTTTATACGCATTTCCCGTACAAACGTTAAAATGCGTTGAAATTTAACTGATTATCGTATATAATGATAACAAATGACACAGAATGCACTATTCCGAAAGGAGCGTTTTATATGATCGATCCCAGGACCGTGCCGTCCTTCAAGCTCAACGACGGCTCCACCATCCCCTGCGTGGGCATGGGCACCTTTGGCTCCGACCGCGTGACCCCCGACGAGGTGGCCGGCGCGGTGGCGGGCGGCATCCGCGCGGGCTACCGGCTGTTCGACTGCGCCGCCTGCTACGGCAACGAGGCCCAGATCGGCCAGGTGTTCAAGGCGGCCTTTGACGAGGGCGTCGTCGAGCGCAAGGACCTGTTCATCATGTCCAAGGTGTGGAACGACATGCACCGCCGGGTGGCGGAGTCCTGCAAGAAGACCATCGCCGACCTGCAGTGCGACTACCTGGACATGCTGTTCATCCACTGGCCCTTCCCGAACTACCATGCCCCCTTCTGCGACGTGGACTCCCGCAACCCCGATTCCAAGCCCTTCTCCGTGGCGGAATTCGTGGACACCTACCGGCAGATCGAGGAGTTGGTGGACCAGGGGCTGGTGAAGCACATCGGCATCTCCAACCTCACCATACCGAAGCTGGAGGCGGTGCTGCCCAAGCTGCGTATCAAGCCCGCGGCCTGTGAATCGGAGCTTCACCCCTGCTTCCAGCAGCAGGCGCTGTTCGACTACCTGGTGGCCCACGATATCCTCCCCATCGGCTACATGCCCCTGGGCTCCCCCCGCCGCCCCGAGCGCGACATACTGCCCGAGGACCTGGCCGACATGCAGATGCCCGAGCTTCAAGCCATCGCCAAGGCCCACAACTGCCACCCGGCCATCATCTGCCTCAAGTGGGCGCTGCAGCGCGGCCAGCTGCCGATCCCCTTCTCCGTGCACAACTACGAGGCCAATCTCCAAGCCGCCGTCACCGAGAAGCTCACCGACGCGGAGATGGCCACCATCGCCACCCTCGAGCGCAACAACCGCCTCGTCAAGGGCCAGGTGTTTCTGTGGCCCGGCGCCAAAGACTGGCACGACCTGTGGGATGAGGATGGCGTGATCGTCGACTGTACAGATTGTTAAGGGATAATGAGGAATGAGGAATTAGGAATGAGGAATGAGGAATGAGGAAGGAGGAATGAGGAATGAGAGTCAGCCGCTGCCGCGCTGATATCTGACCTGCCGTAGGGACGCCATTCATGGCGTTCGCGAACAGGCTCGGACGCCATAAGTGGCATCCCTACATGGGTGCTCGGTGATATTCATGAAGCAGGGCGACACCGCCGCCTCCATTCCTAACTCCTAATTCCTAATTCCTAATTCCCCATTTCCCATTCCCCATTCCCAATTCCCAATTCCTAATCCCCTCGGAGGTACCGCCATGACCATCGAACGCATCTACACGCCGCAGGCGCTGACGGCGCTGGCGAAGGCCCGCTTCCGGGAGGAGCGCGCCCTGAACCACCTGGAGGGCTGGTTTCTGGCCCGGGAGATCGCCATGGAGTGCGATGAGACCTTCCGGGACGACGTGGACTGCATCCGTATCGCAAAGACCCTCAAAGAAGTCGCCGCGCGCATCCCGCTGACGCTGGGGGATTACCACGTCTTCGCGGGCACGCAGGACGACGCCTTCGCCCGATCCTACGCGCTGATCAACCCGGCGTTCACGGTAAAGTCCTTCGCGGGCTACTGCGACCCGGTGGCGGTGTTCGGCGACATCGAGCCCATCGGCGACATCACCGCCGAGCGCATCGCGCGGGTGAAGGCCTACTATTCCCAAAACGACTTCGCCCGGGCGCTGACCGCGGCCTATGCGCCGGTGGCGCGGCTGACCGGCGAGGCGGTGTTCTTTTTGGAGCAGGTCACGGGCCACGTGGTGCCGGACGTGCGGGAGTACCTGCGCGTCGGCGCGGCGGGCATCCGCGCGCGGCTGGCCGAGCGGCGCGACGAGGAGGCAGACCCGGACAGGAAAAATTATTACGAAGCAATGCTGCTGAGCGTGGACGCGCTCTTGATACTCTCCGGGCGCTACCGGGAGATGGCGCTTGAAAAGGCGTCGGTATCCGAGGGCGACGCGAAGGCGCGCTTCGAGCTGATGGCGCGGACGCTTCAATGGGTGCCCGAGCACGGCGCCCGGAACCTCTACGAGGCCATACAGGCGTTCATACTGATCTGGCAGCTCATGACGCTGGAGCAGACCCCGAACCCCTTCGCCTTCTCGGTGGGCAACGCGGACCGCATATTCGAGCCCTACCGGGCCATGGAGGACACCGGCCGCGACATGACCGCCGCGCTTTTGAAGCACCTGCTGGTGTTCTTCAACGTGGCGGACCGCAGCTGGGCCATCTCCCAGAACCTGATCATCGGCGGGCGCGACGTGGCCGGCAACGACCTCACCAACCCCACCAGCTACGCCCTGTTCGACGCCTACTTCGACATGAACCTGCCCCAGCCCATACTGTCCGTGAAGCTGCACGCCAACACCCCGGATGAATTGTATATGGAGATGGGCAAGTTCTTCTTCACCCCCGGGGTACTGACGCCGTCGCTGTTCAACGACGACATGCTCTTTGGCATGCTCAGAAAAAGCGGCGTCCGGGAGGAGGACCTGCCGGACTACGCCGTGGCGGGCTGTCAGGAGCCGCTGATCATGGGCAAGGACAACGGAAACACCACCAATTCCTGGCTCAACATGCCCAAGGTGCTGGAGCTGGTGCTGCAAGGCGGTGTGTCCGAGATCACCGGCGCGCAGCTGGGCAGGACCTATGAAGAGTTAGGCGTGAAGGACGCCGCCGATCTTTTAAGGAACATCCGCCCGCTGTTCTACCGTGAGCTGGACGGCTACATCACGAAGATGACCGACGCCGCCAACGCCGCCAGCCGGGCGCTGTCGCTCTACCAGGTGCCGTTTCTGTCCACCATGATGGGCGGCATCGAGACCGGCGTGGACATGCGCGACTGCCGACATCAGGGCACGCGCTACAACGGCTCGGGCTGCCTGATCCACGGCTCCTCCGTGGTGGCGGACAGCTTCGTCGCCATCGACACGCTTTTAAGGGAGCGCCCGCAGGACGCGGAGCGCCTGCTTTCGGCGCTTCGGGACGATTTCAAACACGACCAAGAGATGCGCCAGTTCCTTTTGTCCTGCGACAAGTTCGGCAACAATATCGAAGCCGTGGACCTGGAGGCCGCCGAGGTGGTCAGCCGCGCGTCGCAGATGGTGGCGGCACGGAAGAACTACCTGGGCAACCCCTTCCGGCCGGACTTCGCCACCCCCTCCACCCACCTGATGTACGGCTACTGGGTGGGCGCGACCCCCGACGGCCGCCGCGCCCGGGAGATGCTCAACTACGGCGTGGACCCCCTCTACGGCGAGGCCTCCGGCGGGCTGGGCATGCGCATGCTCTCCAACCGCAAGCTGCCGTTTGACCGCATGTGCGGCGGCTGCGCGAGCCACTTCGGCATCAATCCCGGCTATTTCCGGGGGGAGACCCTGGAGGACAGGGGACTGGAGTTTAAGCAAAAGATATTCAATCCGCTGTTCTTCAACGCGGCGGGGGACGACGTGAACCCATTCTACCTCTACGTCAACGTCACCACCCCGGAGATGCTGCGCAAGGTGCTGGCCAACCCGGAGAAGTACGCCCCCAGCGGGGTGTACATCGTGCGCATCCACGGCACCTTCGTCAACTTCCTCGACCTGTCGCCGGAGATCCAGGAGGACATCATCGCCCGCCTCGACCCGGCGTCGACGGCGCTTTAGTGAGGAATGGGGAATGGGAAATGGGGAATGTCCCTGTCATTGAGATAGCGCAATTCCAAATTCCCAATTGCCTGTAAGGAGGGTATATGCTTTCGCTCGGCATTGATATCGGCACCACGTCGATCAGCATGGTGCTGCTGGATGAGGACACGGGGGCGCTGGTCGCGCGGGAGACGGTGGAGCACGCCGCCTTCATCGACGACGGCTGTCCCGTGGGCAAGGTCCAGGACGCGAGCAGGATCGTCGCCATCGCGCTTAAGAAGTACGCCTCCCTCGTCGCGGCCCACGGCAGGCCCTGCTGCATCGGCCTGACGGGGCAGATGCACGGCATGCTGTACGTGGATCAAAACGGCGAAGCGGTAAGCCCCCTCTACACCTGGCAGGACGGCCGGGGCAACCTGCCCATGGCGGACGGCCAGACCTACGCCCAGGCGCTCAAGCGCTGCGGCGCGGTGGCGGCGGGCTACGGGCTGACCACCCACTTCTACATGGTGAAGAACGGCCTGGTGCCGGCGGGCGCCGCGTCCATGACCACCGTGAGCGACTACCTGGCCATGAAGCTGACCGGCAACAAGAGGCCCGTGCTGGGCGCGGACATGGCCGCAAGCTGGGGCTGTTTCGACCTTGAGAGGAAGGCCTTCCGCGTGGAAGACCCCCTGCTGCCGACGGTGGTCGCGGGCTATGAGATCGTCGGGGAGACCCCGGAGGGCGTGCCGGTGATGGTGTCCGCCGGGGACAATCAGGCCAGCGTTTTAGGCTCGGTAAAGGACCTTCGTGACGCGGTGCTCATCAACATCGGCACCGGCAGCCAGGTCTCTGTGGGCACGGACCGCTACATCGAGTGCGGCGGGGCCATCGAGCTTCGGCCCTGCGGCGGGGACGGCTACATCCTCGCGGGCTCGGGGCTTTGCGGCGGCCGGGCTTACGCCATGCTGGAGCAGTTCTACCGGGAGGCCGCGGGGACGGACGCGCCCTGCTACGACCGGATGCTCGAACAGGCGGAGGCGTTCGTGGCGCGCTGCGGCATGGACGCCGCCTGGCGGGTGCGCACCACGTTCTCCGGCACGCGCTCGGACCCCGGCGAGCGGGGCAGTATCGAGGGCATCGGCGTGGACAACTTCCGCCCCGGCGCGCTGACGGCGGGGCTGGTGGCGGGCATACTGGCGGAGCTGCACGGCTTCTATCGGGACATGACCGCGCTGACCGGCCGCCGTCCCGCGGCGCTGGTGGGTTCGGGCAACGGCCTGCGGCGCAACCCGCTGATGCGGCGGCTGGCGGAGGGGATGTTCGGCCTGCCGCTTCAGATCCCCGCCCACATGGAGGAGGCCGCCTACGGCGCGGCGCTGTGCGCGCTGTGGGCGTCGGGCCGGGTGAAGTCTTTAAGGGACGCCCAGAGTATGATACGGTATATCGGAGGATAGCCCATGTTCGAACAATCCGCGCGGTGGAACGAATACTACCGGGAGCTGGAGCCCGCCCGGCGCAGGGAGCTGCTGGATCAGCTGTGCATGACCGAGCCCGACGACGGGGCGGATGACTACCGCCGGATGCTGTTTCGCGCCCGGCACGTGGACGAGAAGCAGCCCGGCCGCGAGGTGGACCGGTTCCTGTTCAACTGCCTGAACTTCGCGCAGATCTGGTCCTCGGCCAAGTGGTTCAAAAAGTACGCCCGCAGGGAGACGCTCAACGCGCTGGACGCCATGCTCGCGGGCCGCGCCGGGGAGTACGGCGAGGCGGGGGAGCGGGCCTTCTACTGGGAGATCCGCAACGCCGCCGCCCGCTACCTCAAGACCTGCGAGAGCGCGGGCTACAACCGGTCGCTGTTCGGCATGATCGCCTCCGGCGACGAGAGCCGCGCCGAGCGGGTGTGCCGGGACGTGTGGCGCATGTCCGAGGGGCTGGCCCAGAAGCTCGATTTGCGCGGGCAGCTTCGATTGTGGAACCGCGCCGTGCAGGACGCCTACTTCATGTCCGATCCCGGCGCGCAGAGGCGTTTTGAGGCATATTGCGAAAAGAATCGATCATGAAAGAATCAATCATGAATGGAGGAAGTGTCGTGGGAGAGGTTATCTTGACAATGAAGGGCATCGACAAATCGTTCCCCGGCGTGCACGCGCTGGATCACGTCGATTTGGAGGTGCGCAAGGGCGAGGTGCACGCGCTGATGGGTGAGAACGGCGCGGGCAAATCCACGCTGATGAAGGTGCTCACGGGCATCTACACCAAGGATTCCGGCACCATCACCTATGAGGGCCGCGAGGTGGAGTTCCACAACCCCCGCGAAGCCCAGGAGGCCGGCATCGTGATCGTGCACCAGGAGCTCAACATGATGAACCACCTGACGGTGGCGCAGAACATATTCATCGGGCGCGAGTTCATGAAGGGCAAGCTGATCGACGACGCCCGCATGAACACCGAGGCGAAGAAGCTGTTCACCCAGCTGGGCATCGACATCAACCCCGCCGAGAAGATGGGCAACCTGACCGTCGGCAAGCAGCAGATGTGCGAGATCGCCAAGGCCATCAGCCACGAGGCCAAGGTCATCATAGGAGACGAACCCTCCGCCGCCCTGACCGAGGCGGAGCTCGCCGAGCTGTTCAAGATCATCCGCGACCTGCGCGAAACGCAGCTGGGCATCGTGTACATCTCCCACCGCA
>JAFRFY010000150.1 GCA_017434085.1 Clostridia bacterium
GTCGGCATTACTCTGAGTAAACTTGCTACACCAATCATCTCCATTACACAGTACCTCCACTGATATCTGTGTCTGGAGTATATCATACAGGCGCAAAGAAGTCAACACTAAGTTAGTGCATATGGGGCATCGCCCCTACGGGTGGGCGGACTGCGCACGGGCGATGGGGGGGCGTCCCTGCGGAACGCGCGCCGGTGTAGGGGCGATGCCCTCATCGCCCGTCGGACGAAAAGCGGTGCTGTCGCGCGTCGGCGGGGCCCGGCATAGTATGCCGTGAACCCAAGGAAAGGAGCGATTCGATTGATGAACAACAACGGTTGCAAGCGCAAGGGCTGCGGCTGCATGAAGATGGCCCGCGGCTGCTGGAACAGCTTTCCCTATTACACCGGTCCCTGCCCCAACGGGGACGGCTGCTACCCATGGGACCAGGATGACGACAACGACAACGCCTGCGAGGAGCGCCCCTGCCGCTGCAAGCGGCGCTGCAGGCCCTGCCATCGGTGCGGCTGCTGCGGGCACGGCGGGCTGTGCAACGGTTTTTTCAGCTGCTGCCTGCCGCTGGCCGTCAGCGCGAACGGCATCGTGCCCCTGTGCGTCAACAATCCCTGCCGGGAATCCAGCTTTGAGGTCAACAGCGGCCTCATCAAGCTGGAAAACGCGGGCACCTACCTGGCCACCTACAAGGTGCAGGTGCCGGAGAACACCGCGCTCGACACCACCATCACGCTGAACGTGGACGGCGCGTCCCAGTCCGCCGCTGCCAGCCAGGTGGTCACCGAGGCCGATGCGTCCACCGCCTCCTTCACCGGCCAGTCGATCTTCCAGGCCGCCGAGGGCGCGACGGTCTCCCTGCGCAGCAGCGAGGCCATCAACGTCACCGACCCCGCCTCCCAGCCCATCTTCACCCTGACGCTGGTGCAGTTGAGCGAGTAGTACCAATGATTTCACCCCGCTTTTCGGCGGGGTGATATAGTTATGATAGCCTCAGTGCGGCGCAGGCGTTTTGCCAGAGCTGTTCGGACAGTTTATCCGGGTCCTCGCCGCGCAGCTCGGCGAGCTTTGAGAAGGTGTGGACGATGAACGCCGGCTCGTTGCGGCGTCCCCGCAGCGGCACCGGGGCCATGTAGGGACAGTCCGTCTCTATAAGCAGCCTATCCGCGGGGGTGTTGACGGCGACCTCCCGGAGCTTCGGCGCGTTCTTGAAGGTCACCGCGCCGGACAGGGAGATGAACATCCCCAGGTCCAGGTAGACCTTCGCCGCCTCCCAGCTGCCGGTGTAGCAGTGCATGATGCCCGCGGGCATGCGCCCCGCCTTCGCCCGGGCGCGCAGCATGTCCATGCAGTCGCCGTGGGCCTCCCGGATGTGTAGCTGCACGGGAAATCCCAGTTCACAGGCCATGTCGAGCTGATAGTCGAACACCTTTTTCTGGATGTCGCGGGGGGACAGGTCGTAGTGGTAGTCCAGGCCGATCTCCCCCAGCAGGCGGCACTTCGGGTGCTCGAGATAGCGGCGCACGGTGGCCTCGGCGTCGGCGTCCCAGCCGGAGGCGTTGTGCGGGTGTACGCCGATGGCGCCGTAGAGGAAGTCGTATCGGTCCGCCAGGGCGAACACCTTTTCCTCGTTGGGGACCTCCTCCCGGGGATCGGCCACCACCAGCGCCCGCTGGACCCCGGCGTCCAGGAAGCGCAGGATGACCTGATCGCGGTCCTCGTCAAAGCGCGGGTCCGCGATGTGGCAATGGGTGTCGAATAAACGCATATTGATTTAACCTATCTCGCTGCCCGGCGCGACATCGCCGTCCACGGTCAGCAGGCGCAGGCTTCCGTCGGGGTCCTCGGCGCACAGCAGCATGCCCTCGGACACCTGCCCGGCCATCTTGCGGGGGGCGAAGTTGTTCACCAGCACCACGGTCTTGCCGACCATGTCCTCGGGGGCGTAGTATTTGGCGATGCCGGAGCAGACGGTCTTCGTCTTGCCGCCGCCGATATCGAGGGTCTCCTTGAGCAGCTTGTCGGACTTGGGCACCCGCTCGCAGGCGATCACCTTCGCGGCGACGAGCTTGATCTTCATGAAGTCGTCGAAGCTGGCGACGCCGGGCTCGGCGGGCTGCTTCTCTTCCTTCTTTTCAGCCTTCTTGTCTGCCTTCTCGGCCTTCTTTTCCGCCTTCTCGGCCTCGGCGGCCATGGCCTCCAGCTCCTTTTTGATGTCCACGCGGGGGAACAGGGCCTCGCCCTTCTTCACCACCGTGCCGGGCTTGAGCTGGCCGAACACCTTGACGGAATCCCAGGTCTTGAGCGCGTCGTCCCCGACGCCCAGCTGCGCGTAGATGCGCGCGGGGGTGGAGGGCATGGTGGGCTGGATGTACACGGCGATGGCGCGGATGCACTCCGCCAGCACGTACATGACGGTCCTGAGCCGGGGCCTGCCCTCCTCGGACTTGCCCAGCACCCAGGGCTGGGTGAGGTCGATGTACTTGTTGCACTCGCCGATGAGCTTCCAGATCTCCGAAAGCGCGATGGAGAATTGCAGCTTGTTCATCTGGTCCTCCACGATGCCGGGCAGCGCCTCGAAGGTGGCCTTGAGATCGAGGTCCGGCCCCTCCAGCGCGCCGGGCTCGGGCACCACGCCGTCGAAGTACTTCTCGATCATCGCCACGGTGCGGCTGACCAGGTTGCCCAGGTCGTTGACCAGATCGGCGTTCATGCGGGTGAGCATGGCCTCGTTGGTGTAGTTGCCGTCGGCGCCGAAGGGCATCTCGCGCATGAGGTAGTACCTGAGGGCGTCCACGCCGTAGCGCTTTACGATGGGGCCGGGGTACACCACGTTGCCCTTGGATTTGGACATCTTGTCGTTGCCGAACAGCAGCCAGCCGTGGCCGAACACCTGCTTGGGCATCGGCAGCCCCAGCGCGTGCAGCATGATGGGCCAGTAGATGGTGTGGAAGCGCACGATCTCCTTGCCCACCAGGTGCACGTCGGCGGGCCAGTACTTTTTGAACAGCTCGTCGTGATCGGTGCCGTAGCCCAGGGCGGTGATGTAGTTGGACAGTGCGTCGATCCACACGTAGACCACGTGGCCCGGATCGAAATCCACCGGCACGCCCCACTTGAACGAGGTGCGGCTGACGCACAGGTCCTGAAGCCCCGGCCGCAGGAAGTTGTTGAGCATTTCATTGGCGCGCGACGGCGGCTGTATGAAGTCCGGGTGATCCTCGATGTACTTGATCATCCAGTCCTGATACTTGCTCATGCGGAAGAAGTAGCTCTCCTCGTGGGCCTTCTCGGTGGGGCGGCCGCAGTCGGGGCACAGGTTGCCGTCCTTTAACTGCGTGGGGGTCCAGAACGCCTCGCACTCGGCGCAATACTGGCCCTCGTACTCGCTTTTGTAGATGTCGCCCTGATCGTAGAACTGCTTGAAGATCTTCTGCACGATCTTCACGTGGCGGTCCTCGGTGGTGCGGATGAAGTCGTCGTACTCGATGTTCATCAGCTTCCACAGGTCCTTGGTCTCGGCCACGATCTTGTCCACGAACTGCTGGGGCGTCACCCCGGCCTGCTGGGCCTTGCGCTCGATCTTCTGGCCGTGCTCGTCGGTGCCGGTCAGGAAGTAGGTGTCATAGCCGGTCTGCTTCTTGAAGCGGATCATGGTGTCCGCGGCCACGGTGGTGTAGGTGTGGCCGATGTGCATGTTGCCGCTGGGATAGTAGATGGGCGTGGTGAGGTAAAAGGTGGGCTTTGCCATGTCGTATTCCCCCTCGGAAAAAATATAGCGCCCCTGATCGCAGGGGCGCGGATGCGCGGTACCAACCCTATTCACGCCCTTCCCGCGGGGAGGGCGCCTTGAACGCCTTAACAACATTATAGCGGGTAAAAGGTTAAAAATCAAGCTATTGCGGGTTATCGGCCAGGGTTATAAGCTCCGGCTCGAATTGAAGCCCCAGCCGCTCGTCGGTGCCGGCGTCCCGGGTGCGGCGGATGCAGCGCGCGGTGAAGGTCACCGCCTGTTTGAGCGCCTTATCCAGCGGCGCGCCCCGCAGGTGGGCCCCGATGAGGGCGCTGGCGAACACGTCCCCGGCGCCGTGCCACATGCCGGGCACGAAGGCGTCGTCAAAGCAGATCATCTGTCCGGAATAGCGGTCCATGGCCGCCGCGCCGATGCGCCCTGGCTCAAGCGACACCCCGGTGAGCACCGCCACCCGGGGGCCCAGGTCGATCAGGCGCTTTAGCATGTCGGCGACCCAGGCGCGGTTGTAGCCGGGGTAGGGGTACTCCGTGCCGGTGAGTATGGCGGCCTCGGTGATGTTGGGCAGCAAAAGCTCCGCCCGGGCGCAGAAGCGGCGCATGGCGTTGACATAGTCGCCGTCCAGCGTGGCGTACAGCCGGCCGTTGTCGCCCATCACGGGGTCCGCGATCACCTCGGCCCCGGCCCCCACGGCGTCGAGCAGGTGGTCCAGGTTTTCCACGTGGCGGTGGGTGCCCAGCCAGCCGGTGAAAATGGCGTCGAACCGAAGCCCCAGCGCCCGCCAGTGGTCGGCGACGGGGTTCATGTCCGCGCACAGGTCCCGGTAGGTGTAGCCCTCGAAGCCGCCGGTGTGGGTGGAGAGTATCGAGGTGGGCAGTATGGAGGTCTCAAAGCCCATGGCGGACAATACCGGCAGGGCCACTGTCAGCGAGCACCGCCCGACGCAGGAGATGTCGTGCACCGCCAGCACGCGCTTCTGCCGGTCGGCGGCGGTGGAGAGTTTCAGTTTTTGCATGGCACGCGCTCCGATATATGATGATTGATGAAAAAAACACGGAATCGCTCCGCGCGGGGCGATTCCGTGATAGATCGCTGTGATCAGGGCTTGGTCAGGGCGCTGACCTTGACGTAGCCGCCCTTGCCGGACATGGTCTTGACGTAGGCCCAGCTTCCGCGAACCTGGTACACCAGCACCAGCGTCCGCCGCTTGAGTCGCTTGACGCCCTTGGACTTGGCGCTGGCCTTGCGGCGCATGGTCACGGCCTTGTTGGTATAGAACACCTGGCTGGATTTGGCGGCGCCGTAAGGGGAGAGGAACTTGTCGTAGACGTAGCCGACCTTCCCGCCGCTGGTGCGCACCTTGTAAAAGGCGTTGACCTTTTTGCCGGTATACAACACCTTCGCGCCCTTTTTGAGGCTCTTGATGATCGGGTAATTGCCGGGGCCCGAGCGCAGCCTCGCACCATTGACATTGACCTTCATGACCTTTACGACGGAAGCGCTTGCCGGCACGGCAAACAGGGACACAAGGATCACCAGGCCAAGGACAGCCGCCAACAATCTGCGTTTCAAAACCGACACCCCCTAAACTCATGACTATTGTAACATATCTTGATGAGAAACACAAGCGAATATTGTCGAAAATACAGCTTTTGGATTAAAAAAATTAATTAAAGTACACCAGCTCTTCCTTCGGCGGGTGGGTGGGCTGCACCTTTTGCTCGATCAGCACGATGGCGTCGCAGTTGTGCAGCACGCTGAAGCTCTTCTCCACCCGGGCCTCGAGCATGATCCAGTCATTGGTCCTGGGCGGCTGACCCTTGTACTGGCACAGAAAGCCGATGCCGCCGATGTCCTCCGCGCAGCAGGTCATGACGTGCCGCCCGAACACGTAGCAGTTCTTGGGCATGTCCTCCATGCGGAAGGCGCGTCCCCGGGCGCGGATGGTCTTGCCGTCGTAGCGCTCGGGATGCTCCATGGCGTCCAGGTAGAAGGTGCCGAAGTCCTCGTCGCCGATCTGTATGGGGGAGGCCTTCACGTCGTAGGGCAGATCCTCGTCCGCCACGCCGTCGTCGGTGGTGCCGTCGAGGTTCTCAAAGAATATGCGCGTGGTGTTGTTGATGCCCTTCACCGAGCGGCGGTACTTGCTCTTGGTGGTGTTCTCGTCGCACCGGTTGAAGATCACCAGGTCGGCTTCCTTCAGGCCGTCGGCCATGTACTTGCGCATGTTCTTCAAGTAGATCTCAAAGGTGGAGGCGTCCACCAGGTCGATGATCTGCGCAAGCTCCCAGCTGTCGGGCTTCTTGGCCTGATAAAGCGTCTCCAACAGCCAGGTGGCGTTGTACTCTATGATCACGCGCTCCGGCTTATACTCGTTGTTCAGGCGCGCCAGCTTGTGCCCGGCGATGTCCCGCGCCTGCTCCAGGCTGATCAGCACGGCGTTGGCCTTCTTTAAAACCTCGGGGTCGTATTCGTCCTCGCCCTCCTCGCAGCACAGCAGCAGGGTGCGCTCGCCCTCGGTGAAGCCCTCGTCGGTCAGCATCTCGGTGACGAACTTCGTCTTGCCGCTGCCCAGAAAGCCGGTGATGATGTATACGGGTACGGTTGTGATGCTCTGCATGGCTTAAACTCCAAACAATTCCTTGATGGCGCTCTCCTTCAAATGGCAGCCGATCACGCACAGGCGGCCGGTGTAGTCGGCGCTGCCGTAGCGCACGTCCACCTCGTCGGGCACGTAGTCGAAGTGCAGCCAGCGCCCGTCGGTGAGGGGCAGTATGCCCTTGGCGCGGAGGATGTCGCCGTAGAGGTCGAACTCCTCCAGCTGGTCGATGGCCTGGCGCAGGGCGGCCTCGTCGAACTTCTTCGGGGTCTCGATGCCGATGTTCTCGAAGATCTCGTCCGCGTGGTGGTGCTCGCCGCAGCCGCAGGAGCAGCCCTCGCCGTGCTCGTGGTGATGCTCATGATCGTGGTCATGATCATGGTGATGCTCGTGCTCATGATCATGGTCATGGTGATGCTCATGGTCATGATCATGGTGATGCTCATGGTCGTGGTCGTGATGATGGTGGCGGTCCCCCTCGGGCAGATCGTCGACGGTCAGCAGGAAGGAGGGATGCTCGATGGTCTGAAGCATCTGCGCGGGGGTCAGGTCATCCCAGGGCGTGGTGATGATGCGGGCCTTGGGGTTGTGCTCCCTTAGCAGGGCCACGGCCTTCTCGATCTTGTCCTCCGTGGTCATCTGGGTGCGGCTGAGTATGATGGTCTCGGCGGATTCGATCTGGTCGATGAAGAACTCGCCGAAGTTGCGGGCGTACATGCGGCACTTGCCCACGTCGGCCACGGTGGCGCAGCCGGCCAGCGCGATATCGTGGGTCTTGGCCACGTCGTCCACCACGCGGCGGATGTCGGACAGCTTGCCCACGCCGGAGGGCTCGATGAGTATGCGGTCCGGGTGGTACCGGTCGATCAGCTGGCCCAGGGCCTCGGTGAAATCGCCGACCAGCGTGCAGCAGATGCAGCCGGAGTTCAGCTCGGTGATCTGCACGCCGGTGTCCTTCATGAAGCCGCCGTCGATGCCCACCTCGCCGTATTCGTTTTCCAGCAGGACGACCTTTTCGCCCTCGAAGGCGCCGTCCAGCAGCTTTTTGATCAGCGTGGTCTTGCCCGCGCCGAGGAAGCCTGAGATGATGTTGACCTTTGCCATTTTAAAATTCACCTGTCTTCATATCGTATTCGCCGTCATCAGGCGGTGTGTGGCAAAATCTACCGTTGGATATGATACCCCTTTTGACCGCCTTTGTCATGCAAAACGATGTGAATTCACGAAATAATAACCTTATTATTGCCCGTCACAGGCTGCGCACCAGCTTCACGCACCGGCCCAGCACCTTGACGGTCTGCATATTGCCCACCGTAGCGGAAAATTCGTGGTCGAAGGCCTGCATCTGTATGCGTCCGCCGTCCAGCTTCATCAGCTTGCGCACCATGCGCTCGCCGCCGTACTCCACCAGCATCAGCCGGTCGTCCTCGGCCTTCGCGGCGGGCACCACCAGCAGCAGGTCCCCGGCGTACACCCGAAAGCCCCGGAGCATGTCGTCCGGGCAGCGGTAGTAGAGCACCTTGTCCGGCGCGCCGCCCTCGATCTTCCCGGACACGATGGGGGTGAGCACGTGGTCGATCACGACCCCGTCCGGGGCCATCACCGGCACCCGCTTCACCACGCCGCCCAGGGCGTCCAGCCAGGCGTCGTTGGACTCCGCCTGCGCCTGCCGGTCGGGGGCGTTCTGCTCCTCCACGGGCAGTATGTAGGCCCGGGGACGGGGCCTGAGCTTCACCGGCGGCTCGGAGGCCACCTCCAGCTCGGTGGAGACGGGGTTTTTTAGCCCCAGCACCTTGAGGATGCGCTGGGCTTGGTCGTCGGACACGATTTTGCGCCCGGATTCCACGTCCTTGATGAAGCTCTCCGCCAGGCCGCACTTCTTGCCCAGCGCCTTCTCGCTCAGCTTCGCCTTCACGCGCGCCGCGCGGATGGTATCGCCCAAACGGCTCATCGATCATTCCTCCGATGTCGTCAGCATGTCTCCCTCGTCGGCCGGCGCGTCGGCGGCGGGGACGTCGTCGAGCGCCGCGCCGTCAAACGGCTCGTCGTCAAACGGCTCGCCCGGCACATCCTCCGGCGCTTCGTCGAAGCTGTCCTCCGACACCTCGACGATATCTTCCTCCGACGCTTCGACGACGATCTCCTCCGCCTGCTCGGGAACCGGCTCGACCTCCATCTCCAGGCCGTCGTCCGGCGTTTCCCGGAGCTCGGGGTCGGCTGAGTCGTCCGCATAGGCGGCCATGGCCGCGTCGGACGCCTCGGCAATGATGCCGTCCGCCTCGGCGGCAACGGTGTCCGTGTCGGCGGGGGCGCTGTCCGCCTGCGTGGGGATGGACACCTCCGCGGTGGTCGGGGTCGTGGCCTCCGCCGTCGTCTCGGTGGGCAGGGAGACCTCCACATAGCCGTTCTCGGTGACGTTTTCGTTGTAGAAGGTGAGGGCGCTGCGCTTCACATAGCCCGTGCGCCCGTTGGCGCGGACCTTCGTCCACAGCTTGCCGTCGGACAGCACGCGCATGCTGGACTTGTACTTGAGCTTTTTGACCATCTTGCCCTTCTTGGAGGCGGTCTGGCGCAGCCTGGCGCCGGAGTGGGCCTTGACCCGCGCCATCCGGGCGTCGGTGGTGACGACGCTCAGCGCGTAGGGGGTGCTGCCGAAGCTCTGGCGCACCTGGGCGGCGCGATCGGCGATGTCGGTCTGCAGGTTGCCGTCGGCGGCGCCGGTGACGGCGTAGCCGAAGGTGTTCTGATAGTTCCGCACGCCCTCCGCGGTCGCGGCGGTGAAGCTGCCGTCCGCGTCGCCCTGCATCATCAAAAGCGTGATCAGGTTGGTCTGGAGCGCGGCGACCGCCGGGCCGGAGCTGCCCTCGGCGAGCGTGATCTCCATGCCGACGGGGGCGGAATCCGCGAACATGACGTTCCACAGCACCTGGTTGACGCGGCCGGTCTTCTTGACGCCGCACGCGCCCTGGAAGGCCTTCGCCGCGGCGACGGTGCTCTTACCCATCACGCCGTTGATCTCCCCGCCGTAGTAGCCCAGCGCCTTGAGCCGGGTCTGCATTTGCGTGACCAGGCTGCCGGTGCTGCCCCGGCCCAGGGGCAGGGGGGATTCCTTGGGCTTGCGGCCCATGAAGCTGTCGTAGGTCTGCTTGTCGCGGATAAAGGACTTCCGCTTGAGCTTGCTGCGCAGCTTGGAGTTGGTCTTGCCGCTTGAATAGATGCGGCACTTGGTGCCGGTGCCGCAGTTTTGGGCGATGAACTTCGCATCGCTCACCCGAAGCCGCACGCAGCCGTGGGAGGCCTTGGAGCCCAGCGCCCGGGTGGAGGAGCTGGTGGGGCCCTTCTTGGCCGAGGTGTACAGCGTGGAGTGGAACAGTATGCCGCCGGTGATGCGGGTCGCCCACTTCGCGTAGCACTTGAACTTGGGGAAATAGTACCACTCCGAGCGCTCGGAGGAGCCCCGGGAGGGCAGGTGATAGGTGCCCGTGGGCGTCGGCGTGGCGCTTCGGCCGGAGGAGCAGATCATCTGCCGGACGATGTTGGTATCGTCGGTTTTTTCGGAATCGTAGACCGTCACGATCTGGTTGGTCAGGTCCACGGTGATGTAATAGTGGCTGTCCGCCATCGCGCCGGCGAGGGGCGCGCTCAGCGCCAGCAGGCAAAATGCCGTCAGCGCCGCCAGTATTTTCCTGATACGCAAGGTCATGTGCCTCCATGGATAGAACTTACGCTCCCCATTATAGCACTTAATATTTCAAAATACAACAGAAATTGTAATAATTTGGAAATAATTTGAATTTTTTTTACAAAAATGGTAAATGCGAAAAAGGGACGCCATGAATGGCGTCCCTTCGCTTCGATCGCTCAGTATTCGCGCTCGCCGCCCATGAAAACGCTGGCCAGCGTGCCGGGGCCGCAGTGGGAGCCGATCACGGGCCCGACGATCTGTATGCGGATGCCCTTGAGCGTGGGGATGCGCTCGCGGAGCATGCCCGCGAGGAGCTCGGCCTCCTCGGGTACGTCGCCGTGGAGGATGAGCAGGGTCTGCTCCTCGGGGCGCTCGATGCTTTGCGCGGTGCGCTCCACGATGGTCTTCAATGTCTTTTTGCGGCCGCGGACCTTCTCGACGGCCTCCATCTTGCCGCTCTTGCCCAGGCAGATGATGGGCCGTATATCCAGCATGGTGCCGAATATGGCGCTGGTGGGGGTGATGCGCCCGCCCCGGGCCAGGTATTTCAGGTCGCCTACGGTCATCCACACCTGGGCGCGCATGCGGTTGTCCAGCACCCACTGGGCGACCTCGTCCATGGGCCTGCCCTGGGCGTAGAGTTCGTGGGCCTTCAACACCAACAGCGCCATGGGCCCGGAGATGCTCAGCGTGTCCACCACGGTGAATTTGCGGCCGGGGTACTTCGCCAATAGCTGTTCCCGCGCCTCAAACACATTCTGTATGGTGGAACTCATGTTGGAGGAAAAGGCGATGAACAGCAGGTCCTTTTCCTTCAGGATCGGTTCAAAGTACTCCAGATACGCCTCGGTGGGCAGAAGCGACGTGTTGGGCGTCGCGCCCGCGCGCATGCGGTCAAAGAAGCGCTTCTCCACCCCGGCGCGGCCGTTGTCGTCCTCGTATGCCTCGCCGTCGAGGGTGTAGGGCATGCGCACCACCGGTATGCCCAGCGCGTCCGCCGTGGAAAAGGGCAGGTCGCTGTCGGAATCGGTCATCAATACATAGCTTTGTTCCATAATAAATCCCCTTCGTCGTGTATTCCCTTCGCCTGTCATTATACAACATATCGGGGGAATATGCAAACGAAGGGGAAATGCGGCTTGCGCTCAGGTCTCCTCCACGTCCAGCACGCCGTGGACGCCGCGGATGTGGGACAGCAGCACGTCGTGGTTGATCTTGAAGCGCGGCCGCAGGGACAGCACGGCGGTGTAGACGGTCACGCCGGGGTCGTTGCCGTGGAGCACCCGCAGGTTGGTGATGGCGATGCGGCTGTCCTTGCAGGTGCGCATCACCTGGTCCAGGGCGGGCTTGTGGTGGTAGTGCAGCGTGATGTTGAACTCGGGGGAGCGGGATATGCGGCTGTTGAGCTGGGAGAACACGGTCTCGGTGATCAGCACCAGCGCCGCGGCGAATACGCCGCCCTCGTAGAACCCCGCGCCGATGGACAGGCCGATCACGCCGCTGGCCCACAGCCCGGCGGCGGTGGTCAGGCCCTTGACGGTGCGGTTGCGTGTGACGATGATGGTGCCCGCGCCGATGAAGCCCAGGCCGGACACCACCTGCGCCCCCAGGCGGGAGATATCCGTGGGCAGCCCCAGGTTCAGGTAGAGGTAGATGCCGGTCATGGAGGCCGTGGCCGCGCCGATGCACACCAGTATGTGGGTGCGGAAGCCGGCGGGGCGGTTCTTGTACGAGCGCTCGGAGCCTATGACCGCGCCGCACAGACAGGCCAGCAGCATGCGGAGCAGTACGGTGGCGAAGCTGATGCTTCTCAGGCTGTTCAAACTGGCGGACATGCTTCCCCCTCCTTACGATATCAGTTCCTGCACGGAATCCACGCAGGGCAGCTCGGCCAGCGAAGAGAGTATCGCCGAGTGCGAGGCGTTTTGCCTGTCGAGCCTCAATGTCATGATGGCGGAGGGCAGCTTATTGCCCTGGCGCTCGGTGCGCTCCATCTCCAGGTCGTAGAGCTGCGCGCCCTGATTGCGGATGGCGCTCGTGATGGCGTCCACGTCCTCCGGGGATTCAAACTCCACGTAGATGGTGATGTTGCGAAGCCGCCGCTTGAACGCGAGCTCCAGGGGCTGCATGAACTCCAGCGTGAATATGATGATCAGCATGGCGCAGAACACGGCCTCGTAGAACCCGGCCCCGCAGGCGATGCCCAGCGTGGCGCAGGCGAACAGGCCGATGGCCGAGGTCAGGCCCGACACCTGCCGGTGGGCCACGGCGATGATCGTGCCCGCGGCCAGGAAGCCGATGCCCGAGCCCACCTGGGCCGAGAAGCGCGACACGTCGAACTTCATGCCGACGGCCTCCACGGCGTATGTCCAAGGCCCCTTGAGCATCTCGTATTCATACAGGCTCACGAGCATCGTCAGCGCCGCGCCGATGCTGGTCAGCATGTAGGTGCGCAGGCCCGCGTTGGCCTTTTTCTGGGCCCGGCCGTAGCCGATCAGCGCGCCGACCAGCATCGCCAGCGTCAGCCGGAACAGCACTGAGGGCAGGCTGAACTGCCGGAGGGATTCGATTATTCCCGACACGGGGACACCTCCTGTCACAGTAAACTGTCATCATTATAACACAATTTCGCCATAATCACAAGTAAATACTTGCGCATTCGGATTTATGGACTATAATATAGGTAGAACAAGGGGGGGAGCGGCGCATGAACATACAGATATTCGGCACCAAAAAGAGCCAGGACACCCGCAAGGCGGAGCGCTGGTTCAAGGAGCGGCGCATCAAGGCGCAGTATATCGATATAAACGACAAGGGCATCAGCCGGGGCGAGCTCAGAAGCGTGGCGCAGGCCTGCGGCGGGCTGGATAAGCTGATCGATGAGAACTGCCGCGATCAGGACGCCCTGGCGCTGGTGAAGTACATCGCCGCCGCCCAGCGGGAGGACGCCGTGCTGGAGCATCCCCAGGTGCTCAGGCTGCCCATCGTGCGAAACGGCAAGAAGGCCGCCGTGGGCTACTGCCCGGAGGTCTACGCCGCATGGGAGTAGGGACGCCATTCATGGCGTCCGCGCCCGGTCACCACGGCAGCAGCCGGTCGCCCCTCACCAGCCACGCCTTTTGCGCCAGGCGGGCGAGGGGATCGTCGGAGTGGGAATCGGAGTAGAAGTTTTCGATCCCGGCGTCGGGGTAGACCTCCCGGAAGCGGCGCACCTTCTCCGCGCCGTGGCAGTTGGGGCCGGAATACGTGCCCGTGCGCATGTCCACGGGCGAGCCCATCACCGCGCGGATGTTAAGCGCCGCGCAGGCCGGGCGGATCAGCCCCTCCGGGGAGGCGGAGATCACCACGTCGTCCGGCTTGTGGGCGGCGATGTACCAGGGCTTGACGCGGGGCAGGTTGGCGCGCCAGAAGTCGGCGAGCGCCCGGTCCGTGTCGATCAGCGAAAAGTAGTGGAACATCCGCTGCTTGAAGGCCTGCTTGGGCCTTATTTTCAGAAGGAACAAAAGCCCGTTCAGCGCCTGCCCCGG
The DNA here is from genome assembly GCA_017434085.1 of Clostridia bacterium. GTDB lineage: Bacteria > Bacillota > Clostridia > Christensenellales > Aristaeellaceae > UBA2862. The sequence goes on from JAFRFY010000150.1 coordinate 13,554, forward strand.
GATGTCGGCCCACATGCGGGGATAATGGGTCAGGCACCAGCCGAAGAAGCGGGCGGAGCTGTCGCCCCGCAGTATGGTGTTGTCGAAGTCGTATACGTTCATGGCGAACCCCCGTGCGATGGTATACAAAAAGTATATCCAAACCCGCCCGATGTGTCAAATGGAAAGCCGCCTGTCGGTTAAAGTTCGGCAAACCGCCAAAATCGGTTGAATTTCACCCCGGCATATGCTAAAATAACACGGTATGGCTGAGATGGAGAGAGTAACCCGACGGACCCCCCTCAGAGAGCCGGAGCGTGGCTGAAAATCCGGCGGACGGTCTTTCGGGCGAAGTTCACTCCGGAGCTTCCGGGTTCAAAGCGCGTGCGAGTAGGCCCGGACGGGGTTATCCCACGTTATCGGGATCAGAGGCCCGCGCGCGGCGGGCAAATACGGGTGGTACCGCGGAGTGGATATGGCTTCGCCCCAGCGAGGGGTGAGGCTCTTTTATTTGCGGCCACACAGTTTAAGGAGAGTGTATCGTATGGAAAACAAACTGCGCGAGATACGCGAGCGCGTGCTGCAGAACATCGAGGATGCCCGGGCCAGCGGCAATCTGGAGCAGATCCGCGTGGGCATACTGGGCAAGAAGGGCGAGCTGACCGGGCTTCTGCGCGGCATGGGCAAGCTGCCGCCGGAGGAACGGCCCAAGATGGGCCAGATGGTCAACGACGTGCGCGCCGCGCTGGAGGCGAGGCTGGAGGAGCGCGCCGCGGAGCTTCGCCAGAAGGAAAAGCAGGCGCGCCTTGAGGCTGAGGCCATCGACGTCACCCTGCCCGGCCCGGAGCGCTCCGCCGGAACGCTGCACCCGATGAACATCGCGCTGCGCAAGATGGTGGACATCTTTGTGGGTATGGGCTACGAGGCCGTGGAGGGCCCCGAGGTGGAGTTCGACCACTACAACTTCGAGCTTCTGAACATCCCGAAGAACCATCCCGCCCGCGACGCGCAGGACACCTTCTACATCGACGACAACATCGTGCTGCGCACCCACACCTCCCCGGTGCAGGCCCGCATCATGACCACCCGCAAGCCGCCCATCCGCGTGATCTGCCCCGGCCGGGTGTACCGCGCCGACGAGGCCGACGCCACCCAC
>JAFRFY010000151.1 GCA_017434085.1 Clostridia bacterium
AGAGGGGCTTTCATTGGCTTAATACTTGCGTTTGCGAGCGGCTTCCGCCTTCTTCTTACGCTTTACGCTGGGCTTCTCATAATGTTCCCTTTTCCTTGCTTCTGCGAGAATGCCATCACGAGCAGTCTTGCGCTTAAAACGGCGCAGCGCGCTTTCCAATGATTCATTTTCCCGAATGCGTACCTCGGACATGTGCTTTCCCTCCCCTCGCAGTTAAATGGCATCTGCCAATGTAGCATGGGGTTCGCCACTTGTTTATTATACCTCATGGAATATGTACTCGTCAACCCTGAACGGCGTTAAATTCATGGTTTTCCGTCACATTTCCGCCGTAAACGGGAGGCTCACGCCATCCGCTCCGCGAGCTTCTTCCCCCCGAGCAGATGCACGTGCAGGTGGTTGACCGACTGCGCGCCGTCCGCGCCGCAGTTCGATATCAGGCGGAAGCCGCTCTCGTCGACGCCCTCCTGCCTGGCGATGACGCGAATGGCGTCGGCCAGCGCGGCGGCGGTCTCGGCGTCGCATTCCAGCACGTTCGCCATGTGCTTCTTAGGCACGATCAGCACGTGCACGGGGGCCTGGGGATTGATGTCCCGGAAGGCGTACACCCTGTCGTCCTCATAGACCTTGTCGCCCGGGATCTCACCGGCGATGATCCTGCAAAAAAGGCAGTTGTCCATATTGATTCACCCCTCTTTCTGTGTAATGTCCACCGCCTCGCCCAGCGCCAGCGTGCCCTCTGCGGACACCAGCCTGACCGCCCGGAGCTCGCCGGGCGCGGCCTTGGCGCGGACGCGGATGTATTGCCCCGTGTAGCCCTCCGCCATGCCGCAGCCGGGTTCCCCCGCGCTCTGCTCAAACAGCACGGACTGCACGGTTCCAATCATGGATGAGACGTATTCGCGCTCCAGTTGGTTCCCCAGCGCGATCAGTTTTTTTGTGCGTTCACGCTTGACCGCCTCGGACACCTGGTCCGGCAGCCCGTCCGCCACGGTGCCCTTGCGCCGGGAATACGGGAAGGCGTGTATGCGCGAAAGCCGGCACGCGCGGAGGAAGTCCAGCGTCTCCTCAAATTCCGCCTCCGTCTCGCCGGGAAAGCCCGCGATGACGTCGGTGGTCACGGCGCAGTCGGGCATATATTGTCGAAGGTTCTCGACGGCCCGCAGGTATTCCGCCGGGGTGTACCTGCGGCGCATGCGCTTTAACACCGTAGCCGAGCCGGACTGCAGGGACAGGTGGAACTGCCGCATGATGCCCGGCATTTCGGACAGCGCGCGGGCGAAGTCCTCCGTGGCGACCACCGGCTCCAGCGACCCCAGCCGCACGCGCGCGACCCCGGGGGCGTCGTGCACGGCGCGTATGGCGTCGATGAGCTCATCCCCCGTCTTTCGGCCATAGCTGGCCAGGTGGATGCCCGTCACCACGATCTCCCGGTAGTCGGCGCGCGCCAGCCGTTCCGCCTCGGCCCGCACGTCACTAAGGGGCATCGAGCGCACCGGCCCCCGCACCGACGGTATGATGCAGTAGGCGCAGTAGCGGTCGCAGCCCTCCTGGATCTTCATGGTGGCGCGGGTCTTGCCCTCGTGCCGGGACACGAACAGGTTTTCAAACGACGCGCCCTTCAAGGGACCCACGGCGTTGATGGGGGTGTTTTCCGATATCGCCTTTTCCAGCAGGGGGACCACCTCGGCGCGGCGCTGCACGCCCACCGCCAGCATCACGTTGTCCATGCGGACGATGCTCTCCGCCTCCCGCTGGGCCAGGCAGCCGCACACCACGATGGCGCTGTTCGGGTGCTCCCGGGCCACGCGGCGCACGGTCTTTAAAGACTTCTGGTCCCCCGTGCCGGTGACGGTGCAGGTGTTGATCAGGTACACGTCGGCGTCCTCCTGGAAGGGCACGGCGGCGTAGCCCGCGCGCTCGAACGCCTCCAGCATGGCCTCGGTGTCGTACTGGTTCACCTTGCAGCCCAGCGTATAGGTCGCAATCGTCTTCATAGGTCCCCCCACAGCTGCATCGCCAGCGCGGCGGATACCACCGCGGCGGTCTCGGTCCTGAGTATGCGGGGCCCCAGGGTGACGGTCAGCGCGTCGATGTCCTGCATGGCGCGCACCTCGTCCTCGGACATGCCCCCCTCCGGGCCGATCACGATGCCGATGTCCCGCGCCTCGGGATGGTCCGCGTAGGCGTCCTTCATGCGCCAGCCCCGGGCGTCCTCCCAGGGTGCCAGCACCAGGTCGTGGCGGCGCATATGCGCGATGGCCTGTTTCCACGTCACGGGTTCGCTGATCTCCGCGGCGCGCGCCCGCTGGCACTGCTTGGCGGCCTCCAGGGCGACGCGCTCCAGCCGGTCCCGGCGCTTTTTGCCGTCCCTGTCGTCCAGCTTCACCACGCAGCGCTCCATTTTCACGGGTATCAGCGCCGCCGCCCCCAGCTCCGTGAGCTTCTGGGCGATGAAATCCAGCTTTTCCGCCTTGGGGATGCCCTGGTACACCGTCACGCGCACGGGGGGCTCGTTGTCCGGCAGCGCCTTATGAAGCCGCACGGCCACGCCCCCGGCGTCCACGCGCGTGATCTCCGCGTCCCAGCGGCCCCCCGCGCCGTCCATGGCGCAGACGATATCGCCATGCCTGAGCCGCAGCACCTTCGCGGCGTGCTTCGCCTCGTCCCTTTTAAGCGCCGCCGTGCCATTCTCGGGCGGCTCGATGTAAAAGCAGTGCATGCTATTTCCTCGACGCGACGGCGGCCCACTCGCCCCGCACAAGCGCGTCCAGCACCTGATAGCCCGCGGCGCCCAACGCCCCGAGCACGTCCTCCAGCCGGTTCACGGCGATGCCGGAGCATATGAACACGCCCCCGTCGGCGACATAGGGCCTGACCGGTGCGGCCAGGGCGATGATGACGTCCGCGATGATGTTGGCGATCACCACGTCCGCCTGCTCGTCCACGACCTCCAGCAGGTCGCCGCAGCGCATTTCGATGGTATCCTCGAAGCCGTTGTGCTTGACGTTTTCTTTGGCGACCCGCACGGCCACGGCGTCCAGGTCGGTGGCCAGCACGCGCTTCGCGCCCATGTGGGCCGCGGCGATGGCCAGTATGCCCGTGCCGGTGCCGATGTCGATGGCCGTGTCGCCGGGCCTGACGCACTTCTCCACCAGCTCCACGCACATGCCGGTGGTCTCGTGGGTGCCGGTGCCGAAGGCCATGCCCGGGTCGATCTCGATCACGTGGTCGCCGGGCGCGGTCTCCACCGCCTCCCAGCTGGGCTTGATCAGCATGTGCGCCCCCAGCCGGAAGGGCTTGAAGGCCTTCTTCCAGCTCTCGGTCCAGTCCTCCTCGGCGACGGAGTGGGTGCGCGTCTCCAGCTTGCCCAGGTCCATGCCCAGATCCAGTCCCCGGATGCGTTGAAGCTCCGATTCGATGTACATCAGCCGGTCCCGCAGCCTCTCGTCCACCTCGTAGTAGCCGGTCACCTTCACGTCGTCGCCGATGCGCCGGGCGATGGCCTCGTCGATGATGTCCCACTGGCCCTCGGGCCGCTGGTTGGCGGCCACGTCGTTCTTGTCCTCGATCATCGTGCCGGCGCTGCCCGCGTCCATCAGGATCTGTGAGATCAGGTCGCTGGCCTCGGTGGTGGTTAGCACGGTGTACTCCATCCAGTCCATTTAATCTGCTCCTGTTTTACGAAAATGCGTCCCTCAGCTTGTCGAGGAAGGATTTTTTCTTCTCATACTGCCGCTCGGAGGTGGTGCCGTCGAACTGCCGGAGCAGGTCCTTCTGCTTCTCGGACAGCTTCTTGGGGATCTCCACCACGGCGGTGACGTACAGGTCGCCCTTGCCGCCGCCCCGCAGATGCTGCACGCCCTGGCCCTTTAACGTAAACATCTGGCCGGGCTGCGTGCCCTCGGGGAATTTGTACTTCACGGGCTTGTCCAGCGTGGGCACGTCCAGCTCCGCGCCGAGGGCCGCCTGGGTGAAGGTGAGGGGCATTTCAATGAACAGGTTGTCGTCGCGCCGCTTGAACAGCTTGTGGGGCCGCACGGTGATCACGATGAGCAGGTCGCCCGGCTGGCCGCCGCGCTCGCCCAGGCCGCCCTGGCCGCGGATGGTCAGCACCTGGCCATTGTCGATGCCCGCCGGCACCTTGATGGTGCGCCGCTTGCTGACGCGCACCTTGCCGCGCCCGTGGCACTTTGAGCAGGGCTCGGTGATGATCTTGCCCGCGCCGCGGCAGCGGGAGCAGGTGCGCACGTTCTGTATGCGGCCGAAGGGGGTGTTCGACACCACCCGCTCCTGGCCGGTGCCGTGGCAGTTGGGGCAGTTGTCCACCTTGGAGCCGGGCTTCGCGCCGGAACCGTTGCAGGTGGGGCACTCCTCGTCTCGGACCAGGTTGATGTCCTTCTCGCAGCCCTTCGCGGCCTCCTCGAAGGAGATGGTCAGGTCGTAGCGCAGATCCTCCCCCGGGATGGGCCCGTTGGAGCGCCCGCCGCCCGCACCGCCGCCGAAGAAGGTGGAGAATATATCCTCAAAGCCGCCGAACCCCGCGCCCTCAAAGCCGCTGAACCCGCCGAACCCGCCGCCGCCGAAGCCCGCCTGCGGGCCGTCGGGGCCGAACTGGTCGTAGCTCGCCCGCTTCTGGGGGTCGGACAGGGTCTGGTAGGCCTCGTTGACCTCCTTGAACTTTTCCTCGGCGTCCTTGTCCCCCGGGTTGACGTCCGGGTGGTACTTCTTCGCCAGCTGACGGTACGCCCTTTTGATGGCCGCCTCGTCCGCGTCCTTGGATACGCCGAGCACCTCGTAGTAGTCACGTTTGTTTGCCATTTATTTCACCCCTGAGAATAGGGAAGAGGGAACAGGGAACAGGGAACAGGAATAGCCGCTACCGCGTATGATAATCAAAGGAATCGACGTAATTATCCATTCTTTGCCACGTTCAAATAAACAATCACATCTTTGCAGAAATGGCGGCAGCCACATTTCCTGTTCCCTGTTCCCTGTTCCCTGTTCCCTCAAAATAGGGGCAAGGATGGTCTATCACTTGCCCCTTTGTATGCCGTCAGGCATTGCGTTAATCGGTGAACTCGCTCTCCACGGTGCCGTCGTCGTTGACATTGGCGCCGCCGCCGGGGTTCTGTCCGGCGTTGGGGTCGAAGCCCTGTCCGCCGTTGGGGTTCGCCTGCTGGTACATCTTGCCGAAGACCTCGTAGGTGGCCTTGCTGAAGGTCTCCATGGCGGCCTTGATCTCGTCCACGTTGTTGCCCTGCCGCACCTGCTTGAAGGTGTTCAGCTCGCTCTCCAGCTTGGCCTTGTCGGCGGGATCCAGCTTGTCGCCGGCGTCCTTCATGGTCTTCTCGGTCTGATAGATCAGCTGGTCGGCCTGGTTGAAGGTCTCGGCCTGCTCCTTGTTCTTCTTGTCCTCAGCCGCGAACTGCTCGGCCTCCTTGACGGCCTTCTCGATCTCCTCCTCGGACATGTTGGAGGAAGCGATGATGGCGATGGACTGCTCCTTGCCGGTGCCCAGGTCCTTGGCG
>JAFRFY010000152.1 GCA_017434085.1 Clostridia bacterium
ATGGCCCGCAGCGTGGTGGACTTGCCCGCGCCGTTCGCGCCGATCAGCGTTACGATCTGGCCCTGCTCCACGTCGAAGGAGATGCCCTTCAGCGCCTCGATGCCGCCGTAGTTGACCTTGAGGTCCTTCACCTTCAGCATGCTCATGCGGGGCTCACCTCCTCTTCCTCGTCCACGCCCAGGTAGGCCGCGATGACCGCGGGGTCGTTCTGCACCTCGGAGGGCGTGCCCTGGGCGATCTGCTTGCCGAAGTCGATCACGTAGATGCGGTCGGAGATGTCCATGACCAGGTTCATGTGGTGCTCGATCAAAAATACCGTCAGGTCGAATTTGTCCTTGATCAGCTTGATGAACGCGCCCAGCTCCTCGGTCTCCTGGGGGTTCATGCCCGCGGCGGGCTCGTCCAGCAGCAGCACCTTGGGCTGGGTGGACAGCGCGCGGGCGATCTCCAGAAGCCGCTGCTTGCCGTAGGGCAGCGAGGTCGCCATCTCGTCCCGGAGCTCGTAGAGCCCCACCTCTTTAAGCAGCGCCTCCGTCTCCTGCCGCATCTTCTTTTCCTCGGCGGCGTTCAAGCGGAAGGTGGCGCTTAAGAAATTGCTGGTGCGCCGCAGGTGCCGCGCCGTCAGCACGTTCTCAAACACCGTCATGGACGAAAACAGGCGGATGTTCTGGAAGGTGCGGGCGATGCCCAGCTTCGTGATCTCGTCCGGGCGGCGGCCGGTGATGTCCTGCCCCATCAGCGTGATCTTGCCGTCGGTGGGGGTGTACACGCCGGTCACCATGTTGAAGGCGGTGGTCTTGCCCGCGCCGTTGGGGCCGATCAGGGCCACGATCTCGCCGCGGTTGATGTCCATGGACAGGTCGTTCACGGCCACCACGCCGCCGAAGCGCATGGTCAGGTGGTCGATGTGCAGCACGTTCTCGCTCACTTGGACGCACCTCCCTTCGCCTTTTTGCCCTGTAATTGCCGTATCAGGTCCGGCAGCTCCTTCCTGCCCATGATGCCCTGGCGGAAGAACAGCACCACGATCATAATGATGATGGAGAACACCACCAGCCTGAAGCCGTTTCTCAAGAGCGGCACCTCAAAATCGCCGATCACCTGCTTCTGGTCGAGGAACCTCAGCCACCACTCCGAGCACGCCACGAACAGGAACGAGGACATGCAGGAGCCGGTCACCGAACCGATGCCGCCGATGACCACGATCAACAGTATCTCGTAGGTCATGGCCGTGGTGAAGGATTTCGCCTGCACCGTGGTCTGGTACATGGCCAGCATCGCGCCGCCCACGCCCGCGAAGAACGAGGAGATGCAGAACGCCAGCCGCTTGTGGCTCGCCAGGCGGATGCCCATGGCCTCGGCGGCGATCTCATCGTCCTTGATGGCCCGCAGCGCGCGGCCGTAGGTGGAGTTGATCAGCAGTATGATCACGAATATGCACACGCCCGCGATCAACAGCGGCACCAGCGTGGACAGGTAGACCACCACGTCGCCGTTGGCGTTGCGGATGTTGAAGTCGTTGAAGTTGGGGAACAGCCTCAGCATGTTGGAGCCGTTGGTGATGGGGCCCAGCTTGTCCCACTGGAACAGCGCGCGGATGATCTCCGCGAAGCCCAGCGTGGCGATGGCGAGGTAGTCGCTCTTGAGCCGCAGCACCGGCAGGCCGATCAGCAGCGCCAGGAACGCCGCCGCCAGGCCGGAGAGCAGCATGGCCACGAACACCGGCAGCGTGAACTGCACCAGGCCGCCGCTGTAGTACTGGTAGACGTCCATGCGGGACACCACCGGGATGGTGAATATGCCGTAGACGTAGGCGCCGACCAGCATGAAGCCCGCCTGGCCCAGCGAGAATATGCCGGTAAAGCCGTTCAAAAGGTTCATGGACACGGCCACCAGCGCGTAGGTCGCGCCCTTCTTAATGACCGTGAACAGCATCGACGTGGCGGGGATGATCTGCTCGGCCACGAACACCAGCACGTACAGCGCCAGCACGATCACGATGGATATGACCGTGGCGGAATCCATTTTTTTCTTCTTCATATCTGTCATTCCGCTCACCTCACACCTTGTCCGTAATCTTCTCACCAAACAGGCCGGTGGGCTTCACCGCCAGTATGATGATGAGCAGCGCGAAGGTAAAGGCATCGGAGAAGGTCGCCAGGCCCATGGGGCCGGAGATGATGCCCGCCTTGAACAGTATGATGTCCAGGCCCTTGATGATGTTCTCGGCGATGCCGATGATGAACGCCCCGACCACCGCGCCGGGGATCGAGCCGATGCCGCCGAACACCGCCGCCACGAAGGCTTTGAGGCCCGGCATGGCGCCGGAGGTCTGTATGACGGTGGTGTAGTTGGTGAAGTACAGTACCGAGGCCACGCCCGCCAGGAAGGTGCCGATGACGAAGGTGGTGGAGATGACCCGGTTGATCTTGATGCCCATCAGCTGGCTGGTCTCAAAGTCGCGGGAGACCGCGCGCATGGCCATGCCGATCTTGGTGTGGTTGATCAGCGCCACCAGCGCCACCACCAGCACGATGGTCAGTATGGGGGTGATGACGGTGACCATCTTGGTGGTCGCGCCGAAGATCGTCACGCTGTCGGAGATCCACGGGATGGTGGGGTAGATCTGGTTCAGGCCGCCGGTGACGTACAGCACCAGGTTCTGCAGCGTGTAGCTCACGCCGATGGCGGAGATCATCGCCGACATGCGCGGCGCGGTGCGCAGGGGCTTGTAGGCCACGCGCTCGATCACAAAGCCGATCAGCGCCGTCAGCACCAGCACCAGCGGTATGCACAGCCACAGCGGCACGCCGCTGGCCGCCATGTACACCATGATGATGCCGGCCACCATGAACACGTCGCCGTGGGCAAAGTTGATGAGGCGCAGTATGCCGTATACCATCGTGTAGCCGATGGCGATCAGCGCGTACTGCCCGCCCACCGATATGCCCGAGAGCAGGTAGGGGAAGACGGTATTCCACATAATGTGATGTCTCCTTTGCTTGAGGAGTGGTATCGGAAGAGAGGGAACAGGGAAAAGGGAAAAGGGAAAAGGGATGGCCGCTGCCGCCAGTTCAATTATAAGGTATCAACAGAAACGGCGGCAGCCACTATTCCTGTTCCCTTTTCCCTTTTCCCTGTTCCCTAATCCCTACACTCGAACAATCGGCGGAGGCAATGCCTCCGCCGAGAGGTTCGGTCTGAGCTTATTCGACGGTCTGCTCGGCGACGAACTCCCAGTCGCCGGTCTCGTTGTTGATGGTCTTGACGAAGGCGGCGTTGCGGATGGCGTCGCCCACCTCGTCGAAGGCGATGGCGCCGGACACGCCGTTCAGGGTCACGCCGGGCAGCGCGGCCAGCACGGCGGCGGAGTCGGTGGAGCCCGCGGCCTTCAGGGCCTCAAGGGCGGTGTAGTAGGCGTCATAGCCCATGGCGGACACGGCGGAGATCATGTCGTTGCCGCCGTTGTTGGTCATGGCCTCGCTATCCTCGTTCAGCCAGGCCTTGAAGCCCTCGTCGAACGCGGGGGTCGCGCCCTCCTGATAGAAGGTGGTGATGATGATCTTCACGTTGGTGCCCTTGGCGGCGTTGGCCACCACGTTGCTGTCCAGGGTGTCGCCGCCCAGGATCGGGAAGGTCACGCCCTGGCTGTTGGCCTGCTGCACGATCTGGGTGGAGTAGGCGATGGACACGGGGCAGAAGAACACCTGCGCGCCGTAGTTGGCGGCGTTGGTCAGGTAGGAGGTGAAGTCAGCCGTGCCGGTGGGGAAGCTCTCCGGGATCACGGTGCCGCCCAGCGCCTCGAACGCCTGCTTGAAGTAGGTGCACAGGCCCTGGTCGTAGTCGTTGCCCAGCTCGCCCAGGGTGTAGGCGACGGTGGCGCCCAGCTCCTTGGATGCGTAGTTGGCAAGGACGGTGCCCTGGAAGGGATCCAGGAAGCAGATGCGGAAGTAGTGGCTGTTGCCCGCGGTGACCTGCGGATTGGTGCAGGTGACGCCGATGGCGGGGATGTTCGCGTCGGCGAAGTACTGGGAGCCGGCGATGGAAACGCCGGAGCCGTAGGAGCCCAGCACCACGGACACGCCCTCGCTCACCAGCTGCTGCGCGGCGGAGGGAGCCTTGTCGGTGGAGGAGCCGTTGTCCGCGTAGACCAGCTCGACGTCGTAGGTCGTGCCGCCGATCTCAACGGTGGGGGTCTCCTTGTTGGCGTACTGCATGCCCAGCATCTCCTGCTTGCCGCCCGCGCCGCTGTCGCCGGAGGCCGGCTCGAACACGCCGATCTTCACGGTCTCGGCCATCGAAGCCGCGCACAGGACCAACATCATAGCCAATACGATCGCAATGATTTTCTTCATAGGAATGTTCCTCCCATAATTTGATGGTGATATTATACATAATTCATGCAGGAATTGCAATAGCCCGCCGCGTTATTTTTGCAATAAGCGCCCGCTTTTTCCGCCATCCGTCCACATCATTCCGCATGGGACGGACATTTTACCCGTTTTTTTGCAGAAATCCGCTGATTAATCATTCATGTGTCGCTTGAGTTAAGGCGGAATATACACGATATCCGAAGATATGTGTATATTTATGCGGAAATGTTGGACGGATGTCCATCGAGTGCGGACAGAGGGCAGTGTGGAGTGTTGAGAGTGGAGTGTGGAGTTATTCATCTGCACTCTCCACTCTGCACTCTCCACACTCCACTCTCTATTCAACTCTCGTCAAAAACCGCATCTCCCCCTCGCCGGCGATCATGTTGTGGATGTCGGCGATGAGCTCGCCCACGTCGTCGGTCTCCTGGTAGAGGTTCTTGCCGGCGCACCAGACGTTGCCCTCCTTGACGGCCTTGAAGTCGGCAAACAGCGGGGACAGGGCGTACAGGTCGGCCAGGCTGTTCAGGGGGCTGGCGATGGAGGTATTGTAGATGAGGTAATCGGCGTCCACGGCGGCGGCGTAGAACTGCTCCATGGTGGTGGACACGGAGGAGCGGGTGCTGTCGGGATCGACGACGTCGGACAGCGCGTAGCGCCCCCCGGCGATCTCGATCATCCGCGGCACGTAGTCGGTGGAGTTGCGCACCACCACGGAGCCGTCGGAGCTCATGTAGAAGAAGGCGACGGTCTTTTCGCTGTTGGGATAGTCCGCGTAGCGGCTGATCAGGGCCTCCTTCTCGGCGAAGAACGCCTCCGCGGCCGCCTCCCGGCCCACCAGCGCGCCGTAGAGCTTGATCCACTCCGTGCGGCCCAGCGGGTGGGGCTCGTAGCTGGAGCGGTCCACGATCACCGGTATGCCCAGGCTCTCCAGCATCTCCTTGACCTTGGGGGTGTGGAAGATCATGGTGGACTCCACGGCCAGGTCGCAGCCCAGCTGTATGAGCAGCTCGTAGTCCGGCTCGGAGTACTTTCCGGCGAAGACCATCTCACCAGCCTCCATGGCCGCGCGGGCCGCCTCGACGCTCCAGTCCTCCGCCTCCAGCGACGACGCCCGCACGCACCCCAGCGCGTCCAGCCGCGCAAACAGCGCCATGGCGGAGGTGGCGGCCAGGTAGATGCGCTCCGGCCGGCGGATCGCCAGCACGTCCGCGGGCAGGCCCTCCGGGGCCTCCGCGCCGTCGGGCAGCAGCAGTATGCGGTCGCCGTCCACGATGTCGATCAGCGTGTAGCCGCCGGCGTACTCGTCCACCGAGAAGCCCTCGGCGTAGGTCAGCGGCATGCGGCGCACCCATTCGAGCCCCTCGACGGGGGCTTTCTCCGACACCGGGGCGGGGGCCTCGGCCTGCGCCGCCTCCGCCACCGGTGCGGCCTCTCCCACGCTGACGCGGATGGTGTAGGTCACGTCGTGGGGCTGGGACATGGCCGTGGTGGTGCCGACGATCTCCATGTCCTGATTCAGCGTCACCGGGATTTCGAAGATCGAGGTCTTGCCCTCGTGGGTTGCGGCGTAGGCCACGCCCTCCGATTGCAGCGTCGGGTAGTTCGGGCTGGAGAACACGATACGCGCTATGGTCCGCCCCTCCGATTCCCATATGGCGGGACAGGAGATCGTCACCCTGCCGCTGCCGCCGGAAAAGGTGAACCCGTCCGGCGCGCTCTCCGCAAGCGCCCCCAGGCACAAAACCGCGAATACCGTCATCAGCGCCAAAAACCTTTTAAACATCACATCGCCCCCTCGTATTTGGGTATAGCATACCACGTTTTCTGTATATTTTCAAGATTTACGGTGTTGTATGATGATGGGATATGTGGTATGATTGATGTGTGGGGGAGTACGTGCGAATTAGGAATTAGGAATGAGGAGTTAGGAATTGGGGCTCTGAGAGGTCGTTATCCCACAAAAAACGGGAAGAACCGGAATTGAGTTGCCGACTGTCGCGCAGCTCACCGCGCCGGTTCCCCGGCATTTCATCATTCCTAATTCCAAATTCCTAATATCAAATTCCTAATTCCTAATTCCTAATTCTGAAAGGACGGTGTTGCACAGTTGGATCAGAGCGCAAACCTGCGGCGCAGGAGCCGCTACACGCTGGTGTTTGTGCTGCTGTTCGCGGCGCTTTTGGGCATCACGATACTCAACATCGTGATCGGCAGCGTGCAGATCCCCTTCGGCGAGCTGATGCGCATACTGGTGGGGCGGGGCCAGGATTCGGTCCAGCACTCCATCATCTGGAAGATCCGCATGCCGCGCATATTCATGGCGGCGATACTGGGCGGGGCGCTGTCGCTGTCGGGCTTTCTTCTGCAGAACTTCTTCGGCAACCCCATCGCCGGACCCTTCGTGCTGGGCATCTCCTCGGGCGCGAAGATGGTGGTCGCCATCACCATGATATTCTTCTTAAGCCGCCTGGGCGCGGTGTCGTCGATGGCGCTGATCGTGGCGGCCTTCGCGGGGTCGATGATGTCGGTGGGGTTTATCCTCCTGATGTCCCGGCGCTTAAAGCACATGGCCATACTGCTGGTGGGCGGCATCATGATCGGCTACATCTGCTCGGCGGTGACGGACTTCATCGTCACCTTCGCCGAGGAATCGGACATCGTGAACCTGCGGGGCTGGTCGCTGGGCAGCTTTTCCGGCATGAGCTGGGACAACGTGGCCGTGGCCGCCGCGGTGGTGGCGGTCACCGGCGCGGCGGTGTTCATGCTGTCCAAGCCCATCGGGGCCTATCAGCTCGGCGAGGCTTACGCCCAGTCCATGGGCGTGAACATCAAGCGCTTCCGCATCGCGCTGATCCTCTTGTCCAGCGTGCTCTCCGCCACGGTGACGGCCTTCGCGGGGCCCATATCCTTCGTGGGCATCGCGGTGCCCCACCTCATCAAGCGGGCGCTGAACACCGCCAAGCCGCTGGTGGTGATCCCCGCCACCTTCCTGGGCGGCGCGGTGTTCTGCATGGCCTGCGACCTGATCGCCCGCACGGCCTTCGCCCCCGTGGAGCTGAACATCTCCACCGTCACCAGCGTGTTCGGCGCGCCGGTGGTGATCATGATGATGCTCAAGCGTCAGAAGGGGAGGTGAGCGCGTGGCACAGATGTATTTCAGGACCCAGCGCCTCACCGTGGGCTACGACGGCAGGCCGCTGATCAACGACATCGACATCGGCATCGAAAAGGGCGAGATCGTCACGCTGATCGGGCCCAACGGCTCCGGCAAGTCCACGATACTGAAGAGCATCACCCGCCAGCTCAAGACCATCGGCGGCCGGGTGTACATACAGGACGACGAGCTGAAAAGCCTCTCCTATAGGGACCTCTCCACCCGCATGGCCGTGGTGCTCACCGAGCGCATGAAGCCGGAGCTCATGACCTGCCGGGACATCGTGGCCACCGGCCGCTACCCCTACACCGGGCGGCTGGGCATACTGTCCGAGGCAGACGAAGTGCAGGTGCTCGCCGCCATGGAGGCGGTGAAGGTCACCGAGATCGCCAACCGGGACTTTAACGCCATCTCCGACGGCCAGCGCCAGCGGGTGCTGCTGGCCCGCGCCATCTGCCAGCAGCCGGAGATCATCATACTGGACGAGCCCACGTCCTTCCTGGACATCCGGCACAAGCTGCAGCTTCTGAGCATCCTCTGCACCATGGCCAAGCAGAAGGGCATCACAGTGATCATGTCGCTTCACGAGATCGACCTGGCCCAGAAGATCTCCGACAAGATACTGTGCGTGCAGGGGGATCACGTGGCATCCTTCGGCCCGCCGGAGACTGTGTTCGACGCGGACAACATCCGCAGGCTCTACGGCATCGAGCAGGGCAGCTACGACCCGCTGTTCGGGTCCATCGAGCTGCCCCGGCCCGAGGGCGCGCCGAGGGCCTTCGTGCTCTGCGGCGGGGGCAGCGGCGTGCCGGTGTTCCGGCGCCTGCAGAAGGAAAACACCCCCTTCTGCGCGGGCATACTCTATGAAAACGACGTGGACTGCCACCTGGCCCGGCAGCTCGCCACGCGGGTGGTCAGCGTGCCGCCCTTCGCGCCCGTGCCGGAGAGCGCCGTCGAGGAGGCCCTCGCGCTGATGCGCGATTGCGGGCGCGTCATCAACGCCGGCCTGCCCACCGGGGCCACGGACACCCCCATCCGGAGGCTGATCGAAGAGGCGAAACGCATGCCGGGGTATGAGGAATGACGCAATTATTCTCTATCTACGCCTCAACGCGCACGCTCCCATGCCCCGTCAGCGCCGCGGTGCGCGCGTCCGGCTGGCCGAGGCCCACGTGGAACACGGGCGTGCCCTCGTCCACGGCGCGGCCCGCGGCGTCCACGACGCTGAGGCGCCCGGCGGGGATGTCCAGCGCGACACGGACGGTCTGCCCGGCGGGCACGCGGACCCGCTTGAAGGCGCACAGCCGGGGGTTGCGCGGGGCGTTTTCGGACCCTTCGTTCTGCACGTACACCTGCACGACCTCGTCGGTGTCCATGGCCCCGCGGTTCTCGACCGCGGCCTCGACGCCGCCCGCCGTGCGCCGGGCCTCGATGACGGCGCAGTCGCCGTAGGTCAGCCCGTAGCCGAAGGGGTAAAGCGGTGCCTCCTCGATATAGCGGTAGGTGCGGTTTCGCATGGCGTAGTCGGTGAATTCCGGCATGCGCTCAAGCTGTTCGTTTTTATAGAAGGTTACCGGCAGCTTGCCCGACGGGGACACCTTTCCCAGCAGCAGGTCCGCCACGGTCCTGCCGCCCCGCGCGCCGGGATACCACGTAAGCAGCACGGCGTCGGCCCTCTCGGCGGCGTCGCCCAGGTCGATGGCGCTGCCCGCCATCAGCACGATGGCCGTGGGCTTGCCCACCCGGAGCACGGCGTCCATCAGCGCCCTCTGGCCCTCGGGCAGCAGCAGGTCGGCCTTGTCGCCGGAGGCGGCGGCGTTGCCGGTGTCGCCCTCCTCGCCCTCCAGGGTCTCGTCCAGGCCCACCACCAGCACCACGGCGTCGGAGCGCTCCGCCACCGACAGCGCCTCGGCGATGCCGTCGTTGGGCTGGCTCAGGTTCTCCAGCCTGTTTTTGAACAGGTGGCTGCCCTCGGCGTACAGCACGCGGGCTTTTCCATCCAGCGCGTCCTGCAGGCCCTCCAGCACGGTGACGTAGCGGGAGGACGTGCCGTGGTAGTTGCCCACCAGCGCGGCGCGGCTGTTGGCGTTGGGGCCGATCACGCCCAGTGTGCCTAAGTCTTTAAGCGGCAGCATGCCGTCGTTTTTCAAGAGCACGCAGCCCTTCTCCGCGGCCTCCCGGGCCTTTTGAAGGTGCGCCGGGCACTCGACCACGTCCGGGGAGATGGCATCGAATTCGCTGCCCGTGCCCTCCATGATGCCCAGCATGTAGCGGCAGGTGAACAGCCTGACGGCGGCGCGGCGGATCATCTCCTCGGTCACCAGGCCCTTCTCAAGCGCCTTGAGCATGTACAGATAGGTGTTGCCGCAGTTCACGTCGCAGCCCCTTTCGAGGGCCAGCGCGGCGGATTCCTCGGGGGTGTCGGTGACCATGTGGCCGGTGTGGAAGTCCCGTATGGCCCAGCAGTCGGATACGAAGTGCCCCTCGAAGCCCCAGCGGTTGCGGAGGATGTCCATCAGCGCGGCGCTGGCGCAGGCGGGCTCGCCGTTGACGCGGTTGTACGCGCCCATCACGGCCTCCACCCCGGCGTCCACCAGCGCGCGGAAGGCGGGCAGGTAGGTCTCGGCCATGTCCTTTTGGGACGCCACGGCGTCGAAGCGGTGCCTGAGCGCCTCCGGCCCGGAGTGCACCGCGAAGTGCTTGGCGCAGGCGGCGGACTTCATGGTGTCGCCCTCGCCCTGCAGGCCCTTCACGTACTGCACGCCCAGCTCGGCGGTCAGCACGGGGTCCTCGCCGTAGGTCTCGTGGCCCCGGCCCCAGCGGGGGTCGCGGAATATGTTGACATTGGGGGACCAGAAGGTCAGCCCCTTGTAGATGTCCCGGTCGCCGTGGGCGGCGGAGGCGTTGTACTTGGCGCGGCCCTCGGTGGCGGCGATATCGCCCAGCGCCCGCACCAGCTCGGGGTCGAAGGTCGCGGCGATGCCGATGGCCTGGGGGAAGCTGGTGGCCACGCCCGCGCGGGCCACGCCGTGCAGCGCCTCGTTCCACCAGTTGTAGGCGGGCACGCCCAGCCGCTCGATGGCGGGCGCGTCGTAGCGCAGCTGACTCGCCGCCTCCTCCACCGTCATGCGCCCGACCAGCGCCTCGGCCCGCGCCCTGGCCTGCTCTCGTGTCATGGCTTCTTCCTCCTTATGATCAGATGAAATCTCTATCCTAACAATACCCCCCTGAACGCGCTGTTGTCAAGGGAGATTTACTTTAATGCAAAAAGGGATTATAATTGTCACAAAAGATGATGAGGAGGCGGCGCTATGATCTATCTGGACCACGCGGCCACCACGAAGCCGGACGATCGGGTGATCGCGGCGATGTCGGCCTGCATGGCGGAGGCATGGGCGAATCCCTCCGCGCCCTACGCGGCGGCGGGGGCGGCGCGGCGGGAGCTCCGGCTGGCGCGGCGGGTGGTCGCGGGCATGCTCAACGCCCGGGCGGAGGAGATCGCCTTCACCTCCGGGGGCAGCGAGGCCAACAGCCACGCCATGACGCTGGCGGCGGGCGGCCACGCGGTGGTCTCCGCCGTCGAGCACGCCTCGGTGCTCAACGCCGCGCGGCACTGGGCCGGGGAGGTCACCCGCGTCATGCCGGACAAAGACGGCGTCGTTCGCCCGGAGGCCGTCGAGGCGGCGCTTAAACCGGACACGCGGCTGATCTCCGTGCAGCTCGTCAACAACGAGACCGGCGTCGTGCAGCCCGTTTTGGAGATCGGCGCGCTGGCCCGGGCGCGGCGCGTGCCCTTCCACTGCGACGCGGTGCAGGCCTTCGGGCAGGTGCCCGTAGACGTGCGGGCCATGGGCATCGACCTTCTGAGCCTGTCCGCCCACAAGCTCTGCGGCCCCCGGGGAGCGGGGGCGTTGTTTGTCCGGCAGGGGGTCGATTTGAAGCCGCTGATCGACGGCGGCGGTCAGGAGTTCGGCCTGCGCGCCGGTACCGAGAACGTGTCGGGTATCTGCGGGCTGCGCGTCGCCGCCGAGCTGGCCCGGGACGACATGGCCGCGCGCGCCGAACGCGAGCGGGCACTGATCGACCGCTTCGTGGCGAATTTGCGCGAAAAAATCCCCGGCTGCATGCCGCTGTGCCGGGGCGCCGAACGCGCGCCGGGCATCGTGGCGGTGCTGCTGCCGGGGGTCGATTCCGAGCGGGCCGTGGCCGCGCTGGACCTGCGGGGCGTCGCGGTGTCCGGCGGCGCGGCCTGCGCCTCGCGCGAGCATAAGCCCAGCCACGTCTACCGCGCCCTCGGCCTGTCCGAGAAAGACGCCGCCTGCGTCATCCGCGTCAGCGTCGGACGACATACGACGGCGGAGGAAATAAATGAAGCCGCGGAGATCATCGCGCAGGTGTGCCGATGATTCCGCGGCCCGCGGACGCCATGAATGGCGTCCCTACGGGATGGGTCCGGATATCCTCCGGGCGATGAGGGCATCGCCCCTACGGGATGGATTCGGGTATCACCCGGGCGATGAGGGCATCGCCCCTACGGCAGGTCATATACCGATTTCCCTATTGCCTAATCCCTGATTCCCAGATACTTCTTGATTTCATCCAAATACCGCTGCCCCGGCTCGCTCAGTATGGCGTTGTTCTTGACCACGTACCCCACGTCCATGACGCTGTTGGGGTTGTTGCCGTCGGGCTCGTAGGGGATGGCGATGAAATCGGGGCCGTTGAGCTCCTCGCAGATGATGCCGGAGCACAGCGTATAGCCGTTTAAGCCGGTCATGAGGTTTAGGTTGGTGGCGCGGTCGTTGGTCTTGATGCTGCGGGGGTATTCGTTGGTGGAGAGGATCTCCTCGGCGAAGTAGAAGGAGCTGGAATCCCCCTGCTCGAAGGACAGGCAGGGGTAGGGCTCGAGGTCTTTTAAGCTTATGGACTTCCTGCCCGCCAGAGGGTGCCCCTTCCACAGGTACACGTAGGCGTTGCAGAAGATCAGGTGGTGGAAGGACAGCCCGTTGGAGGACAGAAGCTTCAATATCGCCTTGCGGTTGAAGTCGCTTAAATACAGTATGCCGATCTCGCTCTGCAGGCGGGAGACGTCGTTTATGACGTCCAGCGTGCGGGTCTCGCGGATGGCGAACTCGTACTTGGCCATGTCGTAGGCCTTGGCCATCTCCACGAACGCCTTCACCGCGAAGGAGTAGTGCTGGCAGGACACGCCGAACTTCTGCCGCCGCCCGCCGGCCTTGCCGTATTTCTCCATCAGGCTCAGGTACTGGCCGTATACCTGCCGGGCGTAGGGCAGAAAGTCCAGCCCGTCCGCCGTCAGGGTCACGCCCTTGCCGGTGCGGTTGAACACCACGATGCCCAGCTCCCGCTCCAGCTCCTTGATGGCGCTGGTCAGCGACGGCTGCGACACGTACAGCTTCTCCGCGGCCTTGTTGATGGAGCCCGTCTCCGAGATGGTGATGATGTAGTTGAGCTGCTGTAATGTCATGCGGAAAACCTCTGTTTGAATTGGGAATTGGGAATGGGGAATTGGGAATTGGAAAATGCCTTATACGTTCAATTTCCAATATATTATTATACCACGCCTCTGGGTTATATGTCCAATAGGTTGATTCAATAGTATGTTATAATTTAAATCAATATATCTATGGCAAACAGATTAATTCACCGCTGGGGGGTTGAAAAAAGCGTTGGGGCATGCTACTATAAGGTAACGGTCATGAAAGGAAAGAAAGGCTCATGAAGATACACAAATCCGCCGAGGATTATCTGGAGATGATACTGCGGCTCCATGAAGAGAAGGGCTACGTGCGCTCGGTGGACATCGCCTCGGGCCTGCAGGTGAGCAAGCCCTCCGTCAGCGTGGCGATGAAGCACCTTAGGGAGGACGGCTACATCGTCATGGACAAGGACAACTACATCACCCTGACCGACGCCGGCATGGAGATCGCCCAGCGCATCTACGCCCGCCACAAGGCGCTGACGGAGATCCTCATACGCATCGGCGTGGACCCGGTCACCGCCCAGGAGGACGCCTGCCGGGTGGAGCACGACATCTCCAGCCAGACCTACGACGCCATCGTCAGGCAGCTGGGCAAGCTGTGAGGGCAGGGAGGTCCGTGCGATGAAGACCCGCAATAAGACGTCCGCGCAGTTAATACGCCGCCCCACGAAGGAGCGGCCGATCTCGGCAAGGGGACTGGGTGTGATACTGCTGCTCGTGCTGCTGCCCCCGGTGGGCCTGCTGGTGCTGTGGTACAAGGGCGTGTTCCGCGCCCGGGGCCGCATGCTGCTGACGGCGCTGGCCACGGTGGAGATGACGCTCATGGTGGTGCTTTTGACGCCCAGGCCCGCGCTGACCAGCCAGCTGCCGCTGCCCGTCGCGCCCTCGGCGGTCACCCAGGCCCCCGAGGCGGACACCCTCAGCGCGCTGTACAACATCGAGGAGCTGCTCTACCAGCAGCAGCTGGAGCAGGTCAAGGCCCAGGGCGGCGACGAGAAGGACCTGATGACCGAGGAGCAGAAGCTGCAGAGCCAGGAGATCGAGCGCGAGGAGATACTGAACACCGTGGTCTACGCCGTGTTCAACCACGCCCAGCGCTACCACGCCCAGCGCGTGTGCGGCACGCAGTCCAACAACCGGGAGCTCACCGTGCGCCAGGCCATGCTGGAGGCCCTGAGCCCCTGCCCGGACTGCAACCCCCCGGTTTGGACGGAATGATGCCCTCAATCGGTCATCGAAACGGCCCCCGGAGCTCCAAAATCCGCCGAATGTGACCGAAACCCCCAAAATGTCCGATTAAAGTCATAATTATAACCTTGATTTACCTGTGGAACCATTCTATCATTATGATAGGATGGTTCTAATAATATGGATACCCATAAACAGATACAAAGATACGAACGGAGGCCAGGCTATGTTTTGTTCCAAATGCGGCAAAACTCTTGCGACGGGGGATATGCAATGCCCGCATTGCGGCAATCCCGTGGGAGAGAGCCGGTTTGAGGGAACGCCCTACACCTCGGCGCAGGCGCGGATCTATCCCGACGCACCGGTGAAGCAGGCGACGGCGGCCTTTACCCGCACCACCTATACCACCATGACGGAGGAGCAGCAGCAGGAGGGCAGCGTCGATTCCCGCACCACCTACCGCCCGGTCTACAACGGCGCGTCGGTGCCCGAGGACGTGCGCAAGGACATGCGCGCCGCCGTAAAGGGCGACCCGCAGCAGCCCGCCAAGCCGGAGGCCCCGGCGGAGCCGCTGTCCGAGGAGGCCATCGATACCTTGAACGCCGTGGAGGAGGAGCTCAAGATGGAGGACATCGACACCTCCGAGCTGCACACCCGGCCCATTGAATCCACCGGCCGCGCGGGCATCAGCGCGGGGGTGGAGGACTATATCCAGAAGCTGGAGGCCAACCAGACCCGCCGCGCCCAGCGCCGCCGCAGGAACGTCGACGCCGCCGCGGAGGAGGGTGCCTACAACACCCCGGAGGACCAGCAGGTCTACGACGACGTGGGCGAGCCCGACCCCGGCATCGACACCGACCAGAGCGATGTGTTCGACGACATCGACGAGGAGGAGTTCGACGAGATGCGCTACGGCCGCGCCCTGGGGCTCAAGGACATCCTCAAGGTGGCGCTGATCATGGTGCTGGCGGCGGCGCTGATCGTGGGCGGCGTGATGTGGTTCAGGCACGTGCGCGGCGCGACGTCCTCCGCGAAGATTGAGGGCGTGACCGAGGTGCTTTACAACGACGGCATCGAGCTCATCAAGAGCCACACCGAGACCGCCTATATCAACGATATGGTGAACACCTTCGCCTCCGAGGGCGCCGTCGGCCTGGCCACCCGCGCCACCGCCGACGCCGCCGCCATCGACGCCCTGCTGCCGGAGGAGAGCGCGCGGGCGGTGAACGATTCGCTGTTCGTCTCCACGCTGCAGACCATCCAGAAGAACATCGGAAACGCCATACTGATGGACGCCCAGGCGGCGTCCTCGGGCGAGAGCGGCGCGGACGATTCCACCGGGCGCTGGGCCATCGTGAACAACTCCATCGCCCAGCTGGAGGCCGCCTCCACCGCCGCCGAGCTCACCGCGATATTGAACGGCGAGCAGGTCACCGTGGTGACCGAGCCCACGCCGTCGCCCACCCCGGAGGTGCCCCAGTACGAGACCCTGGCCAAGGGCGCCAAGAGCGACGCCGTGCTGGAGCTGCAGACCCGGCTGTATGAGCTGGGCTTCCTGATGGACGACCGCGACGGCGCCTACGGCAACAAGACCCAGACCGCCGTGAAGGTGTTCCAGGAGTACGCGGGCCTCGAGGCCACCGGCATCGCCGACAGCGCGACACAGGCGCTTTTGTACTCCGACGCCGCGCCGCGCACCGAGTTTGCCCAGGCCACCGCCGAGCCCGCGGCCAACACCGCCGATTCGGACTACGAGGGCGAGAACGGCGCGGTGGAGAGCCCCGACACCGGCGAGCAGGCCGAGCCGTCCATCGTCGTCGGCGACGACGATCCCGTGGCCTGACGCCGGCTGACATGGGCGCTGCCAATGGCAGCGCCCTTTCAATGATGGAAAACTTAATACGTGCGTGCTATAATGCGGGGCAACGCAAGGATGAAAGGAATGCGGGACATGCTGGAATTCAAAAACGTTACGAAGAAATACCTGCGCCGCGCGGCGCTCGAGGACGTGAGCTTCGCGCTGGAGGCGGGCAGGGTGTGCCTGTTGCTGGGCCCCAACGGCTCCGGCAAGACCACCTCCATGAAGCTGATCGCGGGGCTGTCGCGGCAGACCTCGGGCGAGGTGCTGTTCGAGGGCCAGCGCATCGGCGCGCGGACCAAGGCCCACATCGCCTACATGCCCACGGAGAACTACTTCTACAACTACATGACCGTCCGGGACACGGGCAGGTACTACGCGGACTTCTTCCGCGATTTCGACCCCAACCGCTTCGACGAGTGGCTCCGGCGGATGGAGCTCACCCCCGAGGACAAGGTGCGCCAGCTTTCCAGCGGCATGGCGGCGAAGCTGCGGCTCTCGCTGATACTGAGCCGGGACGCGAAGCTGATGCTGTTCGACGAGCCCCTGAACGGCGTGGACATACTCACCCGCCAGCAGGTGATCGAGGCCATACTCACCGCCCGGGACCCCAGCCGCACGCTTTTGATCTCCACCCACCTGGTGGACGAGCTGGAGGACGTGGTGGACACCTGCGTCTACTTAAAGGAGGGGCATCTGGTCTGCGCGGGCTCCAAGGCCGAGACCAGCGGGGGCATGACCCTCAGGGACCGCTACATCGAGATCTACGGCCACATGTCGGAGGAGGGTGATGGCAATGCTTAAGCTGATGAAATACGAGTTCCGCAAGACCCGCACCACCCTTCTCATCATGATGGCGGCGCTGGTGGCGCTGGAGGCGGGCTTTTTGATCGGCGATAAGATGGACAACTACAAGGTCGCCGGCGTCTCCCTGGGCCTCCTGACCGTGCTGGTGTTCGCGGTGTACGTCTACATCCTCATCGCGGGCATCGTGAGCTACTCCCGGGAGCTCAACGACCGCTCCGGCTACCTGACCTTCATGGTGCCGGTGGGTCCCGTGGGCATCGTGGCCTCCAAGCTGCTGTACACGGTGCTCGCGGCGCTGGCGGTGACGGCGCTGTTCGGCGGTGCGGTGTACTACGATTACTCCAAGCTGTTCAGCCGCCTGGACCTGGACGCGGACACGCTGCAGCAGCTGCAGTTCGCCTTTACGATGATGTCCGGCACCATGGGGGGCAACGTCAGCCTGACCCGGGTGATACTGACCCTCGCCTTTGAGACGGGCACGGTATTGATCAGCATCATACTGACGATGTGCACGGCCTACCTGGCCATCACGCTGAGCGCCACGCTTCTGCAGAACAAGAAGGGCTTTTTGAGGCTGCTGGTCAGCTTCCTGCTGTTCGCGGCGCTGAACTACGCGACCACCAAGGCGGGCGGGCTGGTGTCCCGGGACGTGGTGCCGAACACCACCGCGGAACTCTTGAGCATGCTGGGCGCGCAGGCGGCGGTGGACCTGGTCTTCGCGGTGCTGTTCGGGGCGGCGTCGGCCTGGCTGCTGGACAGAAAGGTGAGCCTCTGATGGACGACATGAAGACCCTCATGGCGGACTGGGATCCCTTTCAGTTTGAGCAGGACATGAACTACGTCCACCTGAACCCCGATCTGGAGTGGAAGATCGCCAATCTGCCGGATTCCCCCGGGTGCTATCTGATGAAGCACCAGGGGGAAATCATCTATGTGGGCAAGGCCAAGAACCTGAAAAACCGGGTCAGCCAGTACTTCCGGCCCTCCCGCCAGCACACCCCCAAGGTGCGGGCCATGGTGTCGAAGATCGACGACTTCGACATCATGCTGGTGGACGGGGAGCTGGAGGCCTTCACGCTGGAGTGCAACCTCATCAAGCTGCACCGGCCCCACTACAACATCCTCCTGAAGGACGACAAGCACTACCCCTTCATCCGCGTGGATTTGAAGGAGCGCTACCCCCGGGTGCAGCTGGTGCGGCGGCAGGAGAAGGACGGGGCGAAGTACTTCGGCCCCTTCCAGGGCGCCACGGTGGTGCGGGAGGTGCTGGACGTGGTGCGCATGGTGTTCCCCATACGCGCGTGCGCCTGGCAGATCAACCCGGACAAGCCCCGCCGCCCCTGCGTGCACCACCAGATCGGCCAGTGCCCCGCCCCCTGCGCGGGGATGATCTCCGAGGAGGACTACCTCGGGACCATCCATAAGGTCATGGAGTTCTTGAACGGCAGATACGCCCCGGTGCTGGATGAGATGAAAGCCCGCATGGCCGAGGCCGCCGCCGCCATGAACTACGAGCGCGCGGCGGTGTACCGCGACCGCATCAGGGCCGTGGAGGCCGTGATGCAGAAGCAGAAGGCCATCTCCACGGCGCTGGGCGACCAGGACATCATCGCCGCCATGCCCCACGACGCCGACGCCATGGTGCAGCTCATGTTCGTGCGCTCGGGGCGGCTGATCGGCTCGGAGCGCTTCACGCTGGAGGGCGCGGGGGACGAGGCCATGGGCGACGTGCTCACGCAGTTCATCCTCCAGTACTACGACCTGGAGAACATGCCGCCCCAGGACCTGCTTTTGTCGGTGATGCCGGAGGAAAAGGGCGTGATCGAGCAGCTTTTGACGGAGCTTCACGGCCGGCGGGTGTACCTGTCCGTGCCGGTGCGGGGTGAGAAGCGCAAGCTGGTGAACATGGCCGTCAAGAATTTACGGGACGAGCTGCACAAGATCGATAAAAGGAACGCCAGCTCCTACGCCCGCACCACCGGCGCGCTGGAGGAATTGAGGGACGTGCTGGGGCTTCCGACACTGCCCCGGCGCATCGAGGGCTACGACATCTCCAACACCCAGGGCGCGCTGTCCGTGGCCAGCGAGGTGGTCATGGTGGACGGCCTGGCCGCCAACAAGGAGTACCGGCGCTACCGCATCAAGACCGTGGAGGGGGCCAACGACTTCGCCTCCATCGCCGAGGTCATCACCCGGCGGCTGTCCCACGGTTTAAAGGAGTTGGAGGAGCGCCGCGCGCAGGGGCTGGACGCCGAGGGTGGCAAATTCTCGTGGCTGCCGGACCTGATACTGATCGACGGCGGCCGGGGACAGGTCGCCGCCGCCCGGGACGCCATGCGCGCGCTGGGGCTGGACATCCCCATGTTCGGCCTGGCCAAGCGCATCGAGGAGATCGTGCTGCCGGACGAGGAGGAGTCCATACTGCTGGACAGGCACTCCAACGCCCTGCACCTCATACAGCGCGTGCGCGACGAGGCCCACCGCTTCGCCATCATCCACCACCGCGCGCTGCGGGGCCGGGCGTCCATCGCCTCCCGGCTCGACGGCGTGCCCGGCGTGGGCGAGAAGCGCCGCAAGGCCATATTGAAGCACTTCAAGACCGTGGAGGCCCTGCGGGAGGCCTCCGCGGAGGACATCGCGCAGGTCCCCGGCGTGCCCGGGGGCGTGGCCGAGGCAGTGTATCGGTTTTTGCGTGAGGATGGGGAATAGGGAATAGGCAATAGGGAATAGGCAAAAGGGAACAGGGAACAGGGAACAGGGAACAGGGAACAGGGAACAGGGAACAGGGAACAGGGAACAGGGAACAGGGAACAGGGAACAGGGAACAGGGAACAGGGAACAGGGAACA
>JAFRFY010000016.1 GCA_017434085.1 Clostridia bacterium
ACCTTCGGCAGCCGCGCGAGCAGCTGGGCCGCGGGCACATCCTCCGCCAGGACAGGCGCCGCCGGCGCCGCGGGGGCCTTGATCTCCGCGGGAGCCTCGGGGGCCTCGATATCGTCGAAGGCGTCCGCCTCGTCCTCCCCGGCGGCCTCGGCGTCGTGCTGGGCGTCCTCGCCGACCTCCGCCGGCACCTCCTCGACCACCATGGCGTCGATCTCCTCCAGCGTGCGGGAGATCTCCTCGGCCTCCTGGAGGTCCTCCTCCTCGATCTTGTCCGCGATGGACTCGATCATGGCGGAGATGTCGTCGGTGTCGTCGTTCCTGGCCTTCTGGGGCGCCTGGCTCACGCTCTTCGGCCTTTCCTCCGTCGCGGGGACGGCCACGGGCTTCAAGCCCTTGCTCGCCCGCCATTCGTTGTATTCCTGCAGCAGCTGTGCTTCCTTCTCCGGCGTCAGGCTCGCCATAAATTCGCCGAAGGGCATACCGGAGCGCGTCGCGGCCCAGGACAGGGCAGAATTGGGTAGAATCATGTCAATCGTCACTTCACTTTCCTGAATATGATTATACCAGAATTGCCCGGCGCTGTCCACTGTCGTTTTGCGCCTCGGCGAAGATTTCCCCGTCTTTTCGCAATATGAACCTTTTTCGCCGTTGCGGTTGAACCCCGCCGGCGTTTTTGCTATAATGGTTGTCGGTAAAACATCCCAACCACCGTCATCGAAGAGGCGCTGAGATCATGAACAGGGGAATCATCACCAAGCTGGCCTTCGCCATCGTCATACTCTGCTTTTTACTGTCCACATTCGTCTCCCTGTGGTCGCTGCGCATCATGGCCAGGCAGAACCTGCAGGAGCTGAGCAAGACGCTGGCCGCCCGGATCTACGACACCATCGGCGGGGAGCTCTCCGAGCCGGTCACGGTGGCGCGGACGATGGCCAACAATTCCTTCATCATCGAAATGCTGGAGCACGAGCAGGGCTACAACGAGGCGGAGTACGCCCATCTGATGACCCAGTACCTCTCGGGCATACGGGAGGGCCTGGGCTGCCAGGCCGCCTTCCTGGTGTCCGCGGACAGCGGGCGCTACTACGCCGCCAGCGGCGGCAGCAAGATACTCGACCCCCAGTCCGGCGGGCGCGACAGCTGGTACGCCGACTTCATGGCCCGGGGCAACCCGTATGAGCTGGACATCGACCCGGACGAGTTCGGCCAGGACGCCTGGACGGTGTTCGTGGACACCCGCATCGAGGACGGCGCGGGCAGGCTGCTGGGCGTGTGCGGCGTGGGCATACGCTTCACCGGCACCCAGGAGCTGTTCTCCAGCCTGGAGCGGGACCACGGCGTCAAGATCAACCTCGTGGACCCCGACGGCCTGGTGATGGTGGATACGGACCAGGCCCGCATGGAGACCGCCCGCGTGGAGGGCGTCGCGCTGAGCCAGGCCGACGACTACCGCTTCCAGACGCTGGGCCGGGGCAGCTACGCCGTCACCAAGTACATCGACCGGCTGGGCTGGTACCTGGTGGTCACCAGCGACGGGCGCGGCCAGGCGGGGCAGTTCATCCACGTGATACTGCTCAACGTGGTGCTCTGCGCGCTGGTGATGGTCATACTGGTGATCGCCATACGCATCATCATCGCCCGCACCCGGGCGCTGACCCACGCCTCCTTCCGGGACCAGACCACCCAGCTTTTGAACCGCCGCGCCTTTGAGGAGGAGAAGGCCGCGCTGATGGGGGCCGCGCTGGACGCGGATTTCACCTACATCACGGCGGACGTGAACGGCTTAAAGACCGTCAACGACACCCTGGGCCACGCCGCGGGCGACGAGCTCATCAAGGGCGCGGCGGAGTGCCTCAAAGCCTGCCTGGGCAGGTACGGCAAGATCTTCCGAATCGGCGGCGACGAGTTTGCCGCCATGCTCAGGCTGCCCCAGGACGATATCAGGCCGGCCATGGACCGCCTGCAGCAAACGGTGGCGGAATGGTCCGGCGAGAAGGTCCGCGAGCTGTCCGTGTCCTGCGGCTGGGCCACCAGCCGGGAGTTCCCGTCGGAGAACATCGCCGAGCTCAGCCGCGTGTCCGACGAGCGCATGTACGCCGCCAAGGAAGCCTATTACCACGCCACCGGCAAGAAACGGCGCGGCGAACCGGAAGCATGACCCACGTGACACAGCAGGACCCCGCGCGATGCGCGGGGTCCTGCTGTGTCACGGTAACCCCTACTCCCTACTCCCTAATTCCCCATATACGCCTCCATCACCTGCCGCACCTCGTCGGAGGCCTCGACGAAGGCGTTGACCACGTTGGGGTCGAAGTGGCTGCCTGAGGACTCCCGGATGATCTCCATGGCCTTTTCAAAGGGGAAGCCGTCCTTGTAGGGGCGCTTGGACACCAGCGCGTCGAACACGTCCGCCACGGCCATGACGCGGGCGGAGAGGGGGATATCCTCGCCCTTCAATCCGCTGGGATAGCCCATGCCGTTCCACTTCTCGTGGTGGTAGTGGGCCAGGTTCCGGGCCTCCTCGAGGTAGCTGGAATCCTCCTCGGAGACGGTGTTCATGGCCCGGGAGATGATCTCGCTGCCGGCGGAGGTGTGCCGCTTCATCAACGCGAACTCCTCGTCGGTCAGCTTGCCGGGCTTGTTGAGTATGGCGTCGGGCACCTGGATCTTGCCCACGTCATGCAGCGGCGCGGAGTTCTCCACGTCCTGCATGAAGGCGTCGGTCAGCTGGTCCGTGTAGATGCCGTCCTTTTTAAGCTGGCGCATGATGATGCCGGTGTAGGCGGCGGTCTTGCGCACGTGGTCGCCGGTGCACTGGTCGCGGCTCTCCACCATGTCGGCCAGCACCATGATCAGGCCGTTTTGAAGCTTGTTGATCTTCTCGTTCTGGTGCTGCATCTCGGCGATGTACTCCACCATGTCCCCGGTGGTCTTGACCACGGCCTTGTACAGGTTTTCGATCTCATCGCCGGTGAGTATGTTGAGTCCCTTGATCTTCTCCAGCGCGACGGCCCGGGCGGAGGCGCTGTCGAAGGCGAACTGGTCCGTGGTCATGGACATGGTGTTGATGGGCAGTATGACGTTGTACTCCGCCAGCCATATGGCCGCCGACAAAATCAGCACGAAGAAGCCGAAAAACAGCGAGAGCACCCTCGCCAGGAACTGGTAGGCGTTGTTGGCGATGTGGGTCATGTTGATGTCCACCGCGGCGTAGCACTGGCACACGCCGTGGCTGTCGTACACGGGCTCGTAGATCGTCAGCAGCCAGCCGTAGGTCTCGTTGGAGATGATGGGGTCGATCCGCCCGCCCGCCAGCAGCGTGGGCAGGTCCTTCATGAAGGCCGCGTCGAAGTCCACGACCGCGCCGGGGTCCCCGCCGGGAGTGTCGTCGGTGTCCGGGTCAAACACCACGTGGCAGCCGTCCTCGAGGATGCGGTACACGTAGCAGAACTCCACGTTGTCCGAGCTGTCCATCAGCCGCTTCAATATGGCCTCGGATTCCAGATAGCCCTCGGCGGCCTCGCCCTTTTCGATGTACTCGTCCACCCGGTCGTGGTCGAAGCTCTCCGACACCACCTGCACCACGCCCCGGGCCAGCGCCTTCTGCTCCTCGATGGAGGCGTTGGTGAAGTGTATGTAGCTGATGCCGGTCACCACCAGGGCGGTGATGACCATGCCGGTCACCACCAGCAGTATGATCTTGAAGCGCAGGGACATGCGGCGGGTGGAGCGGTGCTCCGCCTCGTAGCGGGTCTTGCGGGAAAGGGGCGTCTGGTGCCAGTCGGAAAACCGGAACCGCCGCCTGAGCGCCCCGGGAATGGCGCGCAGTATCAGCGCGATGGCCAGCACGGTGATGGTCTTGTCGACGATGTCGATCAGCATGTCCGCCGAGAACTGGGACCAGAACACGCTCCACCCGGTGCGGTCGAATATCCAGTGGGCCAGCGGCGCGGAGACGCCCTCGCCGAAGCCCAGGCCGTAGAGCATGAAGGTCAGCACCGAGCCGATGCCGCCGCCGATTAAGGCGAAGGTCAGTATGATAACGGGATATCTGGAGGGTTTCTCATAGAAGCCCTTCGAGGCGTAGAAGGCGGAGGCCAGGGCGATGAGCACGGTCAGCGAGCCGTAGTAGGTGGTCTCGATGTCGACCACGCCGTTGACGATGTTCGTCAGGAAGCCCACGATGATGCCGGGGATGTAGCCGCCCAGCACCGCGGTGAGCGCGCTGCCGATGTTGTCCAGATACAGCGGCAGCCTGAGCGCCTTGACCAGTTGGACGCCCAGGAGATTGATCAACAGCCCGCCCAGGCACAGCGCGACCAGGCGCCACCGGCTGGCGGACTTGCTCGACGTATCGTTTCTGCTTTGCATAGGCTTGCGTCCTCCTGACGATCCCGGACATACCGCGCGTTCACATCCATTCTACCATACTGGCGCCGCTTCGACAAGCGTTTATCGCCGCGTCCTTTAAAAGTGGCATGTAAAAAAGCCGACAATTCCCACCCCGAAGGCGTCATTTGGGCATTTTCACGGTGGACAAAGCCCGGAATTTCGTGTTATAATATCGTTGCGATGTAATGCCCTGACGCAACGGATTTCGAGGAGTGCCACCTATGGAAAAGTACAGATTCTCCGCCGAACAGCAGGCCCTGATGGAAAGCATGCCGATGCCCTTCGCCATCTTTCAGATGGTGGACAGCCACATCGTCACGCTGGCCCTCTCCGACGGCTTTTGCGCGCTGCTGGGCGCCGAAAGCCGGGGCGTTCTCCCGGATATTCGGCAATGAAAACTGCTGCCACCTGGGGCAGGACCACTTCTCCGCCTACGCCCCGGAGGATGGCCTGGAGGACCGGCTGCACAGCCTCTTCAAGGCGTGCCGCGAGGTCAACGGCGGCAACACGCTGCCCGTGCGGGTGGGCGTCTATTCGACCCGCCTGGGGGAGGTGCCCGTGAGCACCGCCTGCGACCGGGCGAAGATCGCCTGCGACGCGCTCAAGGGCGCCTACGGCTCCGGCTTCAACTACTACAGCCGGGCGCTCAAGGAGGAGGCCGAAAAGAAGCAGCACATCCTCGAAAACCTGGACCGGGCCATCTCAGAGGGGTGGATACAGGTCTACTACCAGCCCATCGTGCGCGCGGTCACCGAAAAGGTGTGCGACGAGGAGGCGCTGTCCCGCTGGATCGACCCCGTCAGGGGCTTCCTCTCCCCCGGCGATTTCATCCCCGTGCTGGAGGACGCCGGGCTCATCTACAAGCTGGACCTGTACGTGCTGGAGCAGGTGCTTCAAAAGATCAACGCCCAGAAGGCCTCGGGCTTCCACATCGTGCCCCACTCCATCAACCTGTCCCGCTCCGACTTCGACGCCTGCGACATCGTGGAGGAGATCCGCGCGCGCGTGGACGCGGCGAGGGTGCCCCGGGACCGCATCACCATCGAGATCACCGAGAGCATCATCGGCGGCGACTTCGACTTCATGAAGACCCAGGTGGAGCGCTTCCAGGCGCTGGGCTTCCCGGTGTGGATGGACGACTTCGGCAGCGGCTACTCGTCGCTGGACGTGCTGCAGAGCATCAAGTTCAACCTGCTCAAGTTCGACATGGGCTTCATGCGCAAGCTGGACGAGGGCGACAGCGGCAAGATCATACTCACCGAGCTGATGAAGATGGTCACCTCGCTGGGCGTGGACACCATCTGCGAGGGCGTGGAGACGGCGGCGCAGGTGCACTTTTTGCAGGAGATCGGCTGCTGCAAGCTGCAGGGCTTCTACTTCAACAAGCCCATCCCCCTCGACCAGCTCCTCGAAAGGTACGCGAAGGGGAATCAGATCGGCTACGAAAACCCGGAGGAGTCCGCCTACTACGAATCCATCGGCCGCGTGAACCTGTACGACCTGGGCGTCATCGCCAACGAAGACCAGAACGCCTTCCATAACTTCTTCAACACCCTGCCCATGGGCATCATAGAGGTCAAAGGCGGCGCGGTGCGCTTCGTGCGCACCAACCGGTCCTACCGCGACTTCATGAAGCGCTTCTTCCGCTTCGACCCTGGCATGCAGTCGGAGGCGCGTCCCATCCCCCTTTCCGGCCCCGGCGCGCCGTTCATGAGGCTGGTGCAGGACTGCTGCAAAAACGGGGGCCGCGCCTTCTCTGACGAGCAGATGTCGGACGGCTCCACCGTGCACGCCTTCGCCCGGAAGATCGGCGCGAACCCGGTCACCGGCGCCGCCGCCGCGGCCGTGGCGGTGCTCTCCATCTCCGAGCCCGACGAGGGCGAGAGCTACGCCGAGATCGCCCGCACACTGGCCGCGGACTACTACAACATCTACGTGGTGGACCTGGACACCGACCGGTTCATCGAGTACGCCTCCCCGGCGGGCGGCGAGGACATGGCCGTGGAGCGCCACGGCGAGCGCTTCTTCGACGTCGCGCGGCGGGACAACATGAAGCGCATCTACCCGGAGGACCGGGACGCCTTCCTGGCCGTGTTCACCCGGGAGAACATCGTGCGCGAGCTGGACAGCCAGGGGGTTTTCAGGACCTCCTGCCGCATCATCGATACCGGCGTCCCCATGTACGTCGGCATGAAGATCACCCGCATGCGCGCCCGGGGGAACCGCATCATACTGGGCATCAGCCTCATCGACGCCCTGATCAAGAAGCAGCAGGAGGATGAAAAGGTCCGCCGGCAAAACCTGCTGTTCGGCAGGATCGCGGCGCTGTCCGGCAAATACTACGCCATGTACCTCGTCGACCCGGACACCGGCCTCTACTCAGAGTACAGCGTCACCACGAATTACAACGACCTGGGCTTCGACAAGCGCGGCGAGAACTTCTTCATCAAGGGGCGCAGCGACGGCGAAAAGGCCGTCCACCCGGACGACATGCCCTACTTCCTGCGCACGTTTACCCGGGAGAGCTTCATGCGGGGCGTCGAGAACGGCGGCATCTTCAAGATGCGCTACCGGCTCGTGGTCAACGGCGCGCCCCGCCCCATCGCGCTGCGCGCCGCGATGGTCAGCGAAGCCGACGGCGACAAGCTGATCGTGGGCGTGAACGTACTGGACGAAAAGGGTGTATAGCATGCGCCGGAACGCCTTTCGGACCGGCGACATCGCCGAATTCATGGGCATCACGAACATGGGCGTGCTGTATCTCGAAAAGCGCGGCCTGCTCAAGGCTGACCGGGAGGAGAACGGCTACCGCTCCTACAGCACGCAGACTCTGACCCACCAGGGCATACTCAAGAGCTACGAGCGCATGGGGTTCAGCCTCAACGAGGCGCGCCACCTGGCCGACAGCACCGCGTCGGAGCTGCTCGACGCGCTCAAAAAGCGCCAGGCGGAGCTCAACAGCGAGCTCAGGCGCGTCGAGCACGTCATCTCCGGCCTGGAGGTCGACCGCGTGGCGGCGGATCGCCTCGACGACAGCAACAGCCGCATTGCGATAAGCCCGCCGATGCTGTACTGCCCCGTGTGGGAGGAGCTCTACGACATGGAGCGCCTGGACGAGGCGACGCGGCGCAAGATGCGGGACGTCGACGTCTCTTGGCTGGCGCTGATGCCCTACATGAAGTACTGCACCCGCATATCGCGCGAGGGCGGCGCCCTCCGCCTCGAAAAGGGCAACTGCCTGCTGACCGAGCACGCCTCGGGCGCCCTGATCAACGAATGGGTGACCCGGCTGCCGCCCCGACTGTGCCTCACGTTCAACTTTCGCGGCATGGATTACGGGGCGCTGTTGCAGATGGCGGAGACCCGGCTTGCGCGCGCGGGCTACAGCATGGCCTTCCCGGCCTACGCGCCGATACTGTTCTTCCCGCCCGACGGCGTGGAGGCGCGCGCCCTTTCAAAAATCTACATTCCCGTCGAAAAACCTATTGACTCTAAACCAGCTTTATAGTCTATAATGATTCCAGAAGAAGCGTCAATGCTTCAGAAGGAGGATGACTATGAAGAAGATCGTGTGCATGATGCTCTGTCTGAGCCTGCTGCTGGGCGGCTTTGCCCTGGCGGAGGGCGCGTACACCCCCGGGACCTACGAGGGCGTGTCCGAGAACGGCCGCAACGGCGCGGTGAAGGTGGAGGTGACCTTCACGGCGGACGCCATCGAGGACATCCGGGTGAAGGAACACGAGGAGACCCCCGGCATCTCCGATCCGGCGATCGAGAATATCCCCGCGCAGATCGTGGCGAGCCAGTCCCTGGGCGTGGACGTCGTCAGCGGCTGCACGGTGACCTCGAACGCGCTGCTGGAGGCCGTGGCGGACGCCGCCGCGAAGGCCGGCGCGGACGTCGAGGCCTTGAAGGCGGTGGCGGTGGAGAAGGCCACCTCCGACGCGGTCGTGGAGCTGGAGGCCAACCTGGTCGTGGTCGGCGGCGGCGCGGCGGGCCTGTCCGCGGTGATCACCGCGGCCTGCGAGGGCGAGACGAACATCGTCCTGCTGGAGAAGGAGGGCGCGCTGGGCGGCAACGCCATCCGCAGCGGCGGCTTCATCGAGGACCTGGACCCCACGGACGCCATCGCCATCGAGACCAACGACGGCTACAACGCCTGGCTGGAGGAGCTCGTCGCCGCCGGCCCGCAGGACGAACTGGAGGAGCAGGTCTGGGACGAGCTGGTGACCGCCTACGACGCCTGGAAGGCCTCCGGCAGCACCCGCCTGTTCGACTGCCCGGCGCTGCTGGCCATCGAGTACTATCACGTCGAGGGCACCCCGCCCATCTACAACATGGGCTACCCGGCGCTGGTCAACGAGTTCGACCACTGGTTCGAGGAGGAGATCGGCGGCAAGTAACACAACCAGGTCGGCATCGTGGGCTACACCTGGCCCCGCTGGGTGTTCCCGGACGGCTTTGAGCGCGGCACCGGCTACTTCTACTACATGACCAAGTACAAGGACGAGAAGAACCTCGACATCGACGTGAAGCTGAACACCCCCGCCACCGAGCTCATCACCGACGACAGCGGCGCGGTGACCGGCGTGGTGGCCGTGGCCGACGACGGCACCACCTACCGCATCCACTCCGCCCACGGCGTGCTGCTGGCCACCGGCGGCTTCTCCGCCAACAGTGAGATGCTGGCCAAGTACGACACCCAGTGGGGCATCGAGGAGGGCCAGCAGGTCAAGCACGACAACAGCCCCGGCAACACCGGCGACGGCATCCGCATGGCCGAGGCCGTCGGCGCGGCGCTGGACGGCATGGAGAACATCATGATGTTCCCGATGGGCAGCGTCAACGACACCAACGACGTCTCCGGCGTGGGCATCTTCAACGGCTCCTCCAACCTGTTCGTCAACACCAAGGGCGAGCGCTTCGTGGACGAGACCGCCAGCCGCTTTGAGATCTGCCACGCGGTGTTCGCGCAGGAGGTCCCGATGGACTTCGTCATCACCGACAACCTGAACAGCGGCCTGGCCGACGAGGACGAGGCCGCCATCCAGAAGGCCATCGAGCACGGCTCCCTGTACCGCGGCGACACCATCGCCGAGCTGGCCGAGGCCATGGGCGTGGAGCCCGCCACCCTGGAGGCCACCGTGGCGCAGTACAACGAGGCCTGCAGGACCTACCACGACGAGCTGTTCGGCCGCGCGACCTTCGCGGACGGCTCCGAGATCGTCGAGGCGCCCTTCTACGCCACGCCCCAGAACCCCGTGGCGCACATCACCATCGGCGGCATCGTGACCGATCCCGACGGCCACGTGCTCGACGCCGAGGGCAACGCCATCCCCGGCCTGTACGCCGCCGGCGAAACCGTGAGCGGCAGCTGCGGCATCAGCGCCTTCGCCTATGGCCGCGCCATCGCCAAGAATATGGTGAACGCCGCGAAGTAATCATCATACGCAAAACAAAGAACCGTCGCCATAGCGCGATGGTTCTTTGTTTTTTGGTGTTTAATATGCTCTCACTCCCCGTCGACGACGATCTCTGTCATCTCCTCGGGAACCGCCTCCGCGGCCATGGACAGACCGTCGTCCCCGGCTTCCACATCGTACACGAGGTCGGCGGATATCTCCTCCGGGGCGACAGTATCCTCCGGAACATCAACATCCTCCGGGACAGGCATCTCTTCCTCGGGTGTCGCGCCCGCGTCGGCAAACGCCGCCTGCGCATCGACCGCTTCCTCCTGGGCTGCGGCCTCCGTCATCTCGACCGTCCCGGGCTGCGCGGTCTCCGGGGCGCTGACGGTCACGGGCACCTTCACGGTGCACTTGAAATCGTCCGCGGCGGTCACCGATATCACAGCCTCGCCGGTCCCCACGGCGGTCACGACGCCGTCGGCGGACACCGTGGCGACGCCCGCGTCGCTGGAGCTGTACTTGAAGCCCCTGGTACTGGTGTTGGAGGGGGATATGCCCGCGGGCGTCAGGGTCCGGGTCGCGCCGGGCTCCAGCGTCAGCGCGCCCGGGTCCACGGAGAAGCCGGTGACGAGTATCTCGGGATTGTCGCCGGGATCGGTGGGGTCCTTGGTGGCCTTCTTGCCGATCTTTTTGGGCCTGGAGGTGGAGAACCGGCTGTTCTGGGCGATGATCACCCCCGTGCCCACGGGGCAGTTGTAGTACACCCAGGCCGCGCAGCCGCAGACGGTGCGCAGGCAGCCGGAGGAGCAGTCCGTGCCGATGCAATTGTAGTAGTTGGGCCGTATCGCGTTCTGGTTCTTGGACTTGTAGATCGGCCCGTGCAAATAGATGCCCACGGACAGCTTGTTGGCGAAGGGCGAGTAGCCGCTGCCCCACTTGTGCCAGCGCTCCTTCTTCACGATGGTGTAGAAGCCCACGTCGGTGGCGTTGTTCCTGCCCGTGCCGGTGGGAAAGAGGCGGATCACCCGGGTCCATTCGCCGTTGTCGTCCCTGGCGAGTATGGCGATGGTGTGGGTGTTCTTGCAGGTGTAGATCACATAGGGCAGGTTGTAGTCGTCGGGCATCACGATCGGCTGGCTGCCGTCATCGACGACCTTCACCTTGATCTTCGCCGTCTTTTTGTTGCGGGTGGTGACGGTGATGGTGGCGGTCCCCGGCGCCTGCGCCCCCACGAAGCCGTTCTGGTTGACGATGGCGACCTTCTTGTTGGAGCTCTTCCACTTGAGGGTGCTCCTGGCGGTGTCCGGCTTCATGGTCGCCGTCAGCTGCAGGCCGCTGCCCGCGAACACCGTCTGGGTGCCGGATCTGTCCAGCGCCACCGACGTGGGCTTGTAGGGATCGTAGACCTTGATCTTCACCCTGGCCTTCTTTTTATTGCGGGTGGTGACGGTGATGGTGGCCGTGCCCACCTTCTTCGCCTTGACCACGCCGCCGGACACCGAGGCGATCCGCTTGCTGGAGGACGCCCACTTGAGCTTGCTCCGCGCCGTCTCGGGGGACAGCGCGGCGGTGAGCGTCAGCTGCTCGCCCAGGGGCAGCTTCACGGTGCCCGTCTGGTCCAGCTTGACGCCGGAGGGCAGATAGGGGTCGTACACCCTGATTTTGACGCTGGCCTTCTTCTTGTTCGCGGTGGTGACGGTGATGGTGGCCGTGCCCGTCTTCTTGCCCTTGACCACGCCGCCGGACACCGTGGCGACGGACTTCTTCGAGCTCTTCCAGGTGTAGGTGGTCTGCGCGTCGGCGGGGGTCAGCACGGGGGTCAGCGTCAGCGCGTCGCCCAGGGGCAGCTTCACGGTGCCCGTATGATCCAGCGCCACCGCGGTGGGCGCCGGGGGAACCGCCGCCGGGGTCTCCGTCGTCCCGCTCCCCGTCGTCCCGCTCCCCGTCGTCCCGCTCCCCGTCGTCTCAGTCCCCGTCACCTCAGTTCCCGTCGTCTCAACCCCCGCCGTCGGAGCCTCCGCGGCGGCCCATGCCGCCAGGAGCAGCAGGAGCGTCAGAATGAGGGCGAACAGCTTGTATGATCTCTTCATGATTTGTTCCTTTCCGCAATTGGTCACACATTCTGAGAAATATATGTTTGTTCGTGTAAATGAGGAATTAGGAGTTAGGAATTAGAGTGTGTTTCCAAAAGCATAAATCCAAGAAAAAGCTGAAGAAATATACAGTTAGTCTATTAAAACCAAAAGGAAAACAGGTGGTAGACGTCGAATATAACCTATGAGGTGAGGCACATGAAGCGGATAATTCGACG
>JAFRFY010000153.1 GCA_017434085.1 Clostridia bacterium
AGATCAAGGAAAAGTTCGACCTGACGGTATTCCTGATCGAGCACCACATGAACCTGGTCATGGGCATATCGGACCGCATCTACGTCATCGATTTCGGCAAGCAGATCGCCGAGGGCACGCCGGCCGAGGTCCAGAACAACCCGGCGGTCATTGCGGCCTATCTGGGCGTCGACGAGGAAGAAGGTGTTCAGTACTGAGCATGCTGAAGGTAAAGGACCTGAAGGTCAACTACGGCGGCATCGAGGCGCTGAAGGGCATCTCCTTCGACGTGGAGCAGGGCCAGATCGTGACCCTGATCGGGGCCAACGGCGCGGGCAAGTCCACCACGCTGCGGGCCATCTCCGGGCTGGTCAAGACCGCCTCGGGCGCCATCAATTTCCTGGGGCGGGACATCATACCCTTCAACGCCCAGCAGGTGGTGGCCGAGGGCATCGCGCTGGTGCCCGAGGGGCGCCGGGTGTTCGACAACCTGACCGTCATGGAAAACCTCAAGATCGGCGCGTACCTGCGCACCGATAAGGAGGAGATCGAGGCCGGCATCGAGGACATCTTCCAGCGCTTCCCCCGGTTAAAGGAGCGCGAGTGGCAGCTGGCGGGCACGCTGTCCGGCGGCGAGCAACAGATGCTGGCCGTGGGCCGGGCCATGATGGCGCGCCCCAAGCTGATGATGATGGACGAGCCCTCCCTGGGCCTCGCGCCGCTGGTGGTGCGGGACATATTCTCCATCATACGCGACCTGAAATCCGAGGGCATCACCATACTGCTGATCGAGCAAAACGCCAACGCCGCCCTGCGCTGCGCCGACCAGGCCTACGTGCTGGAGACCGGACGCATCACCATGTCCGGCACCGGTGAGGCCCTGCTCGCCGACCAGCGCGTGCGCGACGCCTACCTGGGGTCGACGGCAAGGTGAAATACGTATGGCGATTGACAGAGTGAAGGCGTATTTCTCAGAATACGGGATCGCCGATCGTATAAGGGAATTCGACGTATCCAGCGCCACCGTGGAGCTGGCGGCGGAGGCGGTGGGGTGCGAACCCTGCCGGATCGCCAAGACGCTTTCTTTCATGGTGAACAGGCGCGCCGTGCTGGTCGTCGCGGCCGGGGACGCGAAGATCGACAATCCCAAATACAAGGCGCAGTTCGGGACCAAGGCCAAAATGCTCGCGCCCGACGAAGCGGAAGCGCTGGTCGGCCATGCCGTCGGCGGCGTCTGCCCGTTCAGCGTCAACGAGGGCGTGACGGTCTACCTCGACGCATCGCTGAAAAGGTTCCCCACCGTCTTCCCCGCCTGTGGCAGCGATAACAGCGCCATCGAGCTGTCCATCGATGAATTGGAAAAATATTCCGGCTTTGCCGCGTGGGTTGATGTGTGTAAGAACTGGCAGGCATAACACAGGGGACGGTTTAATGTGTCCTAAGAACACATTAAACCGTCCCCTGTATTTGATAGGGTAACCCCTACTCCCTACTGCCTACTCCCTACTCCCTAACCCTCAATTCGCCCCGCTCACGTACCGCACCTCGCTGGGCATGATGAGGCCGAGCTGGTCGCGGGCGGCGCGGATGATATAGGCGTCGGTCTGCACATATTCAAGCTCCTCGTTCAAATCGCGCACATACAGGTCCAGCTCGTCCCGATAGTCACTGATTCGGGCCAGCTGGCGCTCGCCGTCGCTGTAGCGGTGCTGGAGCACGCCAAAGCTGACGCTGAACACGATCAGCATCGTGACGATCATAAACAGCCAGAATTTCGGCGTCGTCCTGTGGCGCATTCTGAAGCCCTCCCGAATCCAGGGATTCAATCCTTCGTAACAGAGATATTCCAACGCATTAACATTCGACATTATGCGGCCTTTTCCTGTCATTTAAAGATGACATTAATCCAACGATATCGACGGATTTTGACAAAAATACGATGGGCTGTGCATTTTAGGGCATAAACCACCCGTCGGCCCGGCGGCCAGGCCCCCAGCATGAACACAATAAACCCCATCAGCGCCGCCAGCGCCGCGTAGAGCCGCACCGCGCCGTAGCTGGCGGCGTACAGCGCCGCGCAGAACAGGGCCGCCGCCCCCAGGCCGAAAACAACGTCGCACGCGAGGGACAGCCACACCCCCGCGCGCAGCAGCCCCCGAAGCCCCGCCAGCAGCGCGTACCAGGCCCCGATCAGCATGCCCGCGGCCAGCATCCACAAAAATATCCGGGGTTGGCCGATGGTCTCAAACAGCATGTCACTTGAACAGGCGGCCCAGCACGCCGCCCCTGCGCTTCCCGCCGGTGTACTCCAGGGCGTCCACCTCGCCCTCCACCGACACCCGGCCGTCCTCCACGCTCAGCTGGGAGACGTTCAGCCCCGAGCCGGTGACGGTCAGCGTGCCCAGCGGCGTCTGCAGCACCACGATCTGCTCGTTGAAGCAGTCCACGTCCTCCACCCCCGTGATGCTCAGCCGCTTTCGGTCGTTCAGCGTGATGGTGTGCGCCCGGGGCGCGCTCGCGCCTGCGTTGCTCTGCATGGCATTGACCTCCTTCCGCCGTTTCCCTGAATTGTATGACGCGGCGGGGGCAATCTGAACCGGCGCTTGCGTTGGGGGCGGGGTTTACGTATAATAAAGGGAGTAGGCAGTAGGCAGTAGGGAGTAGGGGTTATGTTGAAGCGAATTGTAATGGTTGTGCTCATTATTATAATCGGGATCGGTGCGGGACTGGCGGAGAATTACAGGGTCGTGGAGACGCCGGTGTTTCGGGAGGCGCTGACCGGGGAGACGGTGGCGCTCCGATATTACGACGGCCTGCCGGACGTGCCCTGTCTGGGCCTGGCGGAATACTACCGCCTGGTGCTGGGCGCGGACATGCCGGTGGAGGACAGGGGCGACGGGATCTACGCCTTCACCGCCGCGGACGGCACCGCGGCCCTGCTGGACGCGAACGCCGGCACGCTGACCTGCGCCGACTTTACCCGCTTCACCAACCTGATGGCGCGGGTGGTGCCGGGCATGGACAACCAGTACCTGGACGCCCCGGCGTTCGCGCGGCCGGAGGGGCTCTCCTACGCCGACCCGAAGCCGGTGACGCTGGATTTCGCAAAGTACCATATCCCCGTCCACGCCCGGGAGGGGGACGTGGACCTGCCGCTTTTTACGCTGTCGGACCTGTTCGCCAACCTGTCCTACGCCTACG
Organism: Clostridia bacterium; assembly: GCA_017434085.1. Lineage (GTDB taxonomy): Bacteria > Bacillota > Clostridia > Christensenellales > Aristaeellaceae > UBA2862. The sequence goes on from JAFRFY010000153.1 coordinate 3,181, forward strand.
TGAGCTTCAACGGGGAAAACGTGTACGTCAACGACGACAACCGCATGGACCCGGCCTGGCGGCGGGACCCGGGCTACGCCGACGCCATCTACAGCCGCCCCGACCGCGCCCCGGACGCGGCGGCCTTCGCCTACGACGAGCTGTGCTTCGCCGTGGACACGTTCTACGGCTATCCGGGGCGGGCCCCGCTCAACGACGCGCTGAGGGAGAAGGGGCTGGACCGGGCGCTGCAAGATTACAGCGACGATTCCCGCCGCTGCCGGGCGCTTTTGAAGTCCGAAAAGCTGGGAGAATACGCCCTGGGGTCCCGTATGCTCAGCGCCCTTCTGGACGACGGCGGGCACACCGGCTTCGACTTCGCCGAATGGTACGCCGATAAGCCGGAATTCGCCGCCTTCGCCGCGGACTATGACGCCGCCGCCGCGGGCGCTTCACCGGACCGGGCGGCGCGGGCGCGGATGAAGCAAACGGATACCTCCGTCAAGATCATGCGGCAGAAGCGGCGCAAGGCCTGCGGCAGCGGCCACTACGCCGAGAAGGGCGACACCGCCGTGATCTGGTTCGATTCCTTCATGTACGACTTCGACGGCTGGCTGGATTTCTACGAAAACGGCGGCCCGAGGCCCGCGAACGACCCGATGGCGCACGTGATCGACGGCCTGGACCGTGCATCGCGCAACCCGGAGATCAAGTACGTGGTGCTGGACGTATCCTGCAACCGGGGCGGCAGCGCGGACATGGTGGCAGCGGTGATGTCGCTGATCGCGGACGTGTCGTCCTTCTCCACCGAGAACCTGCTGACCGGGTGCGTCGAGACCCAGCGCTACCGGGTAGACCGCAACTTCGACGGGCTCTTCGACGACCGGGACGCGGCGGTGCGCTATGACTTCCGCTTCGGCGCGCTCACCAGCCGCTACTCCTTCTCCTGCGGCAACCTGCTGCCCGCGCTGATGCGGGATCAGGGCATGGCCGTGCTGGGGGAGACCTCCGGCGGCGGCACCTGCGCCGTGGAGAAGCACGCCGCGCCGGAGGGGTTCGTGTACCAGTTCTCCAGCGCCATGGGCAGGCTCATCAACGCCCGGGGCGAGACCATCGACGACGGCGTGCCGGTGGATGCCACCCTCACCGACGGTAAGGATTATTCCGCGTTTTATGTTTTGGACAGGATCAGCGAAGCGATGAACGCATTCTACGCCGGGCAGAGTGCGTCGTGAGGGGGACGACCTCTTCCGTCCCGCCTGCGACGGGCCAGGGGCTGTTGCGTTAATGATAAGATGCACAAAACCATAAAGAAATAGTGCGGGCGATGAGGGCAGATTGCCCTTAGCGCAACAGCCCCCAGAGGAAACACCTAACTCCTAATTCCTCATTCCTATCTCCTCATTCCCAATTCCCCATTCCCAATTCCCAATTCCTCCATACCTCTCGCCCCGCACTTTAACCATCATCCCCTTGACGAATGTCCGCGAAATTGATATCATGGAAACATCATATTTCTTAAAACTGGAGATGTACAGACATGAGCGAGAATTGCAACCATGATTGCGGCAGCTGCACAGCCAACTGCTCGAGCCGCGAGGGCAACGTGCCCCGCGAGGGCAACGGCAAGCCCGATTTTTCCGCCAAGGCCAATCCCCACAGCCGGGTGAAGAAGGTCATCGGCGTGGTCAGCGGCAAGGGCGGCGTGGGCAAGTCGGTGGTCACCAGCCTGCTGAGCGTGATACTGCGCCGCCGCGGGCTGAATACCGCCATACTGGACGCGGACGTCACCGGCCCCTCGATCCCCAAGGCCTTCGGCGTGAAGGGCCAGCTGATGGCCTCCGACGAGGGCATCTTCCCCGCCAACAGCATATCCGGCATCAGAATGGTGTCGCTCAACCTGCTGCTGGACAACGAGACCGACCCCGTGGTGTGGCGCGGCCCGGTGATCGCCGGAACGGTGAAGCAGTTCTGGTCCGACGTCATGTGGGGGGACGTGGAATTCATGTTCGTGGACATGCCTCCGGGAACCGGCGACGTGCCGCTGACGGTGTTCCAGTCCCTGCCGGTGGACGGCATACTGATCGTGACCTCCCCGCAGGAGCTGGTGGGCATGATCGTCGAAAAGGCCGTGCACATGGCCCAGATGATGGACATACCGGTGCTGGGCATCATCGAGAACATGGCCTACTTCCAGTGCGACCAGTGCGGCAAGCGCCACTACATCTTCGGCCAGAGCCACCTGGAGGAGATCGCCGGGCGCAACGGCATCGCCGTCACCGCGCAGATGCCCATGGACCCCGCCATGGCCGCCGCCTGCGACGCCGGGCGGATCGAGATGTTCGACGCGCCCTGGCTCGACGGCGTCGCCGACGCCCTGCAGAAGCTGTGAGCGCCCGCCTACAAATGCGACCCATAGGAGGCCTTCATGAAATATGAAAAATCCTGCGGCGCGGTGATATTCAGGAGGACCAGGGCGGACGCGGCTTCGGTGGAGGCGCCTCGCGCCGACGTGTGGAGCGTGCTGCTGATCCGGCATAAAAAGGGACGGCACGTGTCCTTCCCCAAGGGCCACGTGGAGCCCGGGGAGACCGAGAGCCAGACCGCCGAGCGGGAGATCCTGGAGGAGACCGGCCTGCGCGTGCGCGTAGACCGTCGCTTTCGCGCGGAGAACCGCTACAACATACGGTCCGACACCCAGAAGCTGGTGGTGATATTCGCCGCGGTGACCGACCAGGCGGAGATCACCCCCCAGCCCGAGGAGATCGCCGAGGCCTTCTGGGTGCCCATCGACGAGGCCGACGAGCGCCTCACCTACGAGCGCGACCGCCGCATCATGCACGATGCGTTCGATCACGTCCGGGCGCAGTCCGGCAGGCGGCAGCATCAGCGATAAAGGGGAGCGCGCTCCCCTTTATCGCTGTCTATATTGACAAAGCGGGCGTTTCGTGGGAAAATAGCATTATCACGACAGGGTTGGAGGAATGGGTATGAATTACGAAAAGCTGGATCAAATCGTGGCGTCCTACCGGGACGAGCTGATTGCGAACATACAAAAATGGGTCTCGGTGCCCTCGGTGAAGGCCGAGCCGTCCGGGGAAAACGCCCCCTTCGGCGCGGAAACCCGGCGCATGCTGGACATGGCGCTTCAAGACGCAAAAGCCTTCGGCTTTGAGGTGCGGGACATCGACGGCTACGCGGGCGACGTGTCCTTCGGCGAGGGGCCGGAGACCATGGGCATGCTGGCGCATTTGGACGTGGTGCCCGCCGGCGACGGCTGGGAGCACGCCCCCTGGGGCGGCGAGGTGGACAACGGCAGGATCTACGGCCGCGGCACCACCGACGACAAGGGCCCGGCGCTGTGCGCGCTGTACGCCATGCGCGCCGTGAAGGAGGCCGGCATCCCCATGAAGGACGGCGTGCGGCTGATACTGGGCTGCGACGAGGAGACGGGCATGTCCGACATGCAGTATTACGCCTCCAAGATGAAGATGCCCGACTACGGCTTCTCCCCGGACGCGGAGTTCCCGGTGATCAACATCGAAAAGGGCGGCATGAACGTGCTGATCTCCAAGGTCACCGGCGGCGAGGCCCACGCCTCCATACCGGTGTACAGCCTGTACGCGGGCGAGCGGCCCAACGTGGTGCCCGCCGAGGCGAAGGCCGTGATCGGCCTGGGCGCGATGCGGCTGCAGGACCTGGCGGACCGGCTGGCGGACATCGAGGCCGCCCACGAGGGCTTCCGCCTGACCTGCGACGAGATTCCCGACAACCGGGCGGAGATCGTCGCCACCGGCGTCAACGCCCACGGCGCCATGCCCCACCTGGGCGTCAACGCCGCGGGCATGCTGCTGATCGCCTTAAAGGAGCTGGGCACGGGCGGCGGCAGCAGGGAGGCCATCGCCATGCTGGCGGACGTCATCGGCATGGAGACCACCGGCGAAAAGCTGGGCATCGCCTGCGCGGACGAGCTGTCCGGCGCGCTGACCTGCAACCTGGGCATCATGCGCTATGACGGCAATGAAATTTCCGTGCACCTGGACTGCCGCTATCCCATCTGCGGCGACGAGACGGCCATGCTGGGCAGCGCGGTGAAGGCCGTCGCCCCGGCGGGGATGTCGGTGCGGCTGATCGGCAGCCATGAGCCGCTGTACGTACCCGCGGACCACAAGATCGTCAAGGGCCTGTTGAAGGTCTACCACGAGGTCACCGGCCTCGAGGCCTATACCATCGCCATCGGCGGCGGCACCTACTCCCGCATGATGCCCAATACCGTGGCCTTCGGCGTGTGCTTCCCTGGCGATATGGACCTGTGCCACGTCGCCGACGAGTACATCGACATCGAAAAGATGATGCTCGGCGTGAAGATATTCGCCCACGCCATCGTGGAGCTGGCGGGGAAATGAGGGAGCAGGGGTACAATTCTATGAACAAACCATTCTCCATAGCCATCGACGGGCCCGCGGGGGCGGGCAAATCGTCCATTGCGAAGGCGCTGGCGAAGGCGCTGGACGCCATGTATCTGGACACGGGCGCGATGTACCGGGCCTTCGGCCTGGCGATGCTGCGCATGGGCGTGGACGTGAACGACGCCGCGGCGGTGGCGGCCCACGCGGGACGCACGGACATCTCGGTGGACTACGTGGGCGGCGGCCAGCGCATCTACATCGGCGGCGAGGACGTGACCGGGGCCATCCGCAGCCCGGAGGTGTCCGCCGCGGCCAGCGCCGTCTCGGCGGTGCCCGAGGTGCGCACGGAGATGGTGGCGCTGCAGCGGCGCATCGCCGAGGGGCACAGCGTCATCATGGACGGCCGGGACATCGGCACGGTGGTGCTGCCCAACGCCACGTTAAAGGTGTACCTGACGGCCTCCGCCGAGGTGCGGGCGAACCGCCGGTGCCGCGAGCTTATGGAAAAGGGCACGCCCCAGCCCTACGACCAGGTGCTTCGGGAGATCAAAGAACGGGACTGGCGCGACTCGCACCGGGAGGCCTCGCCGCTCAGGGTCGCGGAGGACGCCGTGACCGTCGATACCTCCGATATGAGCCTGGATGAATCCGTGGCGGCGCTGCGCGCGCTGGCGGAAAAGACCTGCGGGTGAGGTGATTTGCCATGTCTGTGCGCTTCTATAAATGCTGCTGCAACCTGATGCGCCCGATCTACAGCCTGCTCTTCCCCGCGAAGGTGGAGGGGCTTGAAAACGTGCCCGCGGAGGGCGCGTGCGTGCTGGTGGCCAACCATCTGAGCGCCCGGGACCCCATCTACATCGCCATACGGGTGCGCAACCGCTGCCTGCATTTCATGGCCAAGGCGGAGCTTTTCAAATTCAAGCCCCTGGCGGCCATCATCCGAGGGCTGCTGGCCTTTCCCGTGGACCGCGGGCACAACGATCTGAACGCCGTGCGCACGGCGCTCAAGCTGCTCGCCGACGGCCATATACTGGGTCTGTTTCCCCAGGGCACCCGCAGCAAGGGCAACGAGCGCACGCCCATGCTCAACGGCGTGGCCATGATCGCCCTGCGCGCCCAGAAGCCCGTGATCCCCGTGTACATCGGCGGCCCCTATAAGCTCTTCCGTAAAATCCCCCTGCGCTTCGGCAAGCCCGTGGACCTCTCCGATTTCGGCCGGCGCATGGACGGCGAAACCCTCGCCGCCGTCACACGGCGCATCGAGGACGCGGTGTGGGGGTTGGGGGAGAATTAGGAATTAGGAGTTAGGAATTAGGAATTGGGTTACCGGCTGCCGCGCATCATACCCTGATGTTTTCATTCCGGAAATGGGTTCCGGCATTCTATAATTCCTAATTCCTCATTCCTCATTCCTCATTGCCCTTACGTTCCTTTCCCTCATTTTATTCCTATTGTAAAATATATGTTAAAACCCAAAACAAAGCAGGAATACCCAGGGGAATAATCGAAATAACACGGATAGCGCTGTGAGTAGTATTCACGCGATAAAGTGTTACCATCATAGTTTCATGGGATGGTTACACGCCGCGGGGAGGTTGTTATCCATCACCAGGCTGTTGCTTGCCCGGCACGCGGGGTTCTGCTTCGGCGTGCGCCGGGCGGTGGAGACGGCGGAGAGGAGCGCCCCGGCGATGACGCTGGGCCCCATCATCCACAACCCGCAGGTGGTCAGCCGCCTGGAGGGCATGGGGGTCAGGGCCATCGACAGCCCGGAGGCGGCCACGGCCGCATCGAAGGTGGTGATCCGCTCCCACGGCATCGGTCGCGCGGAATACGAGGCGCTTAAAGCGCGGGGCTGCGAGATCATCGACGCCACCTGCCCCTTCGTCAAGCGCATCCACGACATGGCCCGCCGCGCCTCGGAGGACGGCGTGCCGCTGATCGTGATCGGCGAGGAAAAGCACCCGGAGGTGCAGGGCATACTGGGATGGACGGAGGATACGAGTTTCGCGGTCCTCACGCCGGAGGACGTCGAAGCCCTGCCGCCGCTTGATAAGGCCCTGGTGGTCAGCCAGACCACGATGGTCGAGGCGCGGTTCGAGGCATTGTGCGCGCTGCTTAAATCGCGCATCCCCCGGCTCGAGGTGCAGGCCACCATCTGCCCCGCCACCCACGACCGCCAGAGCGAGACCGCGCGCATCGCCGAACAGTCCGACGCCATGCTGGTCATCGGCGGCCGCGAGAGCTCAAACAGTCGCAAGCTGTTCAAGCTGGCTTCTGATTTATGCCGCAGGACGTATTTCATAGAGACTGCGGCGGAATTGGACGGGATTGACTTCAATCCCTCCGATACCATCGGGATTACAGCCGGTGCTTCCACACCGGATTGTATAATTAAGGAGGTTGTTGCAAGAATGAACGACATCGAGAAGAAAGTTACCCCTGAAGAGAACCCTGAGATCGAGGCCATGTCCGATGAAGTCATCGACCAGACCTTGGTTCAAATTCGCCCCGGCCAGGTCGTTACAGGCAAGGTCGTGCAGATCACTGAAGACGAAGTCTGCGTCAACATCGGCTACAAGGCTGACGGTATCGTGAAGAAGGCTGACCTTTCTTCTACCGATGTCAAGATCGACGACGAGATCGAAGTCGAGGTCGTCAAGGTGAACGACGGTGAAGGCAACGTCCTTCTGTCTCAGAAGAACATCATCAACCGCAAGGCCTGGGACGAGATCGTGGCGAAGCAGGAAGCCGGCGAGTTCGTCGAGGGCGTGGGCAAGGAAGCCGTCAAGGGCGGCCTGCTGGCCGACGTTTCCGGCATCCGCACCTTCATCCCCGCCAGCCAGCTCAGCCTGCGCTACGTCGAGAAGATCGACGAGTTCGTGGGCCAGACCATGACGCTCAAGATCATCGAGATCGACAAGGCCAAGAAGCGCATCGTCGCCTCCCGCAAGGCCGTGCTGATGGTCGAAGAGGCCGAGAAGAAGAAGAAGATCTGGGAATCCCTGGAGGTTGGCTCCATCGTGAAGGGCACCGTGCGGCGCCTGGCTGATTTCGGCGCGTTCGTCGACATCGGCGGCGTGGACGGCCTGGTGCACGTCACCGACCTGAGCTGGGGCCGCGTGAAGCATCCCTCCGACGTGGTGAGCGTGGGCCAGGAGATCGACGTGAAGATCCTGAACGTCGATCCCGAGCGCGAGCGCATCTCCCTGAGCTACAAGCAGACCCAGCCCCGCCCCTGGACCGTGGCCGGCGAGAAGTATCCCGTGGGCTCCGTCGTCGAGGGCAAGGTCGTGCGCATCACCACCTTCGGCGCGTTCGTCGAGCTGGAGCCCGGCCTGGACGGCCTGGTGCACATCTCCCAGTGCGCCCTGACCCGCATTGCGAAGGTCGAGGACGCCGTGAACGTGGGCGACATCGTGCGCGTGAAGGTGCTGGACGTCAATACCGAAGCCAAGCGCATCTCCCTGTCCATCCGTGAGGTGCTCGAGGACGAGGCCATGGACGCCATCCCCGAGGAGGGCGAGTACGAGATCAAGGATATCCCCGACGAGGAATAATCGAACCCCCGCGCGGCCCGCGCCGCGCATGATTGCCCGGCCCATTGCGCAGTGATCGCGCAGTGGGTCGGGTGTTCGTTTATCAGAGTGCAGAGTACAGTGAACAGAGTGCAATATGAATTGAGGAAGAATCGAAACGTGACCGATAAGCACATCAAGCTCCTCGCCCTGGACCTGGACGGGACGCTGCTGACCACGGACAAGCGGCTGACGGCGCGCGCGCGGGACGCGCTTCAACGGGCCAGCGCGGCGGGCGTGTGGATCGTCCCCGCCACGGGGCGCATCTTCATGGGCCTGCCGGAGGCCATACGGGCGCTGCCCTTCCTGAGGTACGCCATCACCTGCAACGGGGCCTGCGTGGTCGACGCCGCGGCGGAGGGCGTGCTGTACCGCGCGGAGCTCGACGTCCCCCGGGCGCTGGAGATCATGTCCTGGCTGGACAGTCAGCCGGTCATATACGACTGCACCGTGGACAGCCATAGCTGGATGAGCGCGGCGATGTACGATGTGCTCGAGGCCTACGCGCCCGACCCGGCGCTGGTGGGCTACATGCGCTCGGTCCGCACCCCCGTGCCGGACCTCAAGGCCTTTGTGCGCGAGAACGCCCGCGGGGTGCAGAAGCTCCAGGCGTTCTGCCGGGACGTGGCCACCCAGCGCCGCCTGCTGGCGCAGGCGCCCTTCCCGGGGCTTGAGGTGGCCACCTCCGTGACGCGCAACGTGGAGATCACCCGTGAGGACGCCACCAAGGGCGCGGCCCTGCGGGCGCTCGCGGCGCATCTGGGGCTTAAGCGCGACGAGGTCATGGCCGTGGGCGACGGGCTCAACGACGTGAGCATGCTCCGCGCCGCGGGCGTGGGCGTGGCCATGGAGAACGCCGTGGCGGCGGTCAGGGCCGCCGCCGATGTGATCACCGCCGGCAACGACGCGGACGGCGTCGCGGCGGCCATCGAAATGCTGATACTGTCGAACCAAGGAGGCTGATCGATATGCTGTCACTGCGTCCCGTGCTGCTGGAGTACGGCGACTACCTGTGCAGGCGCTGCATGAACCGGCGATACGAAGTGCATCTCGCCCACCGCGATTGCAGGGAGAGCCCCTCGCCCCATCCCTGTCCCTGCTGCAGAAAGACCGGGAACGTGGTCACGGGCCTGCGGATGGGCGGGCACATCAAGCTGCTGCGGAAGTGATCGTCGCGCGCGGCGCTACTCCTCTACATACGGCAGGTCGATCTGCTTGCCGTCCTCCCCCAGCTCCGCGGCGGGGCATATCGCCCGGGCGGCGTCGAGAAAGAGCCCCGGCTCCGGCATGGCGGGGCTGTAATGCGTAAACCACAGCCGCCTGGCCCCGGCGTCCCGGGCGATTTGGGCGGCCTCGGCCATCAGCATGTGGCCGGATTCCCGGGCGCGGTCCAGCTTGTCCGGGTCGCCGAACATGGCCTCGGCGATCAGCAGGTCGCAGTCCCGGGCGGCTTCGCGCAGCGATTCGGTGGGGCGCGTGTCGGTGGCGTAGGTCACGGCGATGCCCCGGCGGGGCGGGGTCAGCACCATGTCCCGGGTATAGGTCACGCCCTCCCATTCGGCGGAGGGCTGTTTTTGCAGCACGCTCCACAGCTTCATCGGCACGCCATTCCTGCGCGCCTGCTCCGGCAGGAATTTCCCCGGGCGGTTCAGCGTCACGCGGTAGCCCAGGCAGGGCATGCCGTGTTTGAGGGCGAAGGGCGCGATCTCAAGCCCGGCGCAGGCGAAGGGCTGAGGAGAAGCGGGGTCGATCTCGTGAAACAGTATCTCAAAGGGCAGCTCCGGCGCGATGACCCGCAGGCTGTTCACCACGTGCTTAATGCCCGGCGGGCCGGCGATCAGCAGCGGCGCCTCCCGGCCCTGGTTGCCCATGGACATCAGAAGCCCCGGCAGGCCGCTGACGTGGTCACCGTGGAAGTGCGTGATCAGCACGCCGTCGATGGCCTTGAAGCCCATCCCGCAGGCGCGCACCCGCACCTGTGTGCCCTCGCCGCAGTCAATCAGCAGCCGCCGGCCGCTTAGCTCCAGCATGGCGCTGGCCAGCGCCCGGTCCGGCAGAGGCATCATGCCGCCCGTGCCCAGCAGGACCACCTTGAGCATATTCTTCCCTCCCCTCTCCCCCATTTTATCAGCTTTTGTGCGGGTTGTCCACAGAAAAACCTCCATATCGCCATTGGTATGGACAAATGTGTGTCCAATGTGTTATAATAGTGCACGAAATAAAATAGGGAGGCATATTTATGCAGAAGAAAAAACTGGCGCTGTCCACGCAGATCTTCATCGCGCTGGTGCTGGCCATCATCGCCGGCATCGCCTTTACCGGCAACCCGGCCTTTGCCACCACCTACATCAAGCCCTTCGGCACGATCTTTTTGAACCTGATCAAGTGGATCGTGTGCCCGCTGGTGTTCTTCTCCATCATGGCGGGCGTGGTGTCCATGCGCGACATCAAGAAGGTGGGCGCCATCGGCGGCCGCACGGTGGTGTATTACATGTGCACCACGGCCTTCGCGGTGGCCATCGGCCTGCTGTTCGCCAATCTGTTCAAGGGCATCTTCCCGGTACTGTCCACCACGAACCTGGCCTACGAGCCCTCGGCCACGTCGGTCAACTTCATGGACACGCTGGTGGGCATATTCCCCTCCAACTTCATCAAGCCCTTCGTGGAGGCCAACATGCTGCAGGTCATCGTGGCCTCGCTGTTCGTGGGCTTCGCGCTGATCCTCATCAACGACGGCAAGGACGCCGACTTCGCCGCGGTGAACGTTGCCAACGACATCTGCATGAAGGCCATGGAGATGATCCTCAAGCTCTCCCCCATCGGCGTGTTCTGCCTGCTGTGCCCCGTGGTGGCCGAGAACGGCCCCGCCGTGCTGGGCTCGCTGGCGAAGGTGCTGCTGGTGGCGTACCTGTGCTACGTGATCCACGCGCTGGTCGTCTACTCCGCCTCGGTGAAGGTGCTGGGCAATTTAAGCCCCGTGAAGTTCTTCAAGGGCATGATGCCCGCCATCATGCTGGCGTTCTCCTCCGCCTCCTCCGTGGGCACACTGCCGCTGACCATGGAGTGCGCGCAGAAGCTGGGCGCGGATAAGGAGGTCACCTCCTTCGTGCTGCCCCTGGGCGCCACCATCAACATGGACTGCACCGCCATCTACCAGGGCGTGTGCGCGGTGTTCAGTGCCTCCTGCTTCGGCATCAGCCTGACCTTCTCCCAGATGCTCACCATCGTGCTGACCGCCACGCTGGCCTCCGTCGGCACCGCGGGCGTGCCCGGCGCGGGCATGGTGATGCTGGCCATGGTGCTCCAGTCCGTAGGCCTGCCCGTGGAGGGCATCGCGCTGGTCGCCGGCGTGGACCGCATATTCGATATGGGCCGCACCGTCGTGAACATCACCGGCGACGCCTCCTGCGCCATCGTGGTCTCCGAGATGCAGCGCAAGAAGAAGTAATCAATTATACGGGGGCGTGGCTATGGGCGTGAGCAGAGCGCGCTGCGCGGTGGTCGGCGCGGCGAACATCGACGTGGGTGGCTTTCCGTCCGGACTGGTGGCCATGGGCGATTCCAACCCCGGGCAGGTTCGCCTGTCCGCGGGCGGGGTGGGCCGCAACATCGCCTGCAACCTGGCGCGGCTGGGGGTGGAGACCTACCTGCTGACCGCGCTGGGCGGCGACGCCTTCGCGGAGGTCGTCCGCGCGGACTGCGCCGAAGCGGAGGTGGATCTGTCCCACGCGCGCGTGTTCCCGGAGGCCGAGAGCTCCGTCTACCTGTTCATCGCGGACGCCGGCGGCGACATGCAACTGGCGGTCAACGACATGCGCATCTGCGAGCGGCTCACGCCGGAGGCCGTCGCGCCGGAGCTTCCGTGGCTCGACGCCATGGACGCGGTGATCCTCGACGCCAACCTGCCCCCCGAGACGCTGGCCTTCCTGGCGGAGCGGGTGCGCGCGCCGCTGTACGCCGACGCCGTGTCCGCCGCGAAGGCCCGGCGGCTTTTGCCCATACTGCCGCGGCTCCGGGCGATCAAGCCCAACGCGCTGGAGGCCGCCGTGCTGACCGGCCTGCCCGTGAGCGACAACGCCTCCGTGGAGGAAGCCGCGCGCGAACTGGTCCGGCGGGGCGTCGGGCGGGCCTTCATCACCCTGGGGGAGCGCGGCGGGTGC
>JAFRFY010000154.1 GCA_017434085.1 Clostridia bacterium
CCTCCGGCACCACCGGCTATCCCAAGCTGGCCATGCACACCCACCGCTACCCGCTGGGCCACTTCATCACCGCCCACTACTGGCACAGCTTGGAGCCCGACGGCCTGCACCTGACCATCTCCGACACCGGCTGGGGCAAGGCGCTGTGGGGCAAGCTGTACGGGCAATGGATGAACGAGGGCGCGGTGTTCACCTACGACTTTGACCGCTTCAACGCCCACGACATACTGCCGATGTTCAAGAAGTACAACATCTCCACCTTCTGCGCGCCGCCCACCATGTACCGCTTCCTGATCCGCGAGGACATCTCGAAGTACGACCTGTCCAGCATCCACAACGCCTGCACCGCCGGCGAGGCGCTCAACCCCGAGGTGTTCAACATCTTCAAGAAGAACACCGGGCTGTCCATCATGGAGGCCTTCGGACAAACCGAGACCACGCTGGTGCTGGGCAACTTCTACGGCATGGTGCCGAAGGTGGGCTCCATGGGCAAGCCCAGCCCGCTGTTCGACGTGGTGCTGCTGGACCCAGACGGCAACGAGGTCAAGGCCGGCGAGCCCGGCGAAATCTGCATCCGCACGGACAAGGAAATCCCCTGCGGCCTGTTCGCCGGCTACTACGGCAACGAGGAGGCCACCCGCGCGGTGTGGCACGACGGCGTGTACCACACCCGCGACATGGCGTGGCGGGACGAGGACGGCTACTTCTGGTACGTCAGCCGCACCGACGACGTGATCAAGTCCTCCGGCTACCGCATCGGGCCGTTTGAGATCGAATCGGTCATCATGGAGCTGCCCTACGTGCTGGAGTGCGGCGTGTCCGCCGCGCCCGACGAGATCCGCGGCCAGGTGGTCAAGGCCTCCGTCGTGCTCACCAAGGGCACCGTGGGCACCGAGGCGCTGGCGAAGGAGATCCAGAACTACGTCAAGAAGCGCACCGCGCCCTATAAGTACCCCCGCATCGTGGTCTTCCGCGACGAGCTGCCCAAGACCATCAGCGGCAAGATTCAGAGAAACAAGCTGTAATCATAAAAAACGCCCCGGACGAAGCGCATATCGCGCATTGTCCGGGGTGTTTTTTTATACCCTCACGATCTCGGTCACCATGTCGTCCATGACCACCACCACGTAGGGCTGGCCCCTGCCGGAGCGGGGCTCGATGGCCACGTCCTCGGTGTTGCAGGCGGTGGCGGTCCCGCCCTTCTGGAGGATGCGGAAGTCGAACGCCTCCTTCACCATCAGCGCGCCGGCGACGGCCCTGCCGTTCTGGCCGTTCTTCAGGAAGTTGAAGGCCTTTAAGCCCTTGCCGCCCCGGGCCTGTCGGTCGAAGTCGATCAGCAGGCAGCGCTTCATGTAGCCGAGGTCGGAGATCATCACAATCTCCCCCTCGCTGTTGTGCAGGAAGGCGAAGGCCACGCCGTCGCCGGGGGCGAGCGTGACGGCCTTCACGCCCGCGGCGGTCCTGCCGATCAGGGAGACCTCCTCCACCGCGAAGTGTATCGCCATGCCCTGCCGGGTCAGCAGCAGCGCGCTCTCAAAGCCCTCGGGCCGCTGCACGCTCAAAAGCCTGTCGCCGTTTTTCAGGTTGATGGCGGCGAAGCGGGACTTCCGGACGTTGTAGTCCGCAAGGCTCGTGCGCTTCGCAAGCCCCTTCTCGGTGACGAACAGCAGCTCTCCCTGCCAGTCGCCGGAATCCAGCATCGCCACCAGGCGCTCGTCGTTCTCAAGCCCCGCCAGCACGCCGCCCAGCGGCAGCCCGCGGTCCTTGGGCTTTGAGGTCTCGGTGATTTGCGATGCGGGGAGCAGGTAGCAGTTGCCCACGTCGGTAAAGAACATGAGCTTCCGGTCCGTCATGGTGTTGACGGCGATCCTCGGCGGGTCCGCGAATTCCGTCTTCTCGTAGGCCTTGGGGGGCATGCGCTTGATGAAGCCCGCCTGGGTGTAGATCACCACGGTCTCGTCCGCCGGGGCCTTCTCCTCCTCGACGGCGATCTCCTCGAAGGAATCCACCAGCTCCGTGCGCCGGGAGTCGGCGTACTTGTCGCGGATCTCCAGCAATTCCTTCTTGATGACGCCCATCAACTTGCGCTCGCTGCCCAGTATGCCCCTGAACTTTGCGATCAGCTTCGTCAGGTCCTCGTATTCCTTCTTGAGGGACAGCACCTCCAGGTTGGTCAGCCGCTGAAGCCGCATGTCCAGTATGGCCTGGGCCTGTATCTGCGTCAGCTCGAACCGCGCCATCAGCTTGTCCCGGGCCTCCTTCGGGGTCTTGCTGCCGCGGATTAAGCGGATGACCTCGTCCAGGTTGTCCACGGCGATGATGAGCCCCTCCAGTATGTGGGCGCGGGCCTCGGCCTGTTGAAGCTCGTATTTCGTGCGCCGGGTGACGACGTTCTTCTGGTGGTCGATGTAGTGCCCTATGATCTGCTTAATGCCCATCTGCTTCGGCTTGCCCTCGGCGATGGCCACCATGTTCACGCCGAAGGTGACCTGCAGATCAGAATACTTATACAGCGCATTCAGGACCTTCTCGGGGTCGCAGTCCTTTCTGACCTCCACCACGGCCCGCATGCCCATGCGGTCGGACTCGTCGCGGATGTCGTAGATGTTGGAAAGCACGCCCTTCTTTTCCTCGGACACGCGCAGTATCTTTTCAAGCATCGCGGCCTTGTTGACCTGATACGGCACCTCTTCGATGACGATCAGCTTCCTTCCCGCCGCGCCGTCCTCAATGTGGACCCTCGCGCGCACCTTGAGCTTGCCGCGGCCGGTCTCGTAGGCCTGTACAAGCTCCTCGTCCTTGGCCAGCAGCCCGCCGGTCGGAAAGTCCGGCCCGGGCATGACCTGCATAAGGGCCTGAGTCGTGATCTTCGGGTCGTCGATCTGGGCGATCACGGCGTCGATCGCCTCGCCCAGGTTGTGCGGCGGTATGTTGGTGGCCAGGCCCACGGCGATGCCGCTGGAGCCGTTCACCAGCAGGTTCGGAAACCGCGCGGGCAGCAGGTCGGGCTCCTTGATGGTGTCGTCGAAGTTGAGGTGAAAGCCCACGGTGTCCTTTTCGATGTCCTTAAGCATCACCTCGGCCTGCTCGGTCATGCGGGCCTCGGTGTAGCGCATGGCGGCGGGGCTGTCGCCGTCGATGGAGCCGAAGTTGCCGTGGCCGTCCACCAGCTGGGTGCGCATCACGAAGGGCTGGGCCATGCGGGCCAGCGCGTCGTACACCGACGTGTCCCCGTGGGGATGGAACTTGCCCAGGCAGTCGCCCACGATGCGGGCGCACTTGCGGTGGGGCTTGTCGGAGGTGTTGCCCAGCTCGTGCATGGTGTAGAGTATGCGCCGCTGCACGGGCTTTAAGCCGTCCTCCACGCGGGGCAGCGCGCGCTCCAGTATGACGTACTCCGAGTACGGCATCATGGAGTCGTGCATCACGTCCTCCATGTTTTTCTCGATGATCTCCTCCGGCCGGCGGGGCGTCAGATCGTCCTTTTTCCTTCTTGCCATGTCTCACTCACTCTCCCGTCACCGGCACGAAATTGTCCTCTTTGTTGAAGTTGGCGTATTTGCTGATGTACTCGCGCCTCGGCTCCACCTTGTCGCCCATCAGCACGGTCACCTTGCGCTCGACCTCGGTCAGATCCTCGATGCCCACCCGCATGAGCTTGCGCCCGTCGGGGTTGAGCGTGGTCTCCCAAAGCTGCTCCGGGTTCATCTCGCCCAGGCCCTTGTAGCGCTGGAGGGTGTAGCCCTTGCCCATCTCCTTAATGGCGGCGGGCAGGGCGTTGTCGTCGTAGCAGTAGCGCGTCTTTTCGCCCTTCTGGACCTTGTAAAGCGGCGGCATGCCGATGTAGACGTGCCCGTCGGTGATCAGCTCCCGCATGTGGCGGTAGAAGAACGTCAAAAGTATCGCGCGGATGTGCGCGCCGTCCTGGTCCGCGTCCGAGAGTATGATGACCTTGTTGTACTTGAGTTTGGCGATGTTGAACTCCTCGCCGATGCCGGTGCCCAGCGCGGTGATGATGGAGCGGAACTCCTCGTTCTGCAGTACCTGGTCCAGCTTCTTCTTTTCGACGTTCAGCGGCTTGCCGCGCAGGGGCAGTATGGCCTGGAAGCGCCGGTCGCGGCCCTGCTTGGCCGAGCCGCCCGCGGAGTCGCCCTCCACGATGAAAAGCTCGTTTTCCTCCGCCTTGCGGCCGGTGCAGCTGGACAGCTTGCCCACCAGCGGCGCGGCCTCCAGCTGGCCCGCCTGCCGGGCGATGTCCCGCGCCTTGCGGGCGGCCTCGCGCACCTTGGCGGCCTTCACCGCCTTCTGCACGATGGCCTGGGCGAAGTCCTGGTTTTTCAGATCGTCCAGATAGATCGACAGCTGCTCCAGGCACACCGCCTCGTACACCGGCCTGACCTCGGTGTTGCCCAGGCGGCCCTTGGTCTGCCCCTCGAACTGTGGGTTCTTGACCCCGGCGTACACCACGGCGGTCATGCCCTCGCGGAAGTCGTCGCCGGCCAGGTTGTTGTCCTTCTCCTTTAAGATGCCCACCCGGCGGGCGTAGTCGTTGAACGCCTTGGTGACGGCGGTCTTGAACCCGATCTCGTGGGTGCCGCCCTCGGGGGTGGGCACGTTGTTGACGTAGGAGTAGATCGAATCGGTGTAGGCGTCGGTATACTGTATCGCCACGCGCACCAGTGTGCTCTCCCGGGTCGCCTCGAACACGATGGGCTCGGTGATGGCGGTCTTGTCCTCGTTCAAAAAGCGCACGAAGTCCGAAAGCCCGCCCTCGTAGCAGTACTCCTGCGTGCGGTTCTCCGGCTCCTTCACGCGCTCGTCGGTAAACACGAACCGCACGCCCTTGTTGAGGTAAGCCAGCTCCTGCACGCGCCGCCGCACGGTCTCGCCGTTGAAGCGCACGTCCTCGAACACCCGCTTATCCGGCATGAAGCACACCTGCGTGCCGCGCTTTCGGGTGTTGCCCACCTTTTCAAGCGGCGCGACGGTGTGGCCGCTCAATATCTTGCCGGTCTTCCGGTCGGTAACGGACTCAAACCGCACAAAGTAGTGGCTGTAATCCTTGTACACGTCCACCGTCACCCACTCCGAGAGCGCGTTCACCACCGACGCGCCCACGCCGTGCAGGCCGCCGGAGTAGGCGTAGTTCTTGTCGTTGAACTTGCCGCCCGCGTGCAGCTGGGTGTAGACCACCTCCACCGCCGACACGCCCAGCTTCGGGTGGATGTCCACCGGGATGCCGCGCCCGTTGTCCACCACCTCGCAGGAGCCGTCCTTCTTGAGGGTCACGTTGATCTGCGTGGCGTAGCCGTTGGCGGCCTCGTCGATGGCGTTGTCCACGATCTCCCATATCATATGATGCAGGCCGCGGGACCCCGTGGAGCCGATGTACATGCCCGGGCGCATGCGCACCGCGTCCAGTCCCTCCAGCACCTGTATGTCTCGCGCCGTATATTCGTTTGCCATTTTTCCCTCCGGGTCATATAATATCTATCTTATTATACACAATGAAGGTTAATTTTGTTGATATGAAGATTTTCTCGTTTATCTGTGATATAATAGCGTTAACAACGTGTGGAGGTGCGGCATGAATTTCAACGACGACGGATACGCGGCGATGCTGTTGACGATGGCCCTGTCCCCGGACCGGGAGGAATACGCCCGCCCCTACACTGTGCAGGAGTTCAGGCGCCTGGAGGCCGCCGTGCGCAAGAGCGAGCTTCGCCGGCCGGGCGCGCTTTTGACATCGGACATCAGCGCCCTGATGATCTACCTGGGTTTGACGGAGGAGGAGGGCTACCGCGCCTACACGCTTCTGCACCGCACGGTGCCGCTGTCCTACGCGCTGGAGAGCCTGGCGCGGCAGGGCATCGACGTGGTGACCTGCTATGACGCCGACTACCCCGCCCGGCTGCGCCGCAAGCTGGACGCCGCCGCGCCGCCATTCTTCTACCGCTGCGGCAACCCTGCGCTTTTGAACGGACCCGCGGTGGCCGTGGTGGGCATACAGGGCATCAAAACGGACAATCAGGTCCGCGAGGTGCTGGACAGGCTGGTGCGCGACGCCGCGCGGTGCGGCTACACCGTCATCACCGGCGGCGAGCTGGGGGTCTCCCGCGTGGCGGCGAAGCTGGCGGGCGACTGCGGCGGCGCGCTTCTGGACGTGCTGGGCGGCGGCATGGCGGAGCACGTGCACGCCGACGGCATCGCGGAGCTGATCGCCACGGACCGCGCCGCGGCGGTGTCGCTGGTGCATCCCGAGACGCTGTTCACCATACCCCACGCCGCCGCCCGCAACAGGGTGCTGTTCTCGCTGGCCGACGCCGTCTTCGTGTTCAACACCGACGGCAGGCGGGGCGAGGGCGAGATCCTCCAAAGCCGCTGCTGCGACTGGGTCTACGCCTGGGAGGGCAGCCCCCAGTGCCGCGCCCTGATCGCCCGCGGCGCGATCCCCATGAGCAGCGTGAAGAACACCCCCTTCGAGGACATGAGCCGACACTGGAACAGCTCGAACGCCGAGCAGCTCAACATGTTCGATCTGCTGTAAATGACGGACCCTTCGCCGTTCGACGAAGGGCCCGTTCTTTATATTATGTCACATCTCTTGAGCTCCCGCCGCAGCAGCTCCGCCCTGGCCTCGTCCAGCGGCGCGAGGGGCAGCCGGAGGGTGTTTTCGATCAGGCCCATCATCGAGAGCGCGGCCTTCACGGGAATGGGGCTGACCTCGCTAAACAGCGCCCGGATCAGCGGCAGCCACTGAACCTGCATATCCAGCGCCTGCCCCGCGTCGCCGCGCAGCCAGTTGACCGCCATATCGTGCATCTGCCGGGGGATGACGTTCGAGGCCACCGAGATCACGCCCCTCGCCCCCAGCGCCATGGCGGGGATCACCTGGTCGTCGTTGCCGCAGTAGAGCGCGATGCCCTCCCCGCAGGCGGCGCACAGGTCCACCAGCTGACGAAGGTTGCCGCTGGCCTCCTTCACGGCGCACAGGTTTGCGTGACGCGCCAGCTCCGCAACGATGTCGCTCTCCAGGTTCATGCCCGTGCGCGAGGGCACGTTGTACATGATCACGGGCAGCGCCACCTGCTCCGATATGGCGGCGTAGTGGCCGATCAGCCCGCTGCGGCTGGCCTTGTTGTAGTAGGGGGTCACCACCAGCAGCGCGTCCGCGCCCATCGCCTGGGCCTCGATGGAGTGCCGCACGGCGGTGCGGGTGTCGTTGGAGCCCGTGCCCACGATCACCGGCACGCGCCCGCCGACCCGCGCCACCGCGCATTCTATGATAGCGGGGCGCTCGGCCTCGGTGACCGTGGCGGGCTCGCCGGTGGTGCCGAGGATCACCAGGGCGTCCACGTCCGAATCCAGCTGCCAGTCGATCAGGTTCTCCAGCGCGTCGAAATCCACCCGCCCGCCGCGAAAGGGCGTCACCAGCGCCGTACCGCAACCGCAGAAAAGTGCGCTCTGCATGCTATCGCCTCCCCTCCATACTATTGCGATACTCCCGAAAACATGCCCTAACCTCCGCCCGCCAGCGCGCGCAGGCGCTTTAATATGCGGCTCTCCATGCGGGAGACCTGCACCTGCGTAAGCCCCATATCCCGGGCGATCTGGGTCTGGGTGTGGCACTGGAAATAGCGCCTGACGATGATCGCGCGCTCCTTCGGCGGCAGATCCCGTATCAGCTGGGCCAGCGTGAGCCGGTTGTCCACCCGGCGCATAGGCTCGGTGCCCAGCACGTCCATAAGCCGAAGCGCGTCCTCGCCGTTCACCGGCTCGCTTAAAGAGCGCACGCGGTTTTTGCTGTTCATCGCCAGCACCACGCTGTCCCGCTCCAGCCCCAGCGCCTCCGAAATCTCCGCCACGTCCGGGCGCCGCCCCTCCCTTTTCTCATACTCGGCGGCGTAGGTCTCGATGCGCCGCGCCTGCTCGTGGATGGTCCGGGACACGTGCACCAGCCCGTCGTCCCGCAAAAACCGCCTGATCTCCCCCATGATCACCGGCACGGCGTAGGTGGAAAACTGCACCGGGTAATCGGGGTCGAACCGGTCGATGGCCTTCACCAGCCCCAGGCAGCCCCACTGGTACAGGTCGTCGAACTCCGCCCCGCGCCCCATGAACCGCTTCACGATGTACTTCACCAGCGCCAGGTTCTGCTTGACCAGCTGCTCCCGCGCTTCCCGTTCCCCGTTTTGGGCGCGGCGGAGCAGATCGCGCGTGCTTTCGTGGGCCTCGGCGCTCAGGCGTGGCGCGGGAGGGCTTCCTCCCGCAGGTCCACCTGCTTGACCAGCCGCACCGTGGTGCCCTCGCCCACGGCGCTCTTGACCTCCACGCGGTCCATGAAGCTCTCCATCACGGTAAAGCCCATGCCGCTGCGCTCCTCGCCCTGATCGGTGGTGTAGAAGGGCTGGCGGGCGCGCTCCACGTCGGCGATGCCCCGCCCGCGGTCGATCACGTCTATGTACAATACGCCGTCCTCGGTGCACGCCCCGTGCAGCCGCACCGTGCCCCGGCGCCCCGCGTAGCCGTGGACGATGGCGTTGGTCACGGCCTCCGACACCGCCGTCTTGACGTCCGCCAGCTGCTCCAGCGTGGGATTCAGCGGCAGCATGAACCCGCTGACCACGACCCTTGCGAAGGCCTCGTTTTCCGGGATCGCCGGAAAATCCAGCCGCATTTCATTGAGTAACCGCATTTCCTGCTCCTTTCCCGGCTATGCCAGCCGCTCCACAACCTGATACACACCGCACATTTGAAACAGCTTGTCGATGCGCGCGTCCGGCCCGGCCACCGCCACGCTGCCGCCCCGCCGGGACAGCCGCTTGTAGCGCCCGATGATCAGCCCGATGCCGCTGGAATCCATGAACTCCAGGCGGCCCACGTCGAACACCAGCCGGCGCACGCCGGATGCGTCGATCAGCGGGTCGATCTCCGCGCGCACCCGGGCGGCCGCGCTGTGGTCCAGCTCACCCATCAGGCAGACCGTCAGCGTGCCCCGCTTCAATTCATATGAAAACATGGAACCATCCTCCCAAATTGATGAGAGATGATTCCATGTCCCGACTGTCGTATCCTCTATCGAATCATGCCGATTCGCGTCTATCGTTCGACAGCGCCGCGTCGAGCACGGCCTCCGCCGCCTCGCCGTCCAGCGCCTCGGCCTCCAGAAGCCGCTGGGCCAGGCTGTCCAGCGCGCGGATGTGCTGACTGACCAGCGCGCCGGTCTCGTCGTACAGCCGCCTGAGCAGGGCCCTGCAGCCGTCGGCCGCGTCCCC
>JAFRFY010000155.1 GCA_017434085.1 Clostridia bacterium
ATCGCGGCGAGCTTTGCCGCGGCGGCGGCGCTGGCCTGGGCCAAGCGGGCGTTCGTGGGCGCGGGGCTGGCGCAGGAGGTCATTGAGGGCGTCACCGCGCTGAGCGCCGGGGGCGGGCTGTTCTACGTCAGCAACTGGATGATCTCCAAGGCCGAGGCCGCGAGCTGGAGCCGCTACATCGACGGCAAGGTGCAGTCTTCGGTGGAGCAGGGCAGCGCCTTCGCGCTGGCGTTCACGGCGTGTCTGTCCGTGTTCCGCGAGGGCGCGGAGGTGGTGCTGTTCTACCAGCCGATGCTTACAGAGGGCAACCCCGGCATGGTGTGGGCGGGCTTCGGCGCGGGCTGCGTGCTGCTGGTGTTCGTGTACCTGGCCATCACGAAGCTGTCCATCAGGCTGCCCATCAAGGTGTTCTTCAGCGCCACGTCGATACTGATGGCCGTGATGTGCGTGTCCTTCCTCGGCAGCGGCATCAAGGAGCTGGCCGAGGGCAATGTGTTCGACCTGTCCCTCCGCGTGCCCGGCATCCCGGAGAACGACGTAATCCAGATCTTCGGCATCTACCCCTACCTCGAAACGCTGGTGCCGCAGCTGATCCTGTCGATCATACTGCTGGTGACGTTCATGATCGCGCACTATCGGGGGAAGATGGACGCCATGTGCGCGAAGTGCGAGAGGAAGCAGGAATTAGGAATTAGGAATTAGGAGTGAGGAATTGGGAACAGGGAACAGGGAACAGGGAACAGGAATAGCCGCTGACGCGCGGGTTATCGTAGGAACGCCGGGCAACGGGGTTCCGGGCGATGAGGGCATCGCCCCTACGACGGGGATGAATTCCTGCGGGCGATGGTGGCATCGCCCCTACAACGGGGTTCCGGGCGATGAGGGCATCGCCACTACGACGGGATTCCGGGCGATGGTGGCATCGCCCCTACGACAGGATTCCGGGCGATGAGGGCATCGCCCCTACGACGGGATTCCGGGCGATGGTGGCATCGCCCCTACAACGGGATTCCGGGCGATGAGGGCATCGCCCCTACGACGGGATTCCGGGCAATGAGGGCATCGCCCCTACAACGGGGTTCCGGGCGATGAGGGCATCGCCCCTACACTGCACTCTGCACTCTGCCCTCTCCACACTCCACACTCCACACTCCACTCTCCACTCTCCACTCTCCCCACCGGGTCTCCGCGCCTCCTGCCCCGCGCGGGCGGCGTTGAAGATACAAACACAATACAGTTTTAGGAGGATTTGACTATGAAGAAGTTTCTCGCTCTGCTGCTGGCTGTGATGATGCTCAGCGTTTCCGCGTTTGCCCTGGCCGAGGAGGAGGCCGGCTTCGACGAGTACGAGCTGGGCGTCGAGGGCGAGCAGGAGGTCGGCTTCATGACCATGGCGATGGTCTACTTCCAGCCCGTGGACATGGCGCCCGCCGATCTGGCCGCGCCCCGGGAGGGCTCCGACCTGCACATCGAGGTGGATCTGACCGCCAACGAAAACCCCTACGGCTTCCCGGTGGACGGCTGGGTGCCATACCTGAGCATCGATTACGTGATCAAGGACACCGAGGGCAAGGAGGTCGTGACCGGCTCCATGATGCCCATGGCGGCGTCCGACGGCCCGCACTACGGCAACAACATCGCGCTGCCCGAGGGTGAGTATTCCGTGACCCTGTCCATCAAGAGCCCCTCCGAGAACGGCTACCTGCTGCACGTGGACGACGAGACCGGCGTCGAGGCCGACGGCTTCTGGACCGAGCCGCTGGAGGCCACCTGGACCGGCTGGAAGTTCGTCAAGGAGTGGTAATACAGTCTTTCCGGTAAACCCTTCATTGTGCGCTGTCCGCGGGGGACGCGCGTGACAGAGAGTGGAGTGTAGAGAGTGGAGAGTGGAGTGATGAACGGCCGCTGCCGCGCGGCTGATCGCAGCTCGCTCTCGCGCCACACTCCACTCTCCACACTCCACACTTCGGGAGGTAAAAGACCTTGCTCAAATATCTCTGGACCGTGACCCAGGACCTGTTTGTCGCGGTGACGCTGGTCACCTGGATGCACGCCGTGCTGGCGCGGCGCTACGGCAAACAGGGCCGCACCATCCACGGCGTCGGCATCATAGCAGGCGTCGTCGCGTCGGCGGTGATGGCCGCCGTAAAGGGAAACTCCAACAAGATCATATCCAGCCACTGGAATCACTATATCTACGCCTTTATACTGGGCTTCACGCTGATTTTCATACTGTCCAGCCTGTTCGCCGGGAAGCGGTGGAGCAAGCTTACGCTGTGCCTGTCCGGCGCGGGGCTCTCTGCGGCGCTGATCTTCTACCAGCTGCCCGGCGTGATGCTGTATCCCTTCAATTTCAATACGATGGGCGAGGGCTACCTCTCGTCCTACTACATGGTGCGCATGGCGGGCTGGCTGCTGGCGCTCCTGCTGCTCGTCGCCTATTCGCGCATGCTGTACAACTGCGCTTTGCATATCAAGCCCCTCGGCGCCGTCAACGGCCTGCTGACCGCCGGGGCGCTGGTGAACGCCGCCTACTGCTTCGGCCGCTTCTTCGCGCCCTGGGTCAATCGCGCCAAGTGGCTCAAATGGTCGGTCAAATATACCGAAGAATCCTACGGCTGGATCGGCAGTTGGATGATGTTCACCGCCTACCAGTCCATGCTGTTCATATGGCTCACCGCGGCGCTTGCGGCGGCGTGCCTCATCATCTGCTTTGCCCAGAACGTCCGCGTGACGGAGCCCTGGGACAACCCCGCCCAGCACCGCAAGCTGCGCGCCCGCAACCGCCACTTCCGCCGCACGGCCTGCGGCGCGATGGCGGCATTGTTGCTGTTCACGGGCTTTCTCACGATCATCAAGGCGTATGACACCCGCGTGGTGGAGCTGTCCGCGCCGGAGACCTTCACCGAGGACGGCGACCGCATCCTCGTGCCCATGGAGGCCGTCAACGACTTCCACCTGCACCGCTTCGAGTGGCAGACGCCCAACGGCATCGACGTGCGCTGGATCGTGGTGCGCAAGCCCAATTCCGCCTCCTACGGCGTGGGGCTGGACGCCTGCGAGGTCTGCGGCAACGCGGGCTACTACGAGCGCAACGGCCTGGTGGTCTGCCGCCGCTGCGACGTGGTGATGAACACCAACACCATCGGCTTCAAGGGCGGCTGCAACCCCATTCCCCTCCCCTACCAGGTGGAGGGCGGGAACCTGGTGTTCGCCATGGCCGACCTCATCGCCGGAGAAAGGGAGTTCAAATAATGCTTTTCAGAATGATACGCGGCGTGCTGTTCCACCAGAAGGGCAAGATGCTGCTGATCGCCGTCACCATCGCGCTGGGCGCGTCGCTGGCCACGGGCATGCTGAACGTGGTGATGGACGTGGAGGACAAAGTCAACAAGGAGCTCAAAAACTACGGCGCGAACATCACCGTGAAGCCCAAGGACGCCTCGCTGCTCTCCGACATCTACGATACCGGCGAGGGCGGAGCCCTGAACGCGGCCTACCTGCGCGAGGACGAGCTGGGCAAGCTCAAGACCATCTTCTGGGCGTTCAACATCGTGGACTTCACGCCCTTCCTGGACGCGCAGGTCGCGCTGCCGGACGGCGAGAGCGCGAAGGTCATCGGCACCTGGTTCAACCACCACCTGTCGCTGCCCACCGGCGAGGAGCTGGACGCGGGCGTGCAGGGTATGCGCTCCTGGTGGGAGATCACCGACGGGCACTGGCTGAACGAGGCGGACGAGAACGCCGATAACGAGATCATGGTCGGCGCGCTGCTGGCCGAGAGGAAGCGCTGGACCGTGGGCGAGCGCGTCAAACTGGGCGACCGGGACATGGAGATCGTGGGCATCTACGACGCCGGCGGCGACGAGGACGAACAGATCTTCGCCACGCTGGACGCCGAGCAGGCGCTGACCGACCGCGAGGGCAAGGTGGCGTCCATCGAGGTCTCCGCGCTGACCACCCCGGACAATGACCTCGCCCGCCGCGCGGCGAAGAACCCCGCGGCGCTCACCAGCCGCGACTACGAGACCTGGTACTGCACGGCCTACGTCAGCGCCATATGCTACCAGATCCAGGAGGTCATCACCGGCTCGGTGGCGAGCGCCGTGCGGCAGGTGGCCGAGAGCGAGGGCACCGTGCTGGACAAGACGAAGCTTCTGATGATACTGATCACGGCCCTGAGCCTCATCGGCTCGGCGCTGGGCATCTCCAACCTGGTGACGGCCTCCGTCATGGAGCGCGCGCAGGAGATCGGGCTATTGAAGGCCATCGGCGCGAAGGACCGCTCCATCACCGGCGTGGTGATGACGGAGATACTGATCACCGCGCTCGTGGGCTTCGCGGCGGGCTACGGCATGGGCTTCGGCTTCGCGCAGCTCATCGGCCAGAGCGTGTTCGGCTCGGCCATCGAGATGAACACCCGGGTCATCCCCATCGTGGCGGGGCTGATCGCGCTGGTGACCGTCGCGGGCTCCCTGCCCGCCATCCGCATGGTGCTGCGTTTGAAGCCCGCGGAAGTGCTGCACGGAGGACACTGACATGACGAAGAGAAGGATGTTCCTTAGAATGGTCACCGCGTCGCTGCTGCGGCGGCGCTCGCGGATGCTGATCGCGCTGTTGTCCATAGGCATCGGCGCGACGATCCTGGCGGGCATGGTGACGATCTACTACGACGTGCCGCGGCAGATGCGCGCGCAGATGCGCTCCTACGGCGCGAACATGCTGCTGATGCCCGCGGAGGGCGAGACGTTCGATTCCGAAAGGCTGTCGGCGGCGCTTCAAAAGCTGCCGGCGGACGCGCTGGTGGGGGCGTCGCCCTACCGCTACGTGCGGCTGGACATGACCTCGCGCCAGCAGTCCTTCACCACCGCGGGCACCGATTTTGAAGAGGTCCAGAAGACCAGCCCCTATTTCAGCGTGGAGGGCCGCTATCCCGAGGCGCCCCGCGAGGTGCTGGTGGGCAAGGCCATCGCCGAGACGATCGGCGTGAAGGAGGGCTCCGACATGGAGCTAACCTGGCAGCCCGCGGCGAAGGACGCCTCCGGCAGCGCCGAGGACGACCGGGTGCCCGGCGCGGCGCTCTCGGGCAGCGCCAAGGGCTTCGGCGACGCCATGGTCTACGTGACGGCGACGCTGGACGATCAGGCGCGTATCGCCGAAATACAGATCGACGCCTCCACCCAGACCCCGGAGTACGGCGGGCGGACCGCCGAGGACGCGCTGTTTTTGAAGCAGTTTATCGGGAAAGCATTACCGCTTGAAATGGGTAACGATGTTGACGCTTTATCCGGCGCGACGGTCACCTCGAACGCCGTGGTGGAGGCGCTGAACACCGCGACCGCCGCCGACGCCGCCAAGCCCAGGACCACCCGCTACAAGGTCACGGGCATACTCGTGACCGGCGGCGAGGAGGAGGGCTACGTGTTCATGTCCACGGACGATCTGCAGGCCCTCACCGGCGAGGACAGGCTGGACGTGGCGGAGCTTTCCATATCGGCGGACGAGGAGCAACTGAACGCCTACGCCGCGGCGCTCACCGGCGACGGCGTGCAGGCGCGGCTGGTGAAGCGCGTCACCAAGTCGGAGACCGCGGTGCTGGGCAAGCTCCAGGCGCTGGTGTTCCTGGTGACCGTGGTCGTGCTGATACTGACGATGATCTGCGTGTCCACCACCATGATGGCGGTGGTCTCGGAGCGGCGCCGGGAGATCGGCCTCAGGAAGGCGCTGGGCGCGTCGGACAATTCCATCCGCGGCGAGTTCCTGGGCGAGGGCATGTTCCTGGGCCTGCTGGGCGGCGTGCTGGGCGCGGTGCTGGGCTTTGTGTTCGCGCAGGTGGTGTCGGTGAACGTGTTCAATTCGTCCATCACATTCCAGCCGCTTTTGCTGCCGGCGACGGTGCTGGTTTCGATGCTCATCGCCGCGGCGAGCTGCCTGATGCCCATCCGGCGGGCGGTCGCCATTGACCCGGCCATCGTGCTGAAAGGAGAGTAAAACATGGCGCTTCTTGAACTGAAAAACATATCAAAAATTTACGGCGAATTGAAGGCGCTGGACAACGTGAGCCTCCACGTGGACAAGGGCGAGTGGGTGGCCATCATGGGGCCGTCCGGCTCCGGCAAGTCCACGATGATGAACATCATCGGCTGCATGGACAAGCCCACCAAGGGCGAGGTGCTGCTGGACGGCGAGGACATCTCCCGGCTCCCGGGCAAGCGGCTGACGGACATCCGGCGCGACAAGATCGGGCTGATCTTCCAGCAGTTCCACATGGTCACCTACCTGACCGCGGTGGAGAACGTGATGGTCTCGCAGTACTACCACTCCATGCCCGACGAGGCCGAGGCGCTGGAGGCGCTCGGGCGCGTGGGCCTGCGGGAGCGCGCGAAGCACCTGCCCAGCCAGCTCTCCGGCGGCGAGCAGCAGCGCGTGTGCGTGGCGCGGGCGCTGATCAACCACCCGGAGCTGATCCTCGCCGACGAGCCCACCGGCAACCTCGACGAGGCCAACGAAAACATCGTGCTCGACCTGTTCCGCCAGCTGCACCGCGAGGGCACCACGCTGATCGTCGTGACCCACGACCCCGAGGTCGCCGAGGCCGCCCAGCGCACCATCGTGCTGGAGCACGGCAGGGTGGCGAGGGAGGTTGTGAACGAGCATTTCGTGGAGTGAGAAATGGGAAATGGGAAATGGGGAATTCCTCATTCCTAATTCCTAATCTACTGAAAGGTGAACGTCTATGAAGAAATCCATCCTCCCCGCCCTGATCATCCTTATCTTGTCCATCATCGCCGCCCTCGGCAGCCAGACCTTCCTGGGCGCGTGCGTCCACGAGGACGGCAGCTTCGGCGCGTGCCACTGGGCGTGCCGGGCGCTGCTGGGCGAGGGCATGCTGATGGCGGTACTGTCGCTGATGGCATTGGCGATAAAAAAAGCCCGCGCGGGGCTCTACCTGGCGATGCTGCCGGCGTCGCTGCTGGGGCTTTTGACCCCCGGCACGCTGATTCAGCTTTGCAAGATGCCGACCATGCGCTGCCGCATGCTGACGCAGCCCGCGATGACGATACTTTTCTCCGCCATGCTGGTCGCGTCGCTCGTCGGGGCGCTTATGTCGCGCAAGGGGGATCAATAGCCTATGGGAACCGCGCGTCTGCCGATCAAGAACCTCCTCAGGAAGCCCGGGCGCACCGCGGCGCTCATACTGCTGACGGCGCTTTTATCGGCGTCGGTGTTCGGCGGCTCCGTGGTGGTCGGCTCGCTTCGGCGCGGGCTTCAAAGCCTCGAGGCGCGGCTCGGCGCGGACATCATCGTGATGCCTGCCGAGGCCGAGAGCAAGGTCAGCTTCAAGAACATGCTCCTGCAGGGCACCACCGGCGCGTTCTACATGGACGCCTCGGTGCTGGACGAAGTGCGCGGGGCGCAGGGCGTCGAGATCGCCGCGCCGCAGACCTTCCTCGCCTCGCTGAAGGCCGACTGCTGCGCCATCAAGGTGCAGATCATCGGCATCGACCCCGACGCGGACTTCACCGTGAAGCCGTGGATCGAGGAGCGCTACGCGCGGGACCTCGGCGACATGGAGGTGGCCGTGGGCTGCAAGGTCACGGCGGGCGTGGGCGAGACGCTCAAGATCTACGAGCAGTACACCCACGTCGTGGCGAAGCTGGCCGAGACCGGCACCGGGCTCGACACGGCGGTCTACTGCAGCATGGACACCATGCGCAAGCTGCTGGCCGCCGCGGAGGCGAAGGGTGTGAGCCATAAAATCACCAGCGGCGCCGACGTGATCTCCGCGGTGTACGTGAAGGTGAAGGACGGCTATGACCCGGGCCAGGTCAACAACTGGCTCAACGGGCACATCCGCAAGGTCACCGCCGTGCGCGCCCGCAGCATGTTCACCGACGTGTCCGACAGCCTCTCCGGCATCGCCCGCGCGGCCCGGGCGCTGATCGGCGCGGTGTGGGCGCTGGCGCTGGCGATATTGCTTTTAGCCTTCGCCATGATGATCCACGAGCGGCGGCGGGAGTTCGCCGTGCTGCGGCTGCTGGGCATGTCCCGGCGCGGCCTGCGCGGCGTGATCCTCGCCGAGACCGCGCTGTGCGGCCTCACGGGCGCGCTCGTCGGCGTGGGCGTCCCGGCGCTGGGCGTG
>JAFRFY010000156.1 GCA_017434085.1 Clostridia bacterium
CGGTCACCGTGCGGTCCCTGAGGTTCACGGTCAGGCCCTCGTCCATCACGTCGGCGCTGCCCTGATGCGCCAGCTTCTCGAGCTCGGCCTTGATGTCCTGCACCTTCCAGGCGGGCTGGTACTTCGGGTTGAAGCCCCAGAGCAGCGCCGGGATCCAGCTGGTCACGCTGGTCAGCCACAGCCACATCCAGCGCTTTTTCACGCCGTAGACCTCGATCAGGCCCATCACCACGCGGATGTGGTAGATGACGTGCACCATCAACAGGCTCAGGGAGAGTACCGTGAGCAGCAGGTCCCTGCCGGTGACCTTCTCCGCCTCCGTGGGCGTAAAATTCATCAGTATCGTGAGCGCGCTGAGTATGATCGAGCCCAGCGAGACCATGCTGTACACGCGCCCCTCCGACTCGCGCCCGGCGCAGCGCGCCAGCTGGTACTGCCGCGCCACCGGCACCAGCGCCCACCGGCTGTCGATCCCGGACTTTTTGAAAAGCCCCCACAGGCCGACGATGTACAGCACGGCAAAGATCAGCGTGATGTCGAAGCTGGAATCCAGCAGTATGGCCGACAACAGCTTCAGTATGTTCACTTGCACCATCTCCTTTTGTCTCCTTCTGATTGCATCTTCCAATGATCATTCGCTTCGGGCTTTGCTCACTCCCTCGGATGGGCCTCCAGGACCTCCGTGATCGCCGGAACAAGAACCTGCTTTCTGGAGACACCCGGCCTGAGCACATAGGATGTTCCGTCAAAGACCGCCCGGTCTCCAAAGGCGGTTTCGAGCACCTCGGCGGCCGCGTCGCCGGAGGGCACGATGTAACTGACATTGACGTCGTCGTGGAACGCCGAGATCTGGGCAAACGCCATGTCCATTTCGGGCGCCGCTGACGGGATGACCCTGCGCATGCGCTCCGCCAGTTCCTTGGCGTCCGCCTCGTCGTAGGCATTGACGCAGCCGTTGCCGTACTTCGTGCCGCCGCTTTCGTATTCCTTGTAGTTGCTGAGGAACACCTGCTCGTCCGTCATGCCCTCATAGGAGAGGGACGCCCTGAATGAGCTGATTGCCGGTGGTGACGGCCCCGTCGCCGTGATGATCGACGATGGCGAGATCCTGGCGTCCCTCAATCCCTCGGCCGATTGGGTGTACTCGCTGTGATCGACGAGGATCATGTTGCAGCCCGAGGCGTCTTCGAGCTGCTCGGGCGCCTCCATCCCCGCCGATTCGAGGATGAACTTCGTCTGATTGTTGAGTTCTCCGAGCACGACCGGGCACGCGTCATAGCCGAGCTGCCGAAGCAGCGCGGCACAGGCGATGGCGCTGCCGACGGTATCGGGATCCGGGCTTTTGTGACCCGTCACATAGATCGGCCCGTCGATCACGGCGCTCAACCCCGTGAGATGCGCGATCACCTCGGTGCTCCTGAAGGCCTCGGTGGCGTCGCCGCCGTTGCCCAGATGGCCGACCAGTATCACGAAATCCGCGCCCTCATCGCGCACTTCGTCGATATAGCCCTGCAGGCAGGCGTAGAGCGGCGCGCCCGAGGCGTCCGCCTTGAAATCATACATGGGCACGCCGGTATCGTCCGTGATTTCATGGATGGCGGATTTGCTGAACGTGTCCGGCGTGTCCGCGCCGATGAAGGCGACCCGCATGCCGCCCGATTCGATGATACTGTACGGCGCGTAGACCGGTTCCCCGTCGGCGGTGCGGAAATTGGCGCATATGTATCCGCAGTCCAGCTTTTCCCGCAAGCCGTCCAGCACGTCGAAGCCGTAGTCGAATTCATGGTTGCCCAGCGTTGCGACGTCGTAGCCGATATCCCTGTCGTAATAGCAGTGGACGTCGTTGGTGAACAGTACCGCGACGGCATTATCCCTCCCAGGCGGCGAGGCGGGCTGTTCGGCAAGCGACGCAGGCGCGCAGGCCGTGACAAAGCACAGCAGTATCACCAGGCCGAGCACCCGTATGCGCCCGTTGCGAAACGGCATATCGAAGTCCAACTCCTTTCCGGCGTTCTCCCTCTATATATTACCATATTTTGCGTCACAAAAGCGTCTGTGACGGCCTTATTTGGCAAAAAAGCCCAAAACTTAACGTTGATGACGTGAAATTGGCGCCGCATTTACCCGGTTGACAGTTCCCGGCAAATGAATGATACTCAGGCAAACGGGAGGGTGCGCTATGTTTGACGGACGGCCATAGCTGAACGCGACGATCAATTTTTCCGGGATCATGCTGAGCCTTCTCGGCATACTCCAGGCCATCAGCTTTCGCAAATCGCTGAACCGGCGGACGCTGTTCTATTTCATAGCCTTCTTTTCCTGCCTCGCGCTGGACCTGATCTCGATCACCGGCACGGGCTTCATCGACGCCGGACGCCGCGCGGGAGAGGGGACGCGCATACTGCACAGCGCCCTGTGGTTCGGGCACTACCTGTTCAGCCCCATGATGGCCTGCGTCTCGACGGCGTATCTGATCAGCCTGCTGGACCCGGACAGGCGCAGGCACTGGCTCTGGCGCGTGTTCCTGGGCATGTCGTCGCTCTATTTCGGCATGCTCGTGATGACGTGGTTTACGGGGCTGTATTATTATGTGGACGGGAACAACGTCTACCACCGGGGCGACGGCTACTGGGTGTCCATCGTGTTTTCCGTGCTGCCGCTGCTTTTGAACATGGCGCTTCTGATCGTCGGGCGGAAGAGGCTCGCGCGCCGGGAGCAGTACGCCTTCTGGGTCTACTCCGCGCTGCCGACGGCGGCGTGCGCCGTGCAGCTGTTTACCACGGGCATACACTTCATCATACCGGCGATCATCATCGCCGCGCTGGCGATGTACATGTTCATACTGTAGGACCAGATGGAGCGCTACCGGCGGCAGCAGCGGGAGCGCGACGAGCTCCAGATGGCGGCGATGCTCAGCCAGATCCAGCCCCACTTCCTGTTCAACGCGCTGGCCGCGATCTACGACATCGCCCGGGATTCCGCGGAGACGCGGCAGGCCATCAGCGAGTTTTCCGAATACCTGCGGGTGAACATCGACTCCCTGAAACGCAAGGCGCCGGTGCCCTTCGAGACGGAGAAAAAGCACGTGGAGACCTATCTGAAGCTGGAGCGGCTTTCCATGGAGGACCATCTGCGCTGGCGGTTCGACTGCGAGGCGGAGGCGTTTCTGCTGCCCGCGCTGACGGTCCAGCCGCTGGTGGAAAACGCGGTGAAGCACGGCGTCAGCAAGCGCAGGGAGGGCGGCACGGTCGTCATAAGCACGCGGTCGGACGCGGACCGCTGGATCGTCTCCGTCATCGACGACGGCGTGGGCTTTGACCCGGCGGCGCTTCAGGACGACGGGAAGACGCACGTGGGCATCGAGAACGTCCGCGAGCGGCTGCGGATGATGTGCGGCGACAAGTTGACGGTATCGAGCGTGCCCGGGGTGGGCACCGAGTCGGTCATTACAATACCCAGGAGGCGAAGCACATGACCTTTATCTCGGTGGACGACCGGCCGAGGGCGCTTTCGGCCTTAAAGGACGCGATCGAAACGGCGGCGCCGGAGGCGCGGGTCGTCGCCTGCGCGTCCGGCGAGGAGGCCCTGCGCAACGCCCGCGAATGCCCGGTGGAGGTGGCCTTCATCGACCACAAGCCGGTCCAGTTCCGCTATGACAAGACGCGGGAGATACTGGCGTTCCTGGTGGACCATCGCGCGCTGTACGACGACCGGCAGATCATATCCGCCCTCTGGGAAAAGGACGTGAGCGGCTCCTACTTCCGCACGCTGCGCAAGGACCTGCTGGACACCTTCCGGCAATTAGGCTGCGAGGATATATTCATACAGCAGTGGGGCCGGCTGGGCATCGTTCCCGAAAAGGTGTCCTTTGACTTCTACGACTGGATGGCGGGGCGTCCCGAGGCCATGAACGCCTACCTCGGGAAATACATGTCGCAATACGAATGGGCCGAGCTGACCAACGCATGGGTTGAAAAGCGGGAATCCAGGCGTTGACGGCAGAGATATGCACCGGGCACGGCCCGGTTTTTTATTTTTTGGCGACAGACGCTTTACAGACATCCCGCCGACGCTTTGACGGCGCGCGCCCTGTTATAATCAGGAATGAATACCACGCTGTTTCAGAAGAACACCGATTTTTCCTTCGACCGCTACGGCGACGGGCTGGTGCTCAATCTCGCGGACTACGGCATCGAGCTCATCGAGCAGGACGGCCAGTACCTTGTGCCGATGCAGACGCTGGTGGATTTCACCATGGGCGTCAGTAGCGGCCTGGGCGCGTTTTTCAACGGCCAGCGCATCTTCATTTCCATGGGGAACGACCTGAAGGAGAGCGGCTACTACGATGCCCCCACCGGTGCGCGCAGCGCGGCGCTGTGCAAATACGGCTACGGCGAATTGTGCATGATGCTGGACCACCTCTACGGCTTGAAGGAGACCCACGACATCGACCGCTTTGATAACCTGTTCGACCAGATCGGCTTCGACGAGTCGCTGATGGACACAAACCCCGCCAACCCGGACCTGGCCATCTACCACCTGATCAACTATTACCTGGACGACATCCACTCCGAATTTACCGCCTGGTCCTACCTCACCGGCGACAGCGATTTCAGGCTTCCCGTCGGCCCCTCGGAGCGCGCGTGGGACGAGCAGGTGTGGAAATACGTCGAGGCCCGCGAGGCGGCCTTCCCGGAGGGCGTGCCCTTCTATCAGGAGGTGGGCAACACCGCCTACATCACCTTCGACAGCTTTGATCTGGCGGCGAACGATTCCGACGACTACTATCAGGATGACATGCCCGTGGACACCTTCTGGATGATCATCAAGGCGCACGAGCGGATCGCCCGGGAGGACAGCCCCATCGAGAACGTGGTCATCGACCTTTCCAACAACACCGGCGGCGCGATGGTCGCGGCGGTCTATGTGATTTCATGGTTCCTGGGCGAGGGCTCCATGAGCATCAAGGATACCCTGACCGGGGCCATGTCCACCACCACCTACCGCTGCGACGTGAACCTGGACCGGGAATATGACGCGCGGGACACCGTGCAGGACAAGAACCTGTTCTGCCTGATCTCCCCGGTCAGCTTTTCCTGCGGCAACCTGGTGCCCAGCGCCTTCAAGGCGTCCAACCGGGTCACGCTGCTGGGCCGCACCTCCGGCGGCGGCTCCTGCTCGGTGATGCGCGCCTCCTCCGCCTGGGGCACCGCGTTCAGCCTGTCCGGCCCCTATCGCATGTCCTTTGTGAAGAACGGTTCCTTCTACGACATCGACCGCGGCGCGGAGCCCGATTTCACACTGACCTCGCCCGGGAAATACTACGACCGCGAGGCGCTGACGGCATACATCAACGCGCTGTATTGACACGGGGAAGAGCGCGGGCTGGACGATCGGAGCGTCTGCGGCATCATCATCGACCGCATGGGGGATATCCGGAAGGACTGAGGGAGCGAAGGAGCACAGCAACCAGCCGCCCGAACCGCCCGAGGGCATGGGTGAACCCCCGCAGGGCGGCAAGCCTCCGCAGGGCGGCCCCGGCGGTCCCGGCGGTGAACCCCCGCAGGGCGGCCCCGGCGACGCGCCGGGCGGACAGCAGAATGCGGTCGAAGGGCAGCTCGGCTCCTGGTCGCTGGGCGGCACCGACGCCGATTCCGTCGGCGGCGACGACTACGCCTACGACGCCGCGCTGTACGTGACGGCGGACGGCATCGACGAAGAGCAGTCCGCGACGGAGCGCATCGCCTCCGGCGAATACGGCGACACCGGCGCGTCCGGCATCGTCATCAATGATAATGAATCCGGCCACAACGGTATACTGGTCGTGAACGCGGATTACGCGATCACCGGCGCGACCGTGACCATTCGGAACAGCACGCTCCAGTCGGACGGCGGAACGCTGAGCGCGGATTATCTGAACACGCCCTCCCAGACGCTGATGGTCGCCCCGCCGTGGATCCTCGGTATCATGGGTAATGCCCGAGGCTCCAACATGATGGGCAGGGACACTACCACGAACGTAATCGATAGCGAGACCTCCGCCGGCGCGTGGGCGGTGCTGTCCACCGACGCGGGCGACGATATGTACCTCAATGTCTACAACAGCACCCTTACGCTGAACAACGCCGACGAGAGCGCCGCAGCTCCCCTGCAGGCCGAGGGCGGGCAGATATCCGAGACGCTGGACAACCCCTACACCGTGAGCTACGGCACCGGCTACGGCACCTATGTCATCGGCAGGGCGGTGGAGACCTTCGCCGGTTCGGAGATCAACGTGGGCACCTACGCCACCATATTCACCGGCGGCAGCGCCACCTACACGGCGCTGGAGGCGGGACAGACCTACGCACTCAAGAACCACGCCGGCGAGACCACCGCGACCTACGAGGCGACGGAGGATAAGGCGACCGAGATTCACTCCGACACCTTCGGCTTCATGGCGCACCAGAACGAGAACAGCATCACCATCGAGAAGGGCACCGTGGTGGACACCGGCTATGCCACCTTCCTGGTCAAGACCGGCGCGTCCAACCAGGTCCTCACGGCCACCGTGGACGAAGCGACGATCACCAACGGCGGCGTGCTCATACAGGTGATGGACAACGACGACGCCACCAACGGCGGCATGATGGACGCCGACGACCCGGAGAACACCAACGGCGGCAGCCAGAACTTCAAGCCGACCCACACGGAGGACGCGGGCTTCGATACCTCCGAAGCGGCGGCGAGCGGCGTCGCGCAGACCTTCGCGTTCACGGGCGGCGACTACACCGGCAACATCTACAACGCCTCCGGCTCCGACGAATTAGAGGGCAACGCGCTGAACGTGACCTTCGGCGAGGGCGCGACCTACAGCGGCGCGATCGCCTCCACCGCCGCCATCCACGTGACCTATGAGGGTTCGCAGGCCGTAAAGGAGAACGGCGGTTACGCCTTCGACGACGCCGACGAGGCCGCGGCCTTCGCGGAACAGTACCAGAACACGTCCTTCACCATCGAGGAATACTGGTCCATCGGGCAGGTAGCCAACCTGGTGAACGCCAACGGCGGCAACGATGTCAACGTCACGCTGACCGGCGACGCGGTATGGCACGTGACCGGCACCTCCCTGATCACTTCGCTGAGCATCGAGGACGACGCACAGGTGATCGTGCCCGAGGGCGTCACCCTGACCGTGAACGGCGCGGAGTATACGGACTGCACGCTGACGGCCGACATGTGATTACAAACAAACACCTGCCAGCGTTACAGTCCGCAGCAGGTGTTTTGATGCCGGACATCTATGCTCGTTCACGCCTCCGTGCCCAGCAGGCCGATCTCCGCCGCGTGGGGGCGCATGCCCTCGATACAGATGGCGGCGACGTCCCTGACGTCCATGCCCAGCATGTCGCAGCCCTTCAGCACCAGCGCGCGGTCGCACTTGGCGGCGAACTTCTTATCCTTGAACTTCTTCATGAAGCTCTTGACCTCCAGATCGGCGATGCCTTTGGGCCGCATGCGGGCGCAGGCCTGTATGATGCCCGTCAGCTCGTCCACGGTGAACAGGGATTTCTCCAGGTTCGTCACCGGCTCCACGTCCGTGCAGATGCCGTAGCCGTGGCTGAGTATGGCCCGCACCTCGTCGGGGTCCACCCCGGCGGCCAGCAGCGGCGCCTCGGTGTGCCGGAGGTGCTCCTCGGGATACTTTTCGTAGTCGTAATCGTGCAGAAGCCCGATGGCCTCCCAGTGCTCGACGTCCTCGCCGAAGTGCCGGGCCATGGCCCCCATGGCGTAGGAGACGTTCATGGCGTGTATCCTCAGGTGCTCCTGGGTGACCATGGTATCGTTGAGCGCGCGCGCCCTTTCCAGTGTCAGCATGTCATACTCCTTTCCCGCGTGGGCTGTCATTCGTTTGTTTTAGTGTAGCACAGTCCCGGCTGTTTTGCAAGCCGTCCTGCCGCCATCCACACAGATTGGGCGATGAGGGCATCGCCCCTACACCTTCGTTCGGATTCGGACGGGCATCTATCAACCACAGGTTTATGCTCCAGTTCACCGTAGGGGCGATGCCCTCATCGCCCGGCTCAGCCAGGGGCACGGTGCGTTGAAATGAATCCCGCCGAATCGGTGCAAAAAACGGTTGAAACCCCCGGCGCGATCTGGTATCATAGGATCAGGCGGATTCATCATACTGTGGAGGCGGCAGCAATGGTATATATCAAACGCTCCCCCATCCCCTCGGGCGGGGTGGCAGCATGAAGCTCGCGGCGCTGTTTCCGGGTATCGGCTACACCTGCGACAAGCCCCTGATGTACTATGCCGGCAAGCTGGCGGCGCAGGCGGGCTACACCGTGCTTTATGTGAATTACGGCGGCTTTCCCCGTAACATCAAGGGCGACCCGGAGAAGATGCGGCGGGCCTTTGACATGGCCTGCGAACAGGCGGAGGCGCTGCTTCGGGACGTCGACTGGCGGGCGTATGCCGACATCGTTTTTATCGGCAAGAGCATCGGCACGGCGGTGGCGGCGCGCTACGCCCGCAGCCACGGCATCCCCGCGCGGCTGGCGCTGCTCACGCCCCTTTTGGAGACCTTCGACTACACCGACGGCCATGCCATAGCCTTCCACGGCACCGCCGACCCCTGGGCCGCGACGGACGGTATCGCCTCGGCGTGCGCGCGGCAGGGCATACCGCTCAAGCTGACCGAGGGGGCCAATCACTCGCTGGAGACGGGCGACGTGGCGGCGGACCTCAAAACCCTGTCGGAGACGATGGAAATACTGCGCCGCTTTTTATCGAGCGACCGTGTGACGATTCTGTGACACAGCCCGTGGTACAATAGCCCTGCAAACGGAAAGGAGAGCGCCGGGGCGCAGACGGCGGCAATGTGCCGGGTTTGCCCCACAAATGCCCATCTCTCCCCGACATCTCAAGGCCCGTCTGTGATAGAATATTATGGTAAGCGACACCATCATCGACGCTGCGAAGGAGGCAATGAAT
Source organism: Clostridia bacterium (assembly GCA_017434085.1). GTDB lineage: Bacteria > Bacillota > Clostridia > Christensenellales > Aristaeellaceae > UBA2862. Next base: position 8,980 of record JAFRFY010000156.1, read on the forward strand.
CATGGAGAACATCGAGAACAAGAACGCGGTTGAGCTCAACGAGCAGGAACTGGACGAGGTCGTCGGCGGCAAGGGCGGCTCCGGCAAGCGGGTCAAGGCCACGGGCGACGTGCACGTGCGCAAGTACGCCGACAAGGAATCCGCCGATCTGGGCATACTGTACACCGGCGACACCGCCCCTTACATGGGCGACAAGAAGACGGACTACCGCGGCGTGGTCTGGTACAAGGTCGCCTTCCGCAACGGGAAGGGCTGGGTTTCCTCCAAGTTCAGCAAGCTCGTCTGAGCATGATGCAAGCGGGACGCCTGAGGGCGTCCCGCTTTGCGCGCAAATCACCTCACATCATCAAATAAGAGGTTCTTTACGTAAAAGAGTATCCCCCAACTATCCGTGAAGCGCCAAAAAGGGAGCATTCCATGGTCGACACGCACAAAAACTATCAGAAGACCCTGAGGGCCTGCTACCTGGGCTTCATCACCCAGGCCATCGCGGCGAACTTCGCGCCGCTTCTGTTCTTGAAGCTGCACGCCGATTACGGCATACCGCTGGGCAGGATCGCGCTGATCTCCACCGCGTTCTTCTTCACGCAGCTCATCGTGGACCTGCTGTGCGCCCGGTTCGTGGACGCCATCGGCTACCGCAGGGCCGTCATCGCCTCGGAGGTCACCTCGGCGGCGGGGCTGATGGGCCTGGCCTTCCTGCCGGGGCTGTTCAGGGACCCCTTCGCGGGCATCATGATCAGCGTGGTGGTGTACGCCATCGGCAGCGGGCTGATCGAGGTGGTGGGCAGCCCCATCGTGGAGGCGTGCCCCTTCGACCACAAGGAGGCCGTGATGAGCCTGCTGCACTCTTTCTACTGCTGGGGCTCGGTGGGCGTGATCGTGCTGTCCACGGCGTTCTTCGCGGCCTTCGGCATCGACCGCTGGCGGGTGCTCGCCTGCCTGTGGGCGCTGGTACCACTTTATAACATCTACAACTTCGCCACCTGCCCCATCGAGCACCTGGTGGAGGACGGGCAGGGCATGACCATCAGAGCGCTGTTCAGGACGCCGCTTTTCTGGATCGCGGTGCTCTTGATGGTGTGCTCCGGGGCCTCGGAGCTCGGCATGGCGCAGTGGGCATCGGCCTTCGCGGAGTCGGCGCTGGGCCTCAACAAGGCCGTGGGCGACCTGCTGGGGCCGTGCCTGTTCGCCACCACCATGGGCATCTGCCGGGCGCTCTACGGCAAATTCGGCGACCGTCTGGACCTGTCCAAGACCATGCTGGCCTCCGGGGCGCTGTGCCTGATCTGCTACCTGCTGGCGTCCCTGGCCCGCAATCCGCTGCTGGGGCTGGCGGGCTGCGTGATGTGCGGCTTCTCCGTGGGTATCATGTGGCCGGGCACCATCAGCATCTCCTCCCGCAGCATGCCCCTTGGCGGCACGGCGCTGTTCGCCCTGCTGGCCATGGCCGGCGACCTGGGCGGCGCGTTCGCCCCGGGCCTGGTGGGCTGGGTCACCCAGCGTGCCGGCGACGACCTGCGCGCCGGGATGCTGGCGGGCTGCGTTTTCCCGGTGCTGCTGATCGTGGGGTTGATTGCCTTGAAGGTCAGGGAACAGGGAGTAGGCAGTAGGGAGTAGGGGTTATGTCGGTGCGAATACCATCGTAGGGGCTCCCGGCATCCCATCATTCCTCATTCCTAACTCCTCATTCCCCTATCCTCCCCTCCACCAAAAACCGCCCCGCACGGCACGCAGCCATGCGGGGCGTTTCTTCATTATCGGTCCTATTCCGCCTCTTCCGCGGGCACGGGATCGCTGACCATGACCTTATGGTCGTACCACTTGCCCTTCTTGCCCACGAGGGCGACGTCGAACTCTTCGCCGATGGCGGGCACGGGGATGTCGAAGCCGAAGGCCTCGTCGGTGGTGCCGTCGGGGTAATCCACCGCGTCCACGGTGGGCTCCAGCAGCTCGGCCCCGTCCTTCTTGGCGTCCTCGGCCAGTCCGGGGAACAGGTTGATGATGCTCTTGGAGGCCAGCGTGACGTGTATGGTCATCTGCCCGTCTTTGACGGTCAGCGTGCCCTTGTCCTCCAGGGCCTCGTTGACGTGGAACATGCTGCTGTCGGTGGTGAAGGCGGCGGTGTACACGCCGTCCTCAAGCGGCGCGGCCTTAGAAGCCTCCGCCAGCGCCGCCGCGCAGGAGAGCGCCAGCAGCGCGCAGAGCAGTATTGCGAATGCTCTCTTCATAACGGCTCCTTATATCAGCCGATGGCGCCGATGGCGTCGGCGGTGTGGGCGACGTAGAGCGCCTGCACCTCGGGGATGCGGCCCAGGCCCTCGATCTGGCAGTCGATCTGCTCGAAGGACCCGTCGGCGGTGAACATGGAGATCCAGCTCTCCTCGTCCTCGGGATCGGCCATGTCGTTGTTGGCATGGTCGCCGGCCACGACCATCAGGGGACGCAGCACGACCTTGGTGAACCCGGCGGCCTTCACAGCCTCGATGATGGCTTCACAGGCGGTCTCCTCGGGCTCGCCCTCCACGGTGCCGATGAACACGTTCTTGTAGCCCAGCGCGTCCATCTGCGCCTGCATCTGGCTGTAGGTGACCTTGGCGGTGTGGGAGGTGCCGTGGCCCATCAGCACGAGGGCGACGTCCTCGGGCACGTTCGCGGCGGCCACGACGGCCTTGGCGACGGCTTCCTTGTCGGCGTTGATGACGGTGGCGTCCTCGCCGACCTCGCCCAGCAGGGGCTCGGCCACGACCACGGCGTCGAACTTGTCGGCGTAGGCGGCCAGGGTGTCGCACAGCTCGTCGTACTCGGCGCCGTGCATCAGGTGGGTGGGCTGCACGACCAGCTTCTTGACGCCGTTGGCGGCGGCGCGCTCCAGCGCCTGGGCCACGTTGTCGATCTTCTCGCCGTCGCGGGCCTGCACGTGGTTGATGATGATCTGGGCGGTGAAGCCGCGGCGCACGGACCAATCCGGATACGCGGCGATCAGGGCCTTCTCGATGCCGCCGATATCCTCGGCGCGGCTGTCGTTGAAGGAGGTGCCGAAGGACACCACCAGCAGCTCGTTCTCGCCGATGTCGTCGGCGTTGAGCGGATCGTCGGCGGAGGCGTCGCCGGTATCGCGGCCGAAGTATTCGGGATCGGCCTCCTCGCCCTCAACCAGCTCCTTCTGCGCGTCGGTCAGGGCGTCCCAGCCGGCCCTGGCGGCCTCGATCTGGGCGTCGGTGTCCTCGGTGCGCTCCTGGACGTAGATGGCGTCGATCAGCTCGGCGACCGCGTCGGCGGCGGCCTTGTCGGCGTCCTCGGCAAAGGCGGCAACGCCCATCGCGGCGACCATCGCCAGCACGATCAGCAGGGAAATCAGCTTCTTCATGATAAAGTTCCTCCCAAATGATATTTATTGAAGCCCTTGCGGGGAGGATCTCCCCTGGGCAGCAATACAAGAGAGCTTTGCCGTGTCACAAGACACAGAGCAAAGCTCTCCCGCTATCCGTCATGCTGTCAGGGTCTCGTGACATGAAGGCGCGTCGCGCCTTCGGCATACAGCCGGGCAGGTCTCCTGGCTCACGGATCATCGCGGCGCCGGCGCCTTCCCGTTTCCAGTGGCATGCTGTCGGCCCGTTCCCCGATTACAGTGACGAGTTCGCGCGGGATTTGCACCCGCTTCCCTTTTCATCGGACGCAGTGCGCCCGACACCCGCTGTCTATTCAGTTTTCACACGTATACTTTATCACATTCCTGACGCGATTGCAAGCGTTCGTCCGGAAAAAGTCGCATTTTTCGCGGGGCGTGGTTGTCATTCACGTACCCCTGGCCAAGCAGGGGCGATGAGGGCATCGCCCCTACGGTTGCCCGGCACACGCGCCTCCGGCGGATGAATAACTGCCCGACTCCGAACGGTGGCGTAGGGGCGATGCCCTCATCGCCCGTCTGTGACGCGAACGAATGTTGCCGAATCCGTGATGATTTGTAATGATATCTTACTCAACCTTCCAAACTTTTTACGGATTTTGACACTTTCATATCATAGGTGTGGTTTATAATCTTTAGTATCCATGGAAAGAGGATGATGATACGATGACGCAAAAGACAATCCGGCGCATGGCAGCGCTGCTGCTGACGATGCTGCTGCTCATCCCCGTCGGCATCGCCGAACCCGGCGAGGACACCGACCTGAGCGGCTACAACCCCTTTGCCTCCGGCGACGCCGAGGCGGCCTCCGACGGCGCGGCGGCCTCCACAAACCTGTTTGAATCCAATACCGCCGCGACCGGTGCGACCGGTGCGACCGGTGCGACCGGAACGACCGGCGCGGTCGCCGAGCCGGTGATCGGCACCAGCCAGAACGCCGACCCGCTGGCGGACAACGCCGCCACCCAGGTGGTGAACGATCCCTTCGGCGTGGGCGGCAGCGCGGCGACCGCGGCGCCGGTGGTGAACGATCCCTTCGGCGTGGGCACCGCCGCCACCCCCGCGCCCGTACAGCCCACCCAGACCATCGGCGGCTACAACCCCTTCGACCCCACCGCCGCCCCCGCCGCCGCGACGCAGACCAACACGGTGATGTACGTCGCCGCGGCCAACACGAGGCTCTATAAGAAGGCCAACGAGAAGTCCCGCAGGATGGGCACGCTGACCTTCGGCGACCAGGTGACCGTCACCGCCACGCAGGGCGAGTGGGCGCAGGTGACCTCCGCCAAGGGCGCGAAGGCGTTCTGCAAGCTGTCGGACCTGTCCGCCGCCAACCCCAACGTGATGAACAAGGCTATGTACGTGCAGCTTGCGCGGGTACCGATGTACAAGAACCCCACCAAGCGCTCCGGCCGGGTGAAGAACCTCAAAAAGGGCGACACCGTCACCGCGGTGGCCATCACCTCCGACGGGCTGTGGTACCGCGTGACCGACGGCGTGAAGTACGGCTTCATACCCACCGTGTACCTGGACGACGCGCCCCAGGCCACGGGCACCCCGGTGTGGTGCGCCAGCGGCTCCACCGCGGTCATGGTCAACCCCGAAAGCTGGATCGAGATCGGCAAGCTGTCCTTCGGGCAGGAGGTTTTCCTGGTGGGCTACACCAGCAACAACACCGTGGCCAAGATCCGCACGGCCAAGGGCTATGTGGCCTACTGCGACGCCAGCGCCCTGTCCACCGCGAACCCCGCCACGCTGACCACCCCGGTGTACGCGCAGGTGTCCGGCAAGATCCTGAGCAACTCCGCCTCCGAGACCGGCAGGCACTACCACATCAACAAGAACAACCGGCTCACGCTGCTGGGCATCGATTCCAGCCAGTTCTGGGCGCTGGTGAAGCAGGGCCGCCGGAAGCTGTACGTGCCCTACATCTTCGTGAGCACCTCCCGCGCCGGCAAGAACTACAAGGTGGTCGTCACCAACCAGGACGCCCCGATGTACCAGGGCCCGCAGGCCAACTCCGCCGTGCTGGCCACGCTGCCCATGGGCACGCGGCTGTACCTCACCGGCATCGGCGAGAGCGGCGCGAAGGTCACCACCGTCAGCGACGGGGTCACCCAGGCTGTCAACGGCTACGTGCCGCTGCAATACCTCAGGAGCGAATAAACAAATCCCTTTCCATAGCAAATATCAGCGGCTGGCCGGCTGCTGATATTTGTTTTTTGCTTTGCAGTATGCTATAATGATTAGGCAACCGGAGCGAAGCCCGGTTGGCCGGGTCGGCGGCTCCCGAAGGGAAAGACGCCGACAATCATGGTATAATGAAACAAAAACGAGGTGCGCTATGTCCGAGCATTACTACACCGAAAACCCCCGGTCCGCCCACGACGAGCGGCAGATCGAGGTCAGCGCGCTGGGGCGGACCCTGCGCTTCACCACGGACGCGGGGGTATTCTCCCGGGACGGCCTGGACCGGGGCACGGAGGTGCTTTTAAACGCGCTGCCGGAGCTCAAGGGCAGGGTTCTGGACCTGGGCTGCGGCTGGGGCGCGGTGGGCGTGGCGCTGGGGGCGCGGGACCCGGGGCTTGAGATCGTCATGACGGATGTAAACGCCCGGGCGGTCGAGCTGTCCCGGCGCAACCTTATGCAGAACGGCGTGCGCGCGGAGGTGCTGCAGGGCGACGGCTTCGCGCCGGTGACGGGCACGTTCGACGCCATCGTCACCAATCCCCCCATCCGGGCGGGCAAGGCGGTGATCTACGGCCTGTTCGACCGGGCGCGGGACTTTTTGAACCCCGGCGGCAGCCTGTACATAGTCATCCGCAAGCAGCAGGGCGCGCCCTCGGCGCTGAAGCATTTGAAGGAACAATACAAAACCGCCGAGGTCGTGGACCGCGGCGGGGGCTTCTGGGTCATCCGGGCGTCAATGGAATAGCTTCGGCCGGAACCGCACGATGTAGATTGACGCAAACCGCGCCAGGGCCACGTCGTACAGCGCCAGCGTGACGTTGCCCATCAACAGCGTGAGCAGCGTCATGGCCAGCGTGGCGTCTATGTAGTCGGCCATGATCTCGTCCAGCCGGAGCACGAAGAATATCAGCGCGTACATCGCCCCGACGGCGACGTTCCACAGCAAAAGCTTCACGAGCCTGCGCAGCCACGGACGGCGCGCGAATTTGACGTCGATGTCCCACTTGAGCACGGGATAGTAGCCCAAAAACGCGAACAGCAGCGCGGCCTCCTTGTCCGGGCACAGCATCAGCCCCAGCAGCGCGATGGCCGCCCAGCCGCACCAGGCGAGGGTCCTGCCGCAGTCGAACACCAGCGGGATCAGCACAAACCCCGCCAGCGCCGGGCAGCAGAACGTGGCCAGCGGGATCACCCCGCCCAGCAGCATCACCGCCGCGCCCAGCGCCACCATCATGCCGCTGACGGCGATCTTCCGGCTGTTCGCGCGCATGGAAGCACCCCCTTCTCTGTCATTATTCGACGCGGCACGCGGGTTTTCCTGCAAACACCATGATTGTTCAGTCCGGCGGGCGATCAGGGGATCGCCCCTGCGGATATCACGCTGTCGCAGGAGCGTTGCCCTCATCGCCCGCCCTGCGGATATCACGCTGTCGCAGGAGCGATGCCCTCATCGCCCGCCCTGCGGATATCACGCTGTCGCAGGGGCGATGCCCTCATCGCCCGCCCTGCGGA
>JAFRFY010000157.1 GCA_017434085.1 Clostridia bacterium
CCGCCCGCAGCGGACGGTTCAGCGTCACGGAGTGGCTGGCGGAGGAGCGCTCCCGGTCCGGCGCGCACACCGACACCCGGTGCCCCGCCGCCGTCAGGCCGTCGCACAGCGCCCGGAGGCCCTCGGCGCAAATGCCGTCGTCATTGGTCAAGAGTATGTGCATGTCACTTCTCCATTTCCACGCCGATGGAGCGCGCCTTCTCGCTGTAGATCCGCACGATGTCCTGCAATATCTCCGGATGGCGGAAGCTGTGGTGGTAGAGTATGTTCATCTCCCGGATCATGCTCAGGTTCTCGATGGGCAGCACGGTCATCTTGCCCTTTTTAAGCTCGTCCAGGCAGGCGCTTCGGGGCAGTATCGACACGCCGTAGCTGCGGCGGATCAGGTCCTTGATGGTAGCGATGTTGTCCACCTCGAGGGTGACGTTGAACTCATCGATGGAGATGTTCCGGCTGGCCAGGTGCGCCCGGAACAGGTTGCGGGTGCCGGAGCTGGGCAGGCGCAGTATCAGGCGCTCCTGCTTGAGCTCGTCCAGCGTCACGATGCTCTTCTTCGCCAGCGGGTTCTCGTTGGACATGGCGCAGACCAGAAAGTCCGTGTCCAGCATGATGGAGTTGATGGACGGGTCGGTCACCGCGCCCTCCACGATGGCGATGTCGATTTTGTAGGTCTTGAGCATCGCATAAAGATTGTTTATGGTGTCGGTCTGAATGGTGATGCTGACGTTATCGTTCTGTTCCGCGTACAGCGCCAGCACCTCGGTGACGATGTTGCTCTCCGACGTGTGGGTCACCCCCACCCGCAGGCGGCTGATGTTGCGCTTCTGGTCCACCAGCGCCCGCTGCAGGTTCTCGTACAGCGAAACCACCCGCTCGGCGTACTGTATCACCAGCTCCCCCTCCGGGGTGGGCCGGATCTTGCCCCCGGAGCGCACGAACAGCGTGATGCCCAGCTCCTTCTCGATCTGCTTGATGTGCTGGCTGACCGCGGGCTGCGTCAGGGCCAGCTGCTCCGCGGCGCGGGTGTAGTTGCCGGTCTCGAACACCTTGAGCAGTGTCAACAGCTTGACGTCTATCATGACGCACCTCCAATAATCGGCCTTTATTCACAGTCGAGCAAGCATAAGTTGATATTATCATACTAACATAAAATACCACTATTTGCAATACTAAATTCAAAATTTCACGCAAAAAGGGCCGCGCAATGCAGTTTGCGCGACCCCGCTTTGATCGAAGGCTACTTCTTTTTGATCATATCCACCAGCCGCGTCATGCCGGGGATGCAGGACACCAGCATGCAGAAGAGCACGTTGGGGCCCAGGTAGGTGATGTTGTAGGTCAGGGAATAGATCCATGCGTTCTGCTCGCCGGCGTACTCGGCGAAGAATATCGCGCCGGACAGCACCGCCATGATGTAATTGCCGACGCCCGCCAAAAACACAGCGATGGGCAGCTGCCAGCGGCGCTCAATGGGCAGCAGCGTGGCCAGGCAGCCGAGGATCATCGCGCCGGAGGCCAGCGGGTAGTCCAGCAACAGCTGTATGGGGTGGATGACGTAGGGGTCGGTGATCAGCAGCAAAATGCCGTAGGCGCAGCCCACCACGAAGCCCTGCAGCGGCCCGCAGGCCACCATGAACAGCACCAGCGGCAGCATGGCGGCGGGGGTGATGAAGCCGCCCTGGGGCATGGTGAGCAGCCGTATGCAGGACAGCACGAACGCTATGGCGATGCACATGGCCCCCATGGCCACGCGATGGCTGTTCCAGGTGTTCTGCTTCGCGCCCATGGCCAGTATGAAGCCCGTGCCCAGCAAAAGCACCAGCAGTACCCAGGTGTACCAGGGCAGCGACACCAGCCTCTCGACGATGGGCGATACCGCGGACGCCGTGGGCGCCTCCGCCGCCTCGACGGCCTCCGTCGCCGCCTCGGCCGTGCCGTCGGCTTCCGCAAGCGCCGGGACGGTCGTCAAGAGCGCCAGCATCAGCGCCAGCATGATCGCAAACAGCTTCTTCATAAACGGTTTCCTCCTTTGTTTCGCCGGGGCATTCTTACCCAAAAGCAAGCCCGCGTGCGTTCTGCGCACGCGGGAAACGGATGCCGGGTCGCTCCGGCCGTCCGCTTCCCTACGGTGGGATTATCCACTTCAGGTTCCAAGGGACCGGACGATATCGCCCATCTCAGCCTGTTCGGCGCCCCCAGCGGTTTTACGATGCTATTTTAACCCATCCGGCAGGATTTGTCAATGCGGTCGATCAATATTTGTTATCGCGGATGCGGTGCTCGTGCAGCACGTTCATCAGATCGTCGAACAGCGCCTTGTTCTGCCGCCCCACGTCCACGCTGCTGTTGAGCACCTCCACGTCTACCGAATCCTGCAAAAGGTAGTTCGGGGAGACCTTCATGGCGTTGCACAGCGCCACCAGCGTGCCGATGCTGAATTTCTTCTCCCCGCGCTCAATATGACCCACGAAGGAGCAGGAGATGCCCGATTTTTCGGCCAATTCCTCCTGCGTCATGCCGCACATCACGCGCTGCTGCCTGACCCTTCTGCCCAGCTCCTTATAATTCATACCCCGCCCTCCGAGATCACCGTGCTTTTCGCAACGGTTCAGTCCGGCTTGCACACTCGATTGGGCGATGAGGGCATCGCCCCTACGGTATCCGCGCTGTCGTAGGGGCGATGCCCTCATCGCCCGCCGGACTGAACCGTTGCCGCTGTTTTTCTTTAGTTTATCCCTTTCGGCGGCAAAAATGAATTATCCATTAGGGCGTAATCCACACCATTAGTAGTTGTAAAGAATGTATAAAAACGGTTATAATAGAGATATGAACAGTGGAAAAAAGGGACCGGGGAAACCCGGCTGGCTCGCCGCGTGGGCCATACAGATCGCCGTGATGCTGTGCGCAGGGGCGCTCTCGGCGCTGTCGCTGGGGGTACACCCGGCGCTGTACGGCGCGGCGCTGTGGGTGCTGACGCCGCTCCTGGGTGCCTTTACGGCACTCCGGGCGGTCAGGCGGGGGCTATTGAATTACGCCGCCTGGATCGCCCCGCCCGCGTGCCAGTGCGCGACGCACGTGCTGATCTGGGGCTACCTGCCCCCGGCGGGCGCGATGCTTCTGTGCGCGTTCGTATCGCTGGTCGGCGCGGCGGCGGGCGAGGTGCTCAATCAACGCAAAAAAGGACGATAGAACGGAGGATACGTCATGGAAAGAGATCTCATTCTGACCTGTGACACCGGCACGACCGGCTGTAAATGCACCATCTTCAACACGAAGGGCGAGGCGATGACCTCCGTACGGCGCAGCTATCCCACCGAATACCCGCACCCGAACTGGGCGGAGATGGACCCCGAGGTCATCCGGGCGGCCATGTACGACGGCATCCGCGAGCTGCTCAAGCAGGTCAGCGCGGCGCGCATCGCCTGCGTGGGGCTGTCCGGCACCATGGACGGCTGCATCCCCGTGGACGAGACCGGCAAGGCGCTCTACCCCAACATCATCCACTCCGACGGGCGCAGCGAGGCGCAGGTCAACGAGATCCTGGAGATCATCACCTTCGACGAATTCTACCGCATGACCGGCAACCGTCCGGACACCCACTACATGCTGCCGAAAATCCTCTGGCTCAAGGAAAACAAGCCGGAGATCTACAGTCGGGCACGGTGGTACCTGAACATCAAGGACTACCTCTACGGCTGCCTGACGGGGCGCTGGGGCTATACGGACTACTCCGACGCCTCCCTGACCAGCGCGCTGGACATCAACAAGCGCGTGTGGGCCGTGGACCTTTTGAAGGCGCTGAAGATCGACCCCGACACCATGCCCAACCTGCTCAAGGGCCACGACATCCGGGGCAAGGTGACCCGGGACGTGTACCGCCAGACCGGGCTGATCGCCGGCACGCCGGTGGCCATCGGCGGCGGCGACGGCTGCTGCGCCACCCGCGGCGCGGGGGTCGCCGAGCCCGGCAGCGCCTACACCAACATGGGCTCCAGCGCCTGGGTGTGCCAGATGAGCGACCGGCCCCTGCTGGACCCCAAGGCCCGCATATTCAACTGGGTGGACATGAACGGCGAGGACTACCACGTCTGCGGCACCGTGCAGTGCTTCGGCTCGGCCTTCGACTGGGCCGTCAAGAGCCTGCTGGGCGGCGGCGACGAGTGGGCGGACGTATCGCTGGTGGGAAACATGGCGCGGCAGATCGCCCCCGGCGCGGAGGGCGTCATCTTCCTGCCTACCATGATGGGCTGGCGCACGCCCTACTGGGACGCCAACACCCGCGGCTGCCTGATGGGCTTCTCGCTGTACCACGACCGGCGGCACATCGCCCGCGCCGTCTACGAGGGCGTGGCCTTCGCGCTGAACAGCTGCCTGGAGATCATGGCGGAGTGCGGCGCGCCGGCCCGCAACATGATGCTGGTGGGCGGCGGCGCGCGCAGCGGCCTGTGGCCGGACATACTGGCCTCGGTCTACGGCATCACCACGCAGGTACACCGCACGCCCGGCGAGGCGACCTCCCTGGGCGCGGCCATCGCCGCGGGCGTGGGCGTGGGCCTGTTCACCGACTACACTGACGCCGCCCACATGGTCACGGCCCGCTCCACCCACCCCGTCAACCCCGCCTGGCGGGAGGCCTACGCCGAGATCTACCCCATCTACGCCGACATCTACGAGCGCATCCGCCCGCTGAACAACCGCATCGCGGCGCTGAGCGCCCATTGAGTCCAAGCCATGAGCGAACAAACCTCCGAGGCCCTGCGCCTCTGGTTCAAGCGGGTGGAGCCCCTGTACCCGGAGCTTTTCAACACCGCGCATGTGATCTGCGGCAACTACGACCAGGCGGAATACGCCCTGCGCGGCGCCATCCTCGAGGTGTGGTCCGAGAGCGCCGAGGGCGGCATGGGCTTTCGGGAGAAGCTGCGCGGCGCGGTGCGGGAGGAGGCGCTGGAGCAGCTGAAATCGGCCACCGGCGACACCGACTTCACCTGGCCCGGATTTTCCGAGACCGACGAGCCCGCCATACAGAAGCAGCTTTCGCGGGAGAGCCTCGAGAACCAGCGCATACTGATGCTCAGGCACGGCGTGGGGCTCTCTGCCGGGCGTATCGCGCGGCTGACGGATGATTCCCCCACCCACGTCCGAAGCGTCCTGGACCGCTTTGAGAGCCGCTGCAAGCGGGGCCTGTCCGCCCAGCAGCGCAGCCGCTTCGACGCGCTGTTCGGGGACATCGCCCGGCGTCAGCTCTCAAGCCGCGCCGGCGTGCCCCACCCGGCTTCTGTGTATCGCGCCTTTGAGGCGGAGGCCTCCCGCCTGGAGCTGCCGGAGCACCGGCTGTCGCGGGTGGTCTTCCGGGTGGTGGTGTTCCTGATGGCGCTCATCTGCGCCGTGCTGTTCTGGGTGTTCGCCGTGCTGGTGCAGTCGCCCGACATCGAGCCCCCGCCCGCCCCCACCCCGTCGCCGCAGAACGCCACCATAGAGACCGTGCAGGCGACGGAATAGCAATACATAATTCGAGCCACCCCTGTTGCGGGGTGGCTCGTTTGTCATAATACCTTACCTGTGCGCGGCCAGCTCCGATTCGACCTTGCTCACATCGTCCTGCTCCATCAGCAGCTCGGGTCCGTCGCCGTTCATCAGGGCGAACTTATAGGTCTGCTGGAACTTGAGCGCGATGTTGATGAGCTTGCCGTTGCTGGTGTTGACATCCATGCCGCTCATCAGGCTGCCGGTGTACTCGCCGGTCCAGTATTCATCATCGAGGCCGGAGTAGTACTCGACGGTCTTCTCCTGCGTCTTGATCAGCCAGTACTGGTTGCCCTCGTTGGAGCGGCGGCTGTACGCATAGACCGGATCGGGGTCCTCGATCACCGGCTCCGGCGTGGGCGTCGGGGTGGGGGTCGGGGTCGGCGTCGGCTCCGGCGTGGGTGTCGGCTCCGGCGTCGGCGTGGGCTCGGGGGTGGGCGTGGGCTCCGGCGCGGGCGTGGGCTCCGGGGTAGTCACGGGGCCGTAGGTCACGCCGGGAACCAGTATCCTCACCGGCCCGTAGGTGACGCCGGGGAGAGGCACGAATTCGTCCTCGACCGCCTCATCGATCACGGTGTACATGCCGCTGTGCTCGGGCGTGAAGGCGACGTAGGTCCTGTCGTCCACGGTGACCGGCTCCGCGGGCGTGCGCTTCACGGCGTCCTCGTCCCTGGTGATGTCGGGATCGTCGGAGACGAACACCTGCTGCGCGTCCTCGGACGGCTCATCGTCCAGCGTGATCCGCAGCTCATCCAGCTTCATGAAGGTCAGCAGCGGATAGCGCTTGTAGTCCTCCGCGTCGCGCTCGCCGTGGGCGGCATACGCCGCGAGGCGATACGGATACGCGGCCTCCTGCGCGCCGATGGCGGCCTTTTCGCGCTCGGTCATGTTCTCGTCGGTGAGCTGGTTGAACACGAATTCGTACAGGCTGACCGACTTCATGTTGGGCGTCATCTCCATGCCGACGGATTCCAGCACGGTGTTGTCCTCGTCCTGCGCGTCGACGAACTCAAGCTCGTCGTTGTCGTCATCCACCACGGGCACATCGTCGTCCAACAGCACGTCCTCGTCCACAAGCTGTATCTCGTCGTCCTCGCCGTCCTGCCCGGGCTCCGTGTACTGTGTGCGCGCGGGCTTCTCGAACGGCGTCACGTCGATCTCATCGGCCAGCTCGTCCAGCTGTATGGCCAGCTCGCCGTTTTCGTACTCGTAGACGACCTCGCTGAATCCCTTGGATTTGAGCACCTTGATGTGGTTGGGCGTCAGCTTGAGGTGCAGTTCCTCGTACTTCTCGCGGCCCTCCTCCTCATCCAGGAACAGGTCGTTTTCCTCCTCATCCTGCATGTTGATGGCCTCGATGCGCAGGCGCTTATTCACGGGCGTGCCATCGTCGTTTTCTTCGTCCGCCTCATCCCCGGCTTCCGCCTGATCATCCTGCTCTTCCGGCTCTTCCTCCTCGTCCTCGTCGACGATCTCCAGCTCGTCGCCGTCCTCGTCGTCTTCGGCTTCCTCTTCGTCTTCTTCCTCGTCCTCCGCTTCATCCTCGTCAGCTTCGGGCTTGATCTTCTCCTCATACAGCAGGAAGGGCCTGGGCTCGTCGTCGGCGCTGAAGAGTATGGTGCCGTAGTATTCGTCGTCGAGCACCAGCTCGCCGACATGCTCCTCGTCCTCGTCCTCGTCCTC